>JANMKN010000133.1:0-34595 GCA_031372065.1 Abditibacteriaceae bacterium | reverse complement strand
TTGACACTCAGATTGGTCTTCTTGACCAATTCGTGGAGAAACTCACGGTCATCATCACTCAAATTCAGATGTGTTTTTTGCATCCTTTGAGACTGACAGACTGCGGGGAAAAACGCAACCTCACTTGGGTAACGGACTATTGAAGCTACATAAATACAAAAAACATCATCTGTATTTATGTAGCTTTTTATTGTGCCGCGCCGTTAATTATGTGATTGGATGATTTCGACTTTACGGTCATGAACTGCTGCAATTAAATCTGGAATTCGATTGGCGAAAAGGCCGGGACAATCGGTGTGACCGGCTTCAACGTCCAGATGGGGTTGAATGTGGCTGCTATCGAAGTGGCCCCAGAAAGATAACCAAGCGCACAATTCAATCAAAGCTTTGAACTGCTTGTCTGTGACGTGGTCGCCGCCAACTTCTACGCGGTTGTCGCCTTCGACTTCGATGCCAAAAAGCACCTGATTAGCGCGATTGTGCGGCGAATCGGCATGGGCACCGCGCACGACCTTACCCGATTTGGCAGCTGCCAATGAGCCGTGTCGTCCCTCCAAAATTAAACCGCCCCGGCTAATGGTGAAGTGCTGCCCTGTGTCACCGAAGGGGTGGGGGTGCCTGTGAAAGTGGTCTTGCTGAATTTGCCGCGCCACGGCGAAGGCGGCTTGCTTTTCTTTGGCAAGGGTGGTGCCCGGCGCGCGGTTGGCGCCCTGCGTGTTATGAACCACAATCCCTTCGGCCAGTTTGGTGGCAAAGTGGCCGTGAGGCGGTTGGGCGCCCCAATCTTCCGTCGAAAAAATCATTGGTTCTGGCATAATTCTCCTTTATTGTCCCTTCATTCCGATGTTACACCGTGAACGAACCTTCGTTGTTGTTGGGGCTATCGTTTCGTTGCGATTAGGCGCCGAGTGTGGCGCGCAGAATTTCGGCCAAGCGAAAACCGGCTTTTGCTAATTGAATGCGTGTCAGGTTCGTGGCTTGACGCTCGTAGGCCCGTGCGGAAGTCTCCGGCAGTTCAGCCGTAGATTCTTCGTCTTCGGTGCTATTGCCCAGATGAAAGACCAGACCTTTATAAGCCTGTGGTGCTATGCGCAGTGAGTCATTGGCCCACGCCACTGACCACAAGCGATAATCACCCTTCAATGTTAGCCATTTGCGCCGCAAAGGTGTCAACTTAGCATCCAAAAGTCGCGCGGTTTGAATTTTCGAGTTTTGGCGACGGATGAGATTGATTATGTGCGTGTCCCAATAGCTGTGCAGCTTTACGGGAGAGGTTTCGCTGGGCAGCATGGTTTTTAAAGATACGAACCATTTATTCGCGCCACGATCTGACTTGGGCACCAAATTCTCGGCGTCCGGGCCTTGGGGGATTTTAAAGGCAACCATGCCATTTTCCTCGATGGGATAGCCACAACCAACGTGCAGCGGTTGATGCAAATCGCCGACATAGTGAATTATCAACCGCAAGGCTTCGGGTTTACTGAGTTCTACTGGCGATACCGATGTGTCTGGCGATGGGTCGCCATGCAAAGTTTGCGCACAAAAGCGCAGCATTTGAACGAGGTCATCGGATTTAGTCCACACGTTACTGCGCGAGTAGAGCGGGTGTCGGCTGTTCGCGCCACGGAAATTGAACGGCACATCTACAAAGTGCCAGTCAGTGTGGTGTTCTTTATCATGGGGAAACTTCGCTTTGATCTTATCTAAAAAGCCTACTCCCAAAGCGTCTTTACGCGCTGCATTCACCCTTCGACCGGGCATCGGCGGGCGAATATCATCGGCCCAACGCGCGGCGGCCTCCCACACCTTCGCTACGTCCTCTGGACTGGAATTTGATGTCAGTTGAGGCATCGCGCCGCTGTCATTGAGCAGCTTATTCACGGCAGCGATGACTTTCTTGTCGGATGCCGTGTTAGAACGGCTCAATTCCAACAACGCAATGTCGGCCACGATAGAGTGACCATCCCCACCATACGCCAGAGCTGGACGGGGCGATACCAACGGTAGCACAACAGCGGCAGCGCAGATAATTCGCGCCAGTTTGGATACAGACTGTTTCATTATAAATTTCCTTTTGCGGAAAAGGCAATTGTCAGGGCGGCGCCAAATGGCGCCGCCCTAAATGGTGTTATGGCACGAAGATTTCGAGGATGTCGCTTTTAGTGCTTTGGCCGTGGTCGTTGAGGGCGATAACGTAAATTTTGGCGGTGGCGCCCGAAGGCAGGTTGCGCAATATGGCTTCGCTGTTGCGAAATTGTTCGGGAATGCGATGCGGTTCGGTGTCAGTGCCGACCAGTTGCAGCCAGACTTGATAATAATCGGCGCGCGCGGCGTCGTCCCAATCGAGAATCAGCACGCCGGGGGCACCTGTTTCGCCTTCGAGTCCGCTGGGTTCTTCGGGATTGCCCAAAACGCCCGGCTCTTCGAGGTCGAAATCGTGCCAAAGGTCGTTGATGGGGCCGATAAGTTGGGTCAGTTCGCCAATTAAACCGTGCAGACGGTTGCGCGCTTGATGATCGGCGATTTGCAGCGCGCCAGCGGCGGCGAGGTGCAGGCGGCGCGCGGTTTTTAGGGCTTCGCGGGCGCTTGTGACGTTGCCGACCAAGAGAGCGCCGTGCGCGGCGGTGACGGGCGGCGTGGTAGCGGCGGATTCGCGGGCGGCATTGTCCGTCAAATACAGCACTAAGCGTTCGCCTTGCGTAAAACGCGCGGCTTGGTTGGGGCCGGGGTCGAGTGAATTGGGGCCAATTCCTGTCGGCAGCCACGCCGTGCCCGCTTCGCCGAGCACAGGTTTCAATACCGATACTGTCTTGCGAATCCATTTGGTGAGCGCTTTATCGGCGTTTTTGAGCGCGGTTTTGGCCGCGCCGAGCGCGGCATAGGTGTCATCGGCGGCTTTTTCGGCGTTGAATAACGCGGTGCGGTCAGCGCGAATAAGAGCGGCGGTATTATGCACCAATCCGATAGTGGCGCCATTGTCCTCGGCCCCTTGCGCGGCCTCATCTAACTTGCGATACAGCTTGTCGCGGTCTTGCGGTAAACGATTATTTCCCATCTAAATCTCTCCTTTTGGGCCTTGAATCCGCCTATGGCCCGTCAAACGACCAAATTTTGCAAAATATGGGTATCTTCCAGCCGTCGGGTGCCTAACTTCTTTACTTTTCGGGCATCTTCCAGCCGTCGGGTGCCTAACTTCTCTACGTTTTGGGCACCGGACGGCTGGAAGGCGCCCAACTTCTTTACTTTTCGGCTGCCCGACGGCTGAAAGGTGCCCAACTTCTTTACTTTTTGGGCACCCGACGGCTGGAAGGTGTTCAACTTCTCTACTTTTTGGATGCCCGACGGCTGAAAGGTGCGCAACTTCTTTACTTTTTGGGCACCCGACGGCTGCGACGAGGCCAAAAAGTGGAAAATGTGTTGATTTTGCGGAAAAGTCCCTGATTAAGCGGGACGGGCTGCACCGTTAAGGCTGACGCTGCCCTTTACTAACACGGGCCTAATCCGGGACTTATCTGTCCCCATTGAACTACATTGCGCGAACCAAATTTCATTGTTGCTCAATTGCCTGTCTTTGTCAAACAAAATTTTACGCCGGTTGCGACCTGTCAATCCTTTGCCTTTGGGGGTGCGGGGAAAATAGCTCCCGCCGCGCCTTTAGCTGCCGCCTCAATCAAGGCTGTAGCACCTTTGCCAAGGGCAGAACTGACACTTTTCCACGCCTGAGCCAAATGTTCGCGTTCGTCTTTTGTCAGCACACCATCTAACTCTTGTGCCCGCAGCCAGACCTCGAAATCCGTATCTTTGCGCACGGTGCGCAACAATTCATCAGATAGCCACCACAAAAACGCGCCTTGCGTGACCATCCAGCCTATTTCTACATTCTCTGCTAATAAACCGTGGTTTTTCAGGTTTTCCAGTTCACGGCGGTAAGAGTTCAGGTCTTTGGTCAATGCCTCCACAAGAAAATCATGACTGGGCAAGAGATGAGGGATTTGTGATAGAGCAACCATCGTGACCGCTTTGCGGGTGTCATGCGACCAATTACGCCATGTGTCGGCAAAATGCGATTCTGCCTGTTGACGAAGTCTTTGACCTGTAGCAACGAAACGCTCAAGGTTCGTTTCGCATTCTTCGTCGTAGGCTTCCCACAATAAACCCGCCGCCGCTTGTGCCAGATAAGGATGATTGCCGCTGATGCCAGCTACAAAGTTACGATCATTGGCCGTAAAGCGATCTATTCCTTTATCCAACAAAATTTTCATGGCTTTGTGAGATAGTGGACTTAACCGCACATCTGTAAAGATATTGAAGAAGGGAGAGCCAGTGGTATAGGTCTGCGTCAAGCTGTTTAATTGGCTCACATCACGACGCACAGCTAACACTAAGACCAGACCACCACACCGAGAAGCTAAAGAGCGCAAACCGCCGTAGAATTCCCCTTTGTTCAATACCTCATGAGAAAGGAAATCATCAAATTCGTCCAGCAATACGAACAGTCTTGAACCAGCAGCACCAAGAGATTTAAACAGCTTTTCCAGCACAAAAGTGCCAAAATCATTTTTCTTAGCCGCAGCATAGTTATTCTTCACATCGTCCAGTGATTGCAGATTTCCGTCCTGCAAAGCCGCGCCCAGAGGCTCCAAAACCCATTGCCAAAAAGCGGCCTGCGTTTTCACATCACGCATTGCCTGAGCATCAAGTAAATTGAACACGTCTCGGTCGAATTTACCCTCGCAAGCACTTTGAGTCTCTTCAATGACGTAGAGCAGCAACGAAGTTTTGCCAGTATGTGGCTCACCAACGATGGCGACGGATTGTCCGTTTGCCAAACGTGAGAATACGGTGCGCAGTTCTCGCTCGCGGCCTAAAAACTCAGCCGGTTTGACGGCTGGTCCGTAAATAAAGGGATTGATGTTAATTCTCATGGCGTTTTTTGCGTTGTTTCAGCCGGATCATTGTCATTCTTAACCTCCACTCCGTCAGCAGGAGGCATCTTCACTTCAACCATGCCGGCTATAACACCAGCAAAAATAAAGAAGGCTACAACACCTATTGCTATAGAGGAATAAATTCCTCCGATGAGGTTAGGATAAACGTAATAAACACCAAAACTCAAGGCAGGCCCAAGTATCATGCTAAGGCAGCCCGCACATCCATTTGAACCTGTGTTGTGTGTATCAATTGCCGCTGTGAGTTCCTGTTTTTGTCTGTCTAATTCGTTGATTTTGAATTCCGCTTCTTTTGCGGTGCGGGACAAAGCTACATTATTGGCATCTACTTTCTCTTTGAAGGAAGTAGATGTCGTTTTGTATTTTTCAATTATTGCTTTGAGTTCGTGATTTTGTTTCTCCAACTCTTTCTGCTTCGCAACTACCACTTTAAGTTCGTGATTTTGTTTCTCCAACTCATTGATTTTGCTCACTGCCTCTTCTGTTGTGCGAGACAAAAGTTCATTTTTGGTATCCATCTCCTTTTTGAGGGACATTGCATACGTTTTCTGTTTCTCATTCACTTCTTTGAGTTCGTGATTTTGTTTCTCCAACTCATCGATTTTGCCTACTGCCTCTTCCGTCGTGCGAGACAAAAGTTTCTTGCCCTTGTGTATTTCCTTTTTTAGGGATGCTACTTCATCTTTTATTTGTTCAACATCGTGACCCGTTGTAGTCCGAAGCAGATAGCGTGCAGATTCTTTGTAATCCGGTTGTTGAGCGATCACGCCAGCCAACAGTCGTTTAGCATTGGCCTTGTTGCCCGATTGCAATGCTCCCAGTGCCTTATTGTAGGATTGTGCAAGTTCGGAGTTTTTTTGAGCGTGTTCAATCTTAGCTTGCAACTCTGTAGCATCAGGATATTGCTCCAAGAGAGCCGTATAAACAACAATTGCTTGCTCCCATAATTCAGCCGACTCTTTTTCGTTGGCCTCTTGTAGTTGGCTTGTCATGAGCAATGCACGCCGTTTATCCCGTGCAATTGGTTGATTCGGTTCTATGCCCAAAATGCGTTCACAAATTGCTAATTGCTCCGCTACTGGTGCCAACTCAAGCACGATCAGTAAGGCCCGCACTAAATCACTTCTGGCAGCTCCTGCATCATATAGGAAAGCTTCTTCTAAGACGGCGATAGCCTCATTAATCTGGTGGGTTTCCAGCAAGATGCGGCCCAGCAATAATCGTGCGCCTAAATGATTTGGGTTAATCTTGAGAGCTTCTTCGAGGCCATTTCTGGATTCTTCCAATTGACCAAAACGATACCGGCTCTGCCCGATTCTGTAGTAGTTATCTGCTAACGGATCAATACGATCAAGTTCTTCTTTGACCCGACGTAGGGGGTAATGTTGTTTTACCCAGAGACGGAAAAAAGGCACGACAAAGCGATGACCTTGGTCAATAGGACGCAGCAATTCCCAATTAGCGAGTGTTTCGGGCGCGATTTGCAGTTCTCTCATCATTAGGCGGACACCACTACGGTTGAGGATTTCGACCAAGTTATCTGGTGTGATGACCTCATCTTCGGATTCTGCCATAGCGCCCATCACGACGCGTTCAGCCGGAGGCAGACCGCTCCATATCCACTGAAAAGCATTGGCTCCCTGTTGCATTGTTTGTTCTACTGCGCCTTCTACATCAGCCGCTTGAACTCCCAACTCGATCCTTTCCTCTTCTTGGGCGTTTTCCCAAGCTACACTGCATAACAATTGGGTAAAATAGGTATGGCCTTGTGTCCATTCCCATACTTTTTCAACAGCAGAATCACTCCAAAGCAGACTGCCATTTCGCTCGGATTGGCGCACAACAGCTTCAGCCGCTTTACGCTCCAGTAGTGAAACGCGAGTCGCACCAACTCCTTTAAGCGTGGACATAGTTTTCGTAGAAAGGTCTTCAGGGCGCCGTCCTATGACGAAAACAAATTTCACCCGTTGGATAGCCGACATCCAATCGCGCAGATAAGGGAAAAATTCCTGACCAGCGCGTTCTGAATCTGGGCTGTCCAGCACATCGAATTCATCAAACAGCAGGACAATTCCACCCGGCGCAGCGGCTACGGCGGCAAGTGGGAGGAATGTATTTCGAAAATATTCGCCTGCTTGATCAAAACTCTTGCGATCAGGCAGTGGTTGATTGACCTTAGTCGCAATGCGCTGGGCTAATTCATAAAGCACTTCGGTTAAGGATTTTGCAGCTTTATCTTGAAGATCAAAGTAAACGGGTGTGTATTCGCCGTTTGCATCTAATTGTCGTTCGAGTTGCAACAGCACCGAAGTTTTTCCAATGCGCCGTTGCCCAAATAGCACAAGAGCGTTGCTGTTTGGGTGGCGTAGCACCTGCATGACTGAGCGAAAAATATCATCGCGGCCATAAAAGCCCACCTCGCCTTTAATCGGGTTGCCTGCAATATAAGGATTCAGGAGCATACGGAGATTCTAACGGGAATATGTATGACAATTCAAGATGAAGTTGGGGCGCTGTTCAATTCAAAGGTATGCTCATCATCATGTTGTGCGTTGCAGCTTGAAAATATCTACTTTCACGCCGCGTGCGTAGTGAATTAGCGGCGCGGTATTCGGGCGCGAAATGCCCGCTGCGCCGATGAGATTTTCATTTATCGAAAGCAATTTTGTCGGTTGGATTTGATAAGGCTTGTGGCGCACGCGGCCCACAAATAATTGGCTGCGCGAATAGGAATACAGCAAATAGCGTTCGACTAAAAAATAATCTAAAGTGCCCGGCGCAGCGGGCGCGGCCTTACCCTCAATTTGATATTCGATTTCGCATCCAGCGGGCGTAGGTTGCGGCCAATTGCGCTGCGAGGTGTAGCGAATTTTATTTATTTTTTTTTGCAAACTCATGCGCGCGTAAAAATAAGGCAATTTGAACCAGTGGCGCGCCACGAGAACAGCCGGGGCGCTGGCAGCATCAAGCGAGAAAAACCACACGCCGGGGCCATATTTTTCGTGTCGCACATAGGTTCGCACATTGATTTCGTGAAAGTCTTCATGCCAGCGTCGAAGCGGCGGCAAATGCGGCAAACCATGCGGGCGCACGGCGGTCATCGTGAACGGCACAAGGCCAATATAAGCGCGATTCTTAAAAGTATCGAGTTGCAAACCCGGCGGCAGTTTTTCTTGCAAAAGCGCGGGTTCGATCTCCCAATGCAAAAACAACAAATGGTGCCACGCCGAGCGCATCACCACGCGTTCGCGCTTATTCATGGATGGTCGGCTCCAGCGGCGCTTTTGGCTCATCCGGCAGAATAAATCGCGCGAAAAACAGGCGATTTCGTGCGATGATTTGATAGCCAATCTCGATAGGCACAATCCACGGCGCTTGCCCTAAAAGGCGCGGTATAAAACCCCACGGACGCGGCACTATTTCGCGAATGAGGAACATCGCCGCCACGCCGCCGCGCAAAATTTCGCCATCGCTTTTGACGACGTGAACCGCGAATGCGCAGGCCTTTTTCAGTTCAAGCGTCATTGGCGGCGACGGCGTATTTTGAAACGGCGCGCCGATGAATTTGCCTTTGCTATCGTTGCGGATGACCCAGTGCGCGCAACGACGGCACATTCCGCAGTCGCCGTCGAAAAGCATCCAGTGGCGTGGCCGTTCTTGTGGTTTATCGGGTTGGTTCATTGGTTTTCTCGCTATTTTATTAAATCGCGCTGCATCCCGATTATGCAGTTTATGTGGTGTGGTGGCAGCGCGTTGACACAAAGAAGGTCGCGCGCTTTTACATCTTAGAAAAGGCACTTAGCCGGGCAAAATTCAGTTTGGATGCGCTGCCTGATTTGCTCGCGAATTTCGCGGGTGCCCGCGAGTTTTTCCTCCCAAGTGCCTTGCAGAGCGGATGGGTCGGCAAAACTCCAATGCAAACGCTCGGTGGGGCCGGGAAAAATCGGGCAACGCTCGGCGCTGGTTTCGTCGCAAACCGTGATAACATTAGCGAACAGCACGCCCGATTTAATCACATCAAATACGGCACGCGGCTGATAATCGGCTACATCAATTCCGATTTCTTTGAGAACTTGGATAGCCAGCGGATTGAGTTTGCCCGGCTCTAAACCAGCGCTTTCCGCTTCAAATTGGTCACCGCAAAGTTCATTAAGCAGGGCCGCGCCCATCACCGAACGCGCCGAATTGTGAATGCACACGAACAAAACTTTTTTCTTGGTCATTAACGTTTCCTTTAGCTGCAACACGTCGGGCCGCAGCCACAAGATGAGGCACCAACAGGCGTGAGACAAAGTTCTTTCGCCAGACAATCGGTGTGTTTGCTGGTCAAGCGTAGCGTGACCGCCTCGTCAGTAATTTGCGACCCGGCGACGGGATATTGTGAGATGATTTGGTCTTCGTATTCGATTTCCAAATCGAGATTGTCATCGGGCACAATTTTCTGCGCGACTTTGAGAATGTCGGCCATTTTGCCCGCTTCGAGGCGATGTTCGCTGTCCGGGCCAAGCCAGACTTGCAGTTGGCAGGTTTGAACGCTGTGAACCTTGCCGCCGCAGTCAATGAACGTCTTGTTCACTTGGCCGACTTCGGTGATGTGAAACGAAACCGGAACGTCTTTTTCGTCCGGCAGTTGAAGCCGGAATTGCTTGTCGCGATTGGCTTCCAGCAAGGCTTTGAATTGATGCAATTTCATGTTAAATCCTTTTTAATCGGTTGTTTTGCCATCGCGCACGGTGCCCAAGGCCAAAACACCCGCCAGTGCGCCGAAAATTGGCGCCAAAATATAAATCCACAGCGTGGAAACGTTTCCCGACAAAAGCGCGGGCGCTAAAGAGCGCGCCGGATTCATCGAAGCGCCACAAATCGGCCCGGCGAACATCGCTTCCAAACCGATAATCGAGCCGATAACAATGCCCGCCGTGATGCCTTTTTCCTTGGCACCCGTGGAAACGTTGAGAATCACAAACATGAGCAGCGCTGTCAGCAAAAATTCCAAAACGAACGATTGGAAATTCGATCCGGCGGGCAGGGTAGCGCCCAGATTTTTGCTGTCGGGAAACAGCAATTTCAAAACGCCACTGCCCAAGAGTGCCCCCACACATTGCGCCAAAATATACGGCCCGACTTCGCGCCACGCGAAGCGTTTTGCAAAAGCAAAAGCAATCGTCACCGCCGGGTTAAAATGTGCGCCGGACACATCGCCGAGCGTGTAAATCATCGCCATGATGATAAGGCCAAACGTGATGGCGATGCCAACGTGCGTCACCGCGCCGCTCGCTTCGTTGATGACAACCGCACCGGTTCCCGCGAACAACAGCGCAAACGTGCCCCAAAATTCTGCCGCCAATTTTTGTTTCATTAATCGTAATTTTGCGATGAAAGTGCCGAAATTTTTTTACAGTGTTTTGATGAGCGATTGAAAGCGTTCGAGTGCCTGCGGATTGAGGCAGTAACAAGTGCGCGGGCCGTCTACTTCGCCTTGAATCCAACCGGCGGCTTTGAGAACTTTCAAGTGCTGCGAAACAGTGCTTTGCGCTAAGGGCAACACTTCGACAATTTCGCCGCAAATGCAGGTTTCGCGCTGCTTCAAAAGGCGCACGATGGCCACGCGCGCCGGATGGCCCAGAGCCGCTGATAATTGCGCGATTTGCTCGTCGGTGGCTTCGGGCAAAAGCACGTTTTCGTTTTCGCAACAACGCTTTTTCATTCATCGTAAATTTACGATGAATGAAAAATCCTGTCAAGGCGTTTGAAACTATTGCTGCTGAAATTTACTCTTAGGATAGACGAAAATTCCCTTTTGCTTTTAAGAACAATCATGTCCACATCACGACGAGTTTTTCTGCAACAATTGGCCGCCGGAGCGGTGGTCACACCTTATTTAATGCGTTCGGCGCAGGCTCAGGCGCCGAATCAAGTGGTGCGCCATGCATCTTTTGGCTGCAACGGCATGGCGGCGGCGGATTCCGATGCGATTTCGCAGCATCCGGCGGTCAAAATCGTGGCCGGCTGCGATGTGGATGACGCGCGCACGGCGGATTTTCGCAAGAAGTTTCCCGAAGCGCGCATTTATAAGGACTTCCGCGAGTTGCTGGACAAAGAAAAAGACCTCACTTCGGTAAACGTGTCCACGCCCGACCATATGCACGCGCCGATTGCGATGGCGGCGATGCAGCGCGGTTTGCACGTTTACGGGCAAAAGCCGCTGACGCATGACCTTTATGAAACGCGGCGCCTGACAGAAATGGCGCGAGAGAAAAAACTCGTCACGCAGATGGGCATCCAGATTCACAACAGCGTTTACTACCGCACGGCAGTGGAAACGGTGCAAAAAGGCGTCATCGGCAAGGTGAAGGAAGTCCACACTTGGAGCAACAAAAAGTGGGGCGACACCGGCGCGATGCCGAATCGTGTGGATGCTGTGCCCGCCAATTTCGATTGGAATTTGTGGCTTGGCGTGTGTGCCGAGCGGCCTTTTATCGGCGACGGCTGGTATCATCCGAGCAACTGGCGCAAGCGCATTGATTTCGGCACCGGCACGTTTGGCGATATGGGTTGCCATATTTATGATCCGGTTTTTAACGCGTTGGCCTTGACTGCGCCGGTTAGTGTGCGCAGCGAAGGCGCCGCGCCAAACGCACATTCGTGGGCCACGGACGCTGTGGTGCATTACGTTTTCCCCGGCACCGATTACACCGAAGGCAATACAGTTAATGTGACGTGGTATGACGGCGACCAAAAGCCGCCCGCCGAAATTTTAGCGCAAGCGCGGCCCAAAGACGCGGCGCCCAACGATGATCGCTATCGCACTCCCGATCAAGGCAGCATTTTCCTCGGCACCAAGGGCGTCATGCTACTGCCGCATATAGGATTGCCGCAGCTTATCGGCGATGGCCTTGATAGCAAATCGCTGATGAAAGTGGATGGCACCGATCACTGGAAGCAGTTTGTGGACGCCATTTTAGGCAAGACCAAAACCGGCGCCAATTTCGATTATGCCGGGCCATTAACCGAAGCGATTTTGCTGGGCACTGTGGCCTCGCGCTTTCCCAAAACAACACTGCAATGGGACGCCGCCAAAATGCAGTTCCCCAACACGCCCGAAGCCAACCAATATGTGCGCCGCACTTATCGCAAAGGTTGGGAAAATCCCGCGCTTTAGAATCGTTTTCGCCAAAGTAAAAGCTGGACACCAAAATGGTGTCCGGCTTTTTTGGTTTTTCGTATCGCTTTATCAATAATTCGTATCGCTTTGGTCATCCGCTGTATCGCCTTGGTCATCCGCCGTATCGCCTTGGGCATCCGACGTATCGCCTTAGCGATAATTCGTATCGCCTTAGCGATAATTCGTATTGACTTCACGATAATTTGTATCGACTTAGCGATAATTTGTATCGACTTCACGATAATTCGTATTGACTTCGCGATAATTTGTATTAACTTCACGATAATTCGTATCGCTTTCTGGTGAGGTCTATGACGCCTTGAAAGGGCAGGTAGAGAGTAAATAACGCTGGTGTATTTGCTAAAATTCTCGTTAAATGTCCGTTTTTCGCCGTTATTTTGCCAAAAAACACCTGCCGATTTTCTTGTTGGCTGTGATTCCCGTTGCGCTGTTTTTTGTTATGCGCGCCAAATTATCGTGGCGTCCGCGCGTCTTGGGGCGAGTGAGGAACGGAGTGACTGCTTTAGTATGGTCGCCGGATGGAAAATATGTGGCGGCTGCATCAGGAGATACGCAGGTTTGGCAGGCACCTTCCGAAATCTATGTGATGTCGGTTCAGGGCAACGGCAACTATTGGATTAAAATCTCAACGACGTTACAAACGCTAAAATTCACCGCCGATGGCAATGAATTGGTTGGCATAGACATCGCGCGCAAATTGCATCGCTGGGACTGGCGGAAACGGGTTGAACTTTCTTCCGCTTTGCCATCCGGCGTTTTGGCCGTGTCGGACGACGCCAAAATAGCTGCAATTGCGGCGCGCGGTGGCGTAGCGATTCATGCGGTGCAAAACGGTCAACGAATTGGCTTTTTGAAAGACCCACGAGGGATTCCGAAAGTCGCCGTATTTTCCAAAGATAACAAAAAACTCGCGCTGTTTTGCGCGCAATCTTCGCATATAGATCACATAGCAAACTCTCTGCAAATTTGGAGAATTGAGGCTGGAAATAAGCCCTTTGAATGGCAGGGCGGCGAGATTTGCCAAACGGCGCCTTTCGCCATTGAATTTTGGTTAGATCAAAAATCTGTTGCGTTTATCGGATCAGATATGATTTCCGTTTTGAATTCTAACGGAGAGTTTTTTTCTTATGGCGCCTCAGCACCCAGCAATACTTCACAACACTCTTTCATGCCATTTTGTTTTAGCCGTGAACACGTTTGCTGGTATGACATAGCAACAAATGCGGTAGAGTTGCAGCAATGGCCCTCGAAGCATATTGAACGGCAATTATATACTCGTGTCTCGTCCTCTGCCCTGAAAATTCTCACCTTTGCGCCCGATGGGGCGACGTTGGCGGGCGGCGATGACAAAGGTTTCATCACGCTCTGGCGCATCAAGTAAAATGAAATAGTCGTAAATTTCTGTTTGGAGAACACCATGCATCATCCCCTTGAAGGTTTGGCAGGACAGGTTCAGTTTTTTTCGGCCAATCTGGCCCACAATCTCGATTTCATTCCCGACGACAAACTTGACTGGAAACCGGCACCGACGGCAAATTCGGCGATGGAAGTCGCGCGGCATTTGCTGATGGCGCATGGGCGTATCAGTGCCATGTTGACCGGCCAGAATCCCGACGAGGCCACCATTGCAAATCCGCAAACGCGCGAGGACGCCAAGCAAGCCTTGATTGAATCGGCGTCAAACTATGCCGCCCTGCTGCGCGGTCTTGATCCCGCGTCGTTGCAGGAATTGGTGGAAATGCGCTTCGCTAAATTGCCGAAAGTCATCGTGGCGGGCATGGCTGTGGCCGACACCATTCATCATCACGGACAAATCGCCTACATTCAAACCTTGTTAGGCGACACCGAAAGTCACTTTGACATGAGTTTGTTCGGTAGTTAAATATTTTTGTTAAGGTCGTTTTTTAATCACGGCACTCAGAATACAGGCTTACAAACTACGGGCTTACAAAGCCTCACAAAACTTTAAGCCCTCCTGAAAAACTCGGCCTGCTTTCTTTCGTTCTAATCTCACTCCGGCGCTCCTTGCGGGCAACGTGCTGTCATAGCCCGCCGCAAGGAGCGCTGGGTTAAAGCAGTGTTCAACAATTTGGAGCAAGCACCATGAAACAAAAAAAATGGGCTACTGCCATTTTAGTTACGGTTTTTACAGCTGGACTGGCTGGCATCACAATTTCTCAAACCGGAATGCGCAGGGCACAACCGTATCATTGGCAAACGCTTGCTGCTCCGCGCAAATCACCTCTGGTCGAATACGCCGAACAATATCCAGACGAAGCGCAATTTTATCTAACAGACTCGCCACGCCCGTCGTGGCCCAGCCCCAGCGCGCAGGAGAACATGACGCCACAAGAAAAAGAACAACTTTGGCGCAAGTTTGCCGAAGATCGTTTGCGCGAAGGTTTGAGCCGCGCCGGTTACACGCAGGATGATGTGCAAGATGCCGCCGTGGATTTGCAGCGTATTCTTGAAGCCGATAGGCGCGCAATTCGCGAAAAAGGCGGCAAATTGCGTGGTGCCGTGGCCGATGGCTCCAGTGAGGCTCAAATTGGGGCCTTGCTATACGATTTGCGTAAAACCATCACAGCAGCCCGCACGCGCCGCGATCACGGACGCAAAGACTTGAATACAAAAATTGGCTTCACCAAAAAGCCCAAATTGGACGCCGTGTTGGCAATCTACGGACTGGGTGGCGATGAATCACTGTATCTCATCAGCAGTTTTGGCGGATTCAGCCGTCGTGGACGCGATTCCAACTCTCGCCGATAGCGCGTATTTTGCTTTGATAATCGCCTATGTAAGGCCGGTTGTGGCCGCTAAAAGGGCTATCATTGTGAAGTTTTATTAAGTAAGCCCAATTACGCTCCTTCGGTAGTTTCGATCTGGCACAGGTTAGGTCAAACTGAAGGATCCCTCTACAGGATCGCCGGATTGAGTGATTTACAAATTACAAACAAGAGCGATTTTTAGATTTTTCCTGAAAGGAAACCGGTTTTATGAAAGAGATTTGCAAAAAAGAACAGCCGTTAGTGAAAGTTCTGGCATTAGGCGCCGCTTTTGGCGTGAGCGCACTGGTGCCGGGCACGGCGGAAGCGCAGCCGAATGTCGGCGGTGGTCAGGGGCAAAATCCGCCTAATCAAAATCCGGGCGGTGGCAACCGTCCCGATGTTCGCACCATGACGCCAGAGCAACGCCAGCAGTTTTTTCAGGATCAACAGGCCGCAAGGCAGGAGCGCATGATTCGTGGCGTTATGGGCACGGCGGGTGCTAACAATGCAGCCCAACAAGAGGCTGTCATCACTTTCTCCAGAGCAAAAGATGCGGCGACGCAATCTCTTCAGGAAATGGCTGACAAATTGGTAACTGCCGTCAGCACAATGGGCGTCCCCGACACCGAAGTCGCGCGCTTGCTCAAAGAATTTCAGGATGCTGTGGCCGCTGAAAAAGAGCGCCGCAAAGCAGCACGCGCCGATTTGGACAAGAAAATCAATTACTCCAAGCAGCCGCGCCTTGAAATGATGTTGACCATGCTGGGCCTTGTTGGCGACGACTCGCTCTCGATGGGCAATATGGGTGGTCGGATGTTTGGCGGCGGTGGCCCCGGCGGTTTTGGCGGTGGCCCTGGTGGCCCCGGCGGCGGTGCCGCTGGTGGACAGGGCAATGCGGGACGTCAAAATTGAAGACGAGAAATTTCATTCACAGTCAGCAGGAGGTTTCGATGACACAGAAAAATGCACGCAAACAATTGATGGCACTGCTCCTTACGGGCGCAGCAATGGGCATGACCGCTACGGCGTCTCATGCGCAAGCTGGTGGACAGGGCGGCCCAGACAAACCGGATTATCGCCAATTAACACCGGAACAACGACAAATGTTGGCCGACCAAGTGCGCGATTTTGCCCGTGAGCAGACGATTCGCTTAATGATGTCCAACGCCGGTTTTACCGATAAAGTGGTGCAAGACCAAGTGATCGCTTTTGCCAGAGAGCAAAGCAGCGCAATGGATAAACTGGGCGAGCAAAACCGCAAAATGATGGACGGTTTGCGCGCTCAGGAAACGCCAGCCGCGCAACTTTCGGCGTTGATGAATGAGTATCGCGCCGCGCAGGAAGATGAAATTACTCGTCGCAAGACCGCCTTGGATGCTCTGGATGCCAAGGTGAATTATCGCAAGCAGCCGCGTCTTGAAGCTGTATTAACGACCTTAAGTCTCGTCGGCGATGAAATGGCCGTAGCCGGTCTTGGCGGCGCTAATGCTGGCGGTTTTGGCGGCGGTGGCTTCGGTGGTGGCGGCTTCGGCGGCGGTGGCTTTGGTGGTGGCGGCTTCGGTGGGCGTGGCGGCTTTGGCGGCGGCGATCAAGGGGGGCGTGGCGGTGGCTTTGGAGGTCGTGATTTTGGTGGCGGCGATCAAGGCGGACGCGGCGGCGGTCAAGGCGGACGCGGCGGCGGTGACCAAGGTGGACGTGGCGGCGGAGATCGCGGAGGACGCGGCGGCGGAGACCGTGGAGGTCGCGGGGGTGGAGATCGCGGCGGGAATCGCGGCGGCGCAGAACGGGCCGGCGCCTGATCTGCCGAACCCTGAACGAAGCATTTCATTGATTGGATAGTCAAATTGTAGCGGCGCTTGCCTGATTGAGCGCCGCTACAATTGTTTTGGTTTGTATTTCATTGCGGGTGATCTGATGAACGCGATGCGGAAAACATTGGTCGCTGTGGGGTTGACGGTTGGCATTATTGTGCCGGTTAGCGTGCTGTCAAAACCGGATGGTGGCTATCGTTGGCCGTTTGTCAGGGAAAAACAAAGTTTTCCACGCAGCGCGAAAACGCGCTTGTCTTGGCTGATCGGGGCGGTTGGGATTTTGGAAAAAATGAGTGCGGAAAACTCGCGTGACAAACCAGTTCCGCTATCAAATCAGCAGGCGCAACGCCTTTGCGAGGCAGTCAAACCGTGGCAGACGAAGCGGCCTTTGGTGGAAGAGGACGCCCGCGAGTTGTTTGATAAAATATCGAAGATTTTGACGCCGCAACAGCAACTCGAAATCGAAAAATTGATGGGATCAGGCCCTTTTCGGGGTTCTGGTAGGCCGGATTTATTCTTCACCGAGGCGCAGCGCCACAAAATGGAGGCTTTTCGCGAAATTTATAATCCTTTTTATCCGCCGCAAGGACAAAAGGGATATTACGATTTGCCAGTGGAAACGCGCCAGCGTTACGCTGATCGTTACACTTCGCGTCATACGGTTTTTACTGCTTTGGCGCGCAAAGCAAAAGGGTTGAAAGCGGAACCACGCACTCCCTAAATATAAGACGCAAAAGGACGTAGACGCATGAAAAACAATGGTGGGATTTTCCGGCACACTCTGATCTGTTGTGCCACAATTTTGATGATTGGAGGCACCGCGTTTTCCGCGCCGGTAGTGGAAACGACTGTGGCCCCGATTATCGCTCCGGCTCCGCTTGCCGTGAATGACCCGGTGCGCGACGCGATGGCGATTCAAAGTGCATTCGCGCAGGTCAGCCGCGCTGTGGAACCGGCTGTGGTGACGATCACGACATGGCGCGGCAGATCAAGTTCGCGTCCGCAGAATGACAGGGGGCCGCAAGATTTTAACGGGCGCCCCAATCGCCGCAATTTCGGCAACAATTCGTGGCCACGCGCTTCTTTTTCACAGTATTTGCAGCAGTTTCAGCGCGATTATGGATTCGCGCCGAATAAAGCGCAACGCCAAAAATTGCGCGAGCGCTTTGAAGCGGAAACGAAGTCGGCGGAAACGAAGTCGCTGGCTCCCAAAGGCGATATCTTGCGCGAAGTGCAACAAGGGGGCGCGCAAGGACGGCCCTCCGGTTTGGGTTCGGGTCTGGTTTTTCGCGCTGATGGTTATATTATGACCAATGCGCACGTTGTTTCCGGGGCGCGCATGGTATCGGTTCGCATGAACGATGAACACGAATTGGATGCGCAAGTCGTTGGCGTAGATGAGCGCAGCGACGTGGCCGTTCTTAAAGTCAATGCGCGCGATTTGCCCTGTGTGCAGTTGGGCGATTCTTCAAAAGTGGAAGTGGGCGACTGGGCCATTGCGATTGGCAATCCGTTTGGTCTTGAACACACCATGACCGTTGGCGTAATTTCGGCCAAAGCACGCGAGATGCCATTTAGCAGTCGCGAAGGCAACGGCGATTATTTGCAAACCGATGCTTCCATCAATCCCGGCAACTCCGGCGGGCCTTTATGCGACATCAACGGGCGCGTTATTGGCATCAACAACGCCATTTATAGCGAAAGCGGCGGCAATGTCGGCATTGGTTTCGCGATTCCGATAAATAAGGCCAAAATTATCGCCGAACAATTAGTCAACAGTGGCAAAGTGACGCGTAGTTACATGGGCGTTACCATTGCGACGCTGAATGATGATGTGGCCGATGAATTCAAACTTGACCGCGCCTTGCGTGGCGTGGTGATTGCCGAAATCGGCGGCGACACGCCTGCTCAACGCGCCGGACTCAAAGTCGGCGATTTGGTGCAGAGCGTTAACGGAACAATCGTCACCAAAAGCAGCGAATTACAACGCGCTGTTGAGCTTTTGCCCGTCGGCACCACGGCGAACTTGGGAATTGTGCGCGCCGGAAAGCCGCTGACTATTGGCGTACGCGTGGATGCGCTGAAGTAGTTTCATCACAAGCAAAAAGCGCCCGCACAAAACTGTGCGGGCGCTTTTTGGGTTTATTTACAACGCTTCGTCGTAATCGAGCAGCGGGCGATACCAGATGTTGCGGAAGCGCACCAAATCGCCGTGATCTTGCAGTTCCAGCGGGCCGGTGAGCGGATGCGCTTTGTATTCCTCGACAGCGCGATGCGTCGTCGGGCCAGTCAATTCCATGTCGTGATGCAAAACGAGTCCGTTGAGAATCACCGTTACGCGTGCCGGACTGACCAAAGTTTCGCCGTCGAAGCGTGGCGCGACCCAGATAATATCATAGGTCTGCCATTCACCGGGCGGGCGGCAAGCGTTGACCAGCGGCGGATATTCGCCGTAAATGGCGCCCGTTGTGCCATCGGCATAAGTTGGGTTTTGATAGCAGTCCAAAACCTGAATTTCATAACGGCCCATCATAAATACGCCGCTGTTGCCACGTCCCTGACTGTCGCCTTTAACAACTTCCGGCGCGGCCCATTCGAGGTGCAACTGGCAATCGCCGAATTCAGCGCGTGTGCGAATGTTGCCGGTGCCGGGTGCCACTTCCATGTAGCCGTTTTCGACTTTCCATGCGGCTTCGTCGTTTTTGCCTGTCCAGCCCGCTAAATCGCCGCCATCGAACAAAACGATGGCATCGGAAGGCACATTGTTGCCCGTGGCGGGCGTTACCACACGCGGTTGCGTCCGCGTGCTGTCATGCACTTTAAACGTCGAACCGGGAATCAAAGGTGTGTCGTCGTAACCAATTTGGCTCACAAAAGTTCTCCTTGAGAAAAATGAAATGCGCCCCTTATTCTAACGCGCAAGCGCATAAAAATCAGCACTAATCGCTTAGAATCAGTTTGAAAAGTCGCAAAACCGTCATCTGTCAGGCCAAAAGGCCTCATTTTAGTGCCATTTTACAGTCTGGGCGGCATTTTGAGGCCCATTCATAAGCATCGAATATGAATATTGTGCTGATTAATGAACTATTCTCATGAATGGGTTATCTCACGCATCGTCTGGGTCATCTAACGCTGCCTCTGAACTCGATTAATTAGAGAAACAATAAGAATACGCACCTGATCAATGAACTATTCTCATGAATAGGTCTTCTGACGCATCGTTTTAGTAATCTCACGCAGCTATTTCCCGTTTTACGATAACATTCTGGGAAGGTGAGAAAAGTCCTAAAATCAGGACTTTTCAAACAATTTTTTGATGGAATCTGCATCTGTGAGATCGGCGCGATAATCGCCGCTGTTGCGCGCCACGCGAACCACTTCATGTTCCTTTGCCAGTTCGTTGGCCACAGCTTTTCCAATAGTGCCGCCGGTAGGGCCGCTGGCACCGATGACGATAATTTTCATTGATTTGCCTATTCCGTTTCTTGTCTAAGAGTCTGTCTTCACGCTTTGAAGAAAACCATCTCCAGTGGGAGGTCAAACGCTCATAGAGACGATGATTTGGCGAAAACGCGAGGAAAATTGAGGGGGAAAGTGTAGAAACGCTGCGAATGGGTTGAGGGGTCGTGATCTCTTTCCCTCCTCAGAAGCGCGACTTTCGTCCAATATTCCCAATAGATTTCTCCACGCGTGAAGACAGGCTCTAATACAGCCGATTCCAGTGTAGGCCTAACATCATAATGATTTAAACTGGGCGGCATGAGATTTCTGCTGCTGGCGTGCTTGTTTTTGAGCCTTCCGGCGTTTGCTGCATCCAAACCAATCGGCGTCAGAGGCGACGGAATTTACGATGACACTTCAGCCTTGCAAACTGCTTTAAATTCTCTTTCCAAAATTGGTGGCACGCTGGCATTGCCGCCGGGACAATATGTAATTGGCGGCAGCCTAAAAATTCCTACTGGAGTTACTTTTAAAGGCGCTTGGGAAGCGCCGCATCATGGCGCGTATGAAAAAGGCACGACGCTGCTTTTAATGGGCGGACGCGGCAACGAAAACGCGCCGCCTGCCATTACTTTGCAGCAAAGCAGCGCCGTGCGCGGTTTTACGCTGTTGTGGCCGCAGCAAAAATGGCCGCACATCGTGCCATATCCGTGGGCCATTCAAGGTGTTGGAATGCACAATACGGTGGAAAACATCACTTTCGTCAACGCTTACAACGGCATTCGCATCGGCCATATCGCGGGCAGTGAATTACATTTGGTGCGCAATGTTTTCGGTTGTGTTTTGCGACGCGGCGTTTTCATAGATTCGACGACGGATATTGGCCGTCTTGAAAACGTGCATTTCAATCCGCATTACTGGAATCGCAGCGGCCATGCCTCGCGCCCGCCGCAAGATGGCAATCCCGACCTGAAAATTGCCGATTACACAACGGCGCACCTCGAAGCGTTTATTTTTGGTCGTAGCGACTGGCAATCGGTGACGAGTTGCTTTGTTTTCGGCGCGAAAATCGGCTTTCATTTTATCCGCACGCCGTCGGGCGCGGCCAACGCGCAACTCGTTGGTGTTGGCGCCGATGTTTGCCGCACAGCGGTGCAAATTGATGAATTGCAACGCCTCGGCGTGCAATTTACCAACAGCACTTTTATGGCAGCGGGCGGGCCGCCGGGCCTCACAATCGTCACGACGCCGATGGCGGGCGGCGCGGCGACATTTCTCAATTGCACTTTTTGGGAAGCGCCCGGCGGCATCGCGCAGTTGGACGGGCTGACGAATGTCAATTTCAGTGATTGCCAGTTTTTCGGGGGTGCCAAAAACGGTGCGATTCGCGCCGCGCAAGGCTTTTTGACAGTGCGCGGTTGCACGTTCAGCGGTCAACTTTCATCTGTCGTTTTGAAGCCGGATGTGCGCGCCGCGATTATCACCGGAAATATGCAGGCAGGCGGCTTGAAAGTGCAAAACGAAATCGGCGAACGGGCACAGATTGGCCTCAACGAAATTGCGCCGTCGCGCCGCAACGACGGACTTTATAAAACCGGCGTCTGGATGATTTTAGCCTGTGTGCTGCTCATGTTGTGCTTGGTTTTTCGGGCAAAATCACGCCGCGCAAAATCAATCGCTGTAAACTCGCCGCTGTGAAAATCGTAAGAAACCGTCTGAGAATAGCCGCTAATCCTTCGGATGCAAAAAAACGGCATCCTGCCCAGGGGGCACCCGACGACGCAACTTTTAGCGGGAATAGCGTCGTTTTCACGCTGTTTTTGGCGTCGGCGCAGCGGATAGCGGCTATTCGCAGACAGGTTCTTAGGTAAAAAAGTATTCCCATGAAAATTGCGCATCATTTGGGCAACAGCGAAGTGGTTGTGGAAAGCGTGCCGACACCGAAGCCAAAACGCGGCGAAGTGCTGGTTCAGACTGTCGTTTCGGCGCTGTGCGGCAGCGAAATGGGGTCTTATCGCAAGAATGGGGTGGAAGGCGGCAATATGGGCCATGAAGCCGCCGGAATTGTGGCCCAACTCGGCGAAGGCGTTGAGGATTTAAGCCTTGGGCAGCGTGTCGGCGTGAGCGCCATTGCGGGCTGTGGCGACTGCGATTTCTGCCGCGCCGGGCAATTCACTTGGTGCAACAACTTTCGCTTTTTCGGCCAGATGCACGCCGAATACTTCATCGTTCCGGCGTTGGCCTGCCACCGTTTGCCAGATGATGTGCCGTGGGATGTTGGTGTTCTCATTACCGGCGATGGACTTGGCGTGCCATTTCATACCTCGCGCAAAATCGCGGGCGATGAAAACCGCATTATCGCCGTTTTTGGCCTTGGCCCGGTCGGGCTGGGCAACGTGATGATGCAATCATTCTTGGGTCGCACTGTTATCGGCATTGACCGCGCGCCGCAGCGTTTGGAACTGGCAAAGCAATTAGGCGCGGCTGCGGTTATTGCCGCTGATGAAGGTGTAGATATTCCCGCAGTAATTCGTGATTTGACCGATGGCAAAGGCGCTGATGTGTGCATCGAAGCCGCTGGTTCGCCAATAACAGCCAAACTTTGTTTTTCTTCGGCGCGCAAAGGCGGCACGGTGGTTTTCAACGGCGAACAAGGGCCGCTGGAACTTTCACCGAGCGAAGATTTCATCCGGCGCGATATTACGGCGATTGGCTCGTGGTTTTACCACTTCGGCGAATATCCTGCTATGCTGGCGCTTTATCGCAACGGCTTGCCGATAGGCGATTTAGTGACGCATCATTTTGGCTTGGATGAAGTGGCTGCCGCTTATCAGGCGATGGCCGAGGCACGAACCGGCAAAGTGCTATTGCAATATAGCTGATAAAAAAAGAAACGGCTCCTTCCACGTTGGAAGGAGCCATTTTTGTGGAGGCGCCGCTTTAGGTGCAACCGGTCATGCAAGTGTTCAGGGCTGCTTGATTCATGTAATAGCCTGTGCCCGGTGTATTGTAGCGGTTGTAACACACAGAACACAGAACCATTACCAGCGGACGGACGAATCGCTCACCTGTCGGCAGTAAAAGCCATTGGTCGAATGGCTGCACATCTTCTTCCACCAGTGCAACATCTGAGAACTCATCCATATCACGCCATTGGTGCTGTTGTTGAGGAGCGTTGGCCTGAGTTTCCTGCTCTTGCGGGCTTTCGGGCATATCATCCGCATCTTTTCTGAGTGCTTCCATGATCGTGTTGCGGATGAACCGACGACCTTCCTGCACGCCCCGTTCGTCCATCATCTTGTCGGCGTTTTGCAAACAGACTTCAAGAAGATGGATGACGAACTGCCGATCAACCTCGTCGTTCACCACCATAGAGGCAGGCACCAATTGAACAGCCTCAAATGTGATACTCGGCACGCTGCCGTTTGAGGCGTCTACTTCCACAGAATTTGTGGCAAACGCCCATTCTTCCATGTTTTCGTCAGCGCAAACGAAATACTTCCCGGTTCCCGGTGCTTCCAGTGAAAACGAACTTGGTCCGACGGTTATGACTGAGGCGAGGTCATCGCCTTCCGGCGTTTCGCGCAAGCTGACAATGACCTCGTCATTGGTGCCTATCGCGCCTGTGATGTTACCTTCGATTTTCGGCATGAATGTCTCCTTTGTCTGTCTTGTTTTTGTGGGTTCCTGAAAGGGAAGTTCTACTCATGATCCGTGGTTGCTTTTGCGGGCAACGCTTTAGGTGCAACCGGTCATGCAAGTGTTCAGGGCTGCTTGATTCATGTAGTAGTTTGTTCCCGGTGTATTGTAGCGGTTGTAACACACAGAACACAGAACCATTACCAACGGTAATAGTTGGTGAGTGCTGTTTGGTAACTGAATCCACTGTTGCACCGGTTCAACGGTTAAATCTGCAAGAGATGGAATAGGTTTCGCATTATAACGTGTCGGAATGTCAAATTCATCCGGTGTCGGTTTAATGAGTGCAACAGGAACAACGTTAATTTCCTGCTCTTGTAAGTAGGAGAACGATGTGAGATCAGCAGTCTGTGAATTCGTTTCTTTGGTCATTTCAGATTCCTCTCACAGGTCAAGCACTTTCGACCAGTTTGGTGATTTTATCCAGAATTTCGTCTTGGATCGCATCAATTGACTTTCCAGAAGCAATCCTTTGGTCAATCAGAGCACAACAGACCGTCAAGACATCTTTGGTCAATTGAATTTCGACATCCTCGTCACGATCAGCAGCATTGACCTTTTTCGGACGTTTACGCAGCTTCTTCACCTCAAAGGGCACATTTTCTGTTGCTCCGGCGCCAACATCCTTTTCTTTTTCCGTGTCTTTGACAGCCCAGTCTTCAGCTTCAATTTTGATTACCCGGATCAAGTAGGTCGCTGCCTTGGGAAGAGAAACAGGTATCTCAATTGTTCCTGCGGTCGTGCATTTGCCGGGTGTAGTTGCCACTTTACGCCCCGTGTCTAAGTCTTTCACTTTGATTTCGACTTGGTCATTGACAGCAATTTTATTGTGTGAGAACTGCACCTTAAGTGCTTCTGCCATTGTGCACCCTTTCTTAAATCCAGATTATCAATCGAAATGAACGAATGTTCTCGATTGCTTGCCGAATTTTACGAACTTTGGCCTATTTTGTAAAGGTGTAATTAGCGCTTTGCTTTTTCGGCTAAAACCGTCGCTCCATGCCTGCGCGAAATTGTCGGCCCGGTTGTTGTTCGCCTTGAAATCCACCGGGCGCAACGTAATTTTGGTTGGTAAGGTTGGCCGCTTCGATAAAAATCGTCGAGCGCAATCCTGCACGCTTTCCGACGCGGAGATTCACTAAAGTAAAACTGCCCAATTTAGCGCGCGGTGTGCCGTCGCCGGGTTGCAATCGCGAGCCAATATAGGCAATCGTTGGCTGCACAAACCAACCTTTGTGATTTAAGAATTGTAGGCCGGTTTCCATACTGAATCGGGGCACACGGGTCAGTTGATAATTGTTGTCAACGCTGCCATCATCAAAGGTAATAAGGCCCTTCGCGTCGTTGAAATTGGTGCCGATGAAATAAGTGGTTGATGCTGTTAAGGAGCCTTCAACAAGCGCCCGCACCGAGCGAAATTTCGTGTCGGTGATAGGTTCTCCACTATCCAAGGTCACCGCATCAAGATTACGCTGAAAGGCGCCAAACCGCAAAAACGATCCTTTGCCCAGTTGGTGGCTAAGTTCCAATTCATACGAACTGCCCCGCGAGTTCAATTTCAACGAAGGCACTCCCTCAAAGCTATAAAGGAAGACATCAGTAGGAGCAAGCAAATCGAAATCGTTCACGCCACCTACCAAACCGCGCGCCCGGAAACGTAATTCGCTGCCTCGTCCTAAACGATAATTGGTAACCAGATTGGGGACTCCTGCTGTGGTTTCCTTTTCGGCGTTACTTGGTGCAAATACCGTTTTGGTATTTCGGTTTTCTACTCGCACCATCTTAATTTCGGCCATGATAGACAATTTTGAGGCGAGGCGAAAGGCATCGCGCAGATAAAGACTTTCTTGTTCCACGCGATTGTCTGTTTTAAGGCGAAAATCAGGAAAAGGAAGGCCGGGAGGCGTTTTGGCTAAGAAATCCACATCAAAACGCCGGGTGCCTAACGAGGCACCCAAACTGAGGTTATGATTAGTGCCCACCGACAAATCGTGACGAAATTCACCATGAATACTGCGCCCTTTGGTGTTAAGAAAACTGCCATTCGGCGCAAGGCTGTCTTGCTTAGGATTATCAAAGGCCAGCAGAAAACGAGTGCGCTGATCTTCGGTGGTCTGATCGTTATAGCCTAACACCGTAAAAGGGATGGTTTTTTGGGTATTGAATGCTATTCCCGCTGGTAGGGCAGTTGGTCCCGAATCATCTCCAAATCGGGTGCGATTGACTTGACCAAGGGCAAAGAAGCCCGATGGGGTGTCCGGTTTTTTACTGCCGGCAAAAATGCCGATATTTTCCTGCGTCAAACCAGCGGTAGGCCACACGCCGTCGGTATGACTGCGACTAACCGAAGCGCCGAAACTGCCGCGCCGGTTGTTGATGTCTTGCAAATGTGACAGGCCGATGTTGTTGGTGTTATTTTCGCCGATGCCGCCTTCGATTTGGTTGTCGCCAAAGGCGCGCGAGGCATTACGCACCACAGACGGGTCTTGAATGGCGGCTTGCAAGCGGTCTTCGGCGCCCGGTGTTTGCAAGTTTTGAATGTTCAGCGCCTGACGCGGCCCGCTGGCATTGGAAGCGATGGCACTAAGCGGGCGGCCAAAGTCTTTGCCGCTTTCGGCGGCTTCGCGTGCCAGGCCCAATGCAAAACGCGCCTCGGCAAATTGCGGGTCGAGAATGACGGCCTGCCGGAATTCCTGTTCGGCTTGCACGCTGCGCTCTTGCTCACGATAAACGCGGCCCAGTTGATAATGTGCCGGGGCCGAATCAGGCAAGAGTTTCACGGCTTTGCGCGCGAATTCCTGCGCCTCAAACAGTTTTTGCTGAAACAAACTGGCGTCCGAGAGGCGAATATACAATAAGCCGCTGGCCGGGTCGTCGCCGAGCGTGGCAGCGCCCTGTTTTGCGGCAGCGAAGTCGCCCATTTCGATGTTATACAGCGCCAAATTGGCGCGGGCCAAGACATTGTTCGGTTCCAATTCGACGGCGCGTTGCAGTTCGGCTAAAGCTTCTTTAGGGTGTCCCGACGAAAGAAGAACGCCGCCCAAACCGGCGTGTGCGGCGGCGGAATCGGGTGATTTTTCCAGCACGCGGCGATAGGCTTTTTCAGCGCGCTGCGGCATATCGAGGCGATTATAAGCGGCGGCTAAATTGGACTGAATCAACGGAAGATTCGGCGCCAGTCCTTCGGCTTGCTGCAAAGTCGTGCGCGCTGCATCGGTTTGATGCTGCGCCAAAAGCGCCTGACCTTGCACCAACAAGGCAAAGGGCGATTCGGGGTTGAGTTGCACGGCCCGCGCTGCCGCGCGCGAGGCTTCTTTTGTTTGTCCGGCATAAAACAAGGCCAATGACAGCGCCGATTGCGCCTGCGAGGAATTTGGCGCTAATTGCACGGCGCGACGAGCATCGGCGATGGCGTCGTTTGTTTTGTTCTGCGTGAGATGCGCCAAGGCCAACAGGGAAGGCGCCTGTGCCATTTGCGGGTCGCGCTGCGCGGCTGCTGTCAGCGATTGCACGGCGGCGTTCACGTCGTTGGCGCGCAGTTGCACCAGACCTCGCGCGGCTAATTCCAAGGCGCTGTTGGGATTCGCGGCTAACGCATTGCCCGCCGCCGTTACATCATTGCGCGCCAACAAAGCGACGGCCAAACCAACGCGCGCGGTGTCATTTGGCGCCAGTTGCACCGCTTTTTGATAAGCGGCGACAGCGCCATTGGCGTCGCCGCTTTGTCGCAGCGTTTCCCCCAGCGCTATTTGCGCGGCGGCATTGTTGGGATTGGCATTAGCGGCAGCGCGTAGCGTCGCCACATCGCCTTTGGCATTCGAGGGCATTTCAAATTCGACGGGCAAGGCGTCCACAGCGAAAGCCCATTGCATCAGGCCGGACGCATCTACGGCCATCGGCGGCGTCGGCGCCTGACCCACTTTGGCGGTGCTTTGCTGGTTGACGCCCACAATTTGCTCGCCCTGCGCGTTGTAAAAATGCACTGAACCTTCGGCGACGGTTAAGACCATGGTGTTTTCATCGGTCAGCGTCACCATGTATTCAGTGCCGCGTGGCGCAGCGATGGCCGCCGCCGCGCGAATTTGCATCGGGCCTTTAGAGCGCACCACAATTTGCGACAGCGCGCCAAAAACGCGAAGGGCCAATGGTTGGGCCGCTGTGTCGTCGCCCTCGATAAACACTTGCGTTTTCGCATTAAGCACAACGCGCGTGCCACTGGTGAAATTCAGCGACGCAGAGCCGGTAGAACCAGAGCGAATGTATTGCCCCGGCAACATACTGGAACGATCTGCGGCTGGTTGCCATGTGCCATTTTGCCCCAGACGCATTTCGACAGGCGGGTGGATGCCGCGCACTTTGCCCACCAAACGCGCTTGCGCGGAAGTGCCAAAGGTGCCCAAAACCACGAGAAACGAAACTGTGTAAGAATAACGAAAATGCTTAGATTTCATCTGTTTAAACCTGCTGTAACCCAAGTTGTCACCTATTGCAGCCCACCGCTAAAGCAATGGGCTGACCTTTCAAAAGCCTCGTAAACGAGGCTAAAGATGGCAAGTCCAGCCTCGTTCACGAGGCTTTTGATTCCTTTCAGCCCACTCGTTTACGGGTGGGTTATAGGTAGCAACTTAGGTTAATGTAATGCCTTTTTTGCTTGGCCTCAAAAGACATTTTCAGCCGAAAATGCCTTTTTTGATTGCCTCAAAACACATTTTCAGCTGAAAATGTGTTTCTTGCTTGCCTCAAAACACATTTTCGGCTGAAAATGTCTTTTTGCCTTCCGCCAAAGCACGCCTTCGGCTGAAAGTGCATTTTTTTGCTTGCCCTAAAATGGATTATTCACACATTAGGTTTATTTAACTCTCGTAATTCCACGGAGGGCGCTTGGTTAATCAGGCTCATCGAATCTACGGCTTTGGCTTCAACCTCATCGGTTTTAATCATCGCTTGTTTGACTTGGCCTGTGCCGAAAAGCCAGACTTCCTGTTGGCGCCCTTTGACAGCGAATTGGCCGCAAGATGTCAGCGCTATTTGGTCACCGATTAAATCTTGCGTTTCTTTGGTGACAAGGATGCCATAATCGCATTGATTGGTCAATCCCTGCACGCGGGCTGCGACATTGACGGTATCGCCAACAGCGCCGAGTTTCATGTGTTCTTCAGAGCCAATCACGCCGATAATCATTTCCCCTGAGTTGATTCCCACCGCGAATGTCAGTTCGACGCCCGCCAGTTTTGTCCAATTGGTTAACACCTTGGCCAGAGCGGTTTGGGCTTGCACTGCGGCTTGCACGGCACGAACGGCATGGTTCGCGTCGGATTTTTTGCTGGATTCTTGAAAAAGAATGAAAATACCATCGCCAAAATAATCTATGACGCGCCCGCCAAAACGCATGGCGACTTCGGTAACCGTGGAGGTGTAGGCTGTCACGAGCGGTTCTGTAGTGCTGGACGGCAGATGCTCTGAAGCCGTGCTAAAGCCTCGCAAATCGCAGAAAAACGCCGTGGCAACTTCGGATTGTCCGCCAAGCGACAGACTGCGCAGTGGGTGCATTAGAGTGCGGACGAAATCACGCCCGACAAACTTGGCCAGCACAGCGCGCGTGCGCCCATATTCAAAAAGCGCTATGCCATTGTAGGTGAGAATCACCGCTAAAACTGGCACACTGGTGGGAAAATAACGATGGTAATCAATGAATAGTTGGTAGCAACTCAGGAATATCAAAACGCACAAAAGAAGGCCCACCGCGAGGCTGCCCATTAAAGACAACCTTTGCAGCGACAGCACCAACACAATGCAACAAGCAAAGGCAATCAACCATGTTTGCCAAAAAGCAATCTCCGATGGCGCCCGCTCCGAACCCAGTAGCGTGGAAACGGCGTGCATATGGACATGAACACCGGGCATATTGTCAAAAGGCGTAGTGAAATCATCTTTCGCGGTGAAATCGGTGCGTCCTAAAAACACAATTTTACCGGCGACATCTTCCGGGCCGATGTCGTCAATCGCGAAGCTGTAGTTCCAATGAATAGCGCTGTTATCGAATTCTTCGCGTCCGCCCAAATAATCAATGGTCATCAGGCCATCTTGGGGCACGGACACGGTGTGGTTTCCCAGCGTCAGTTGGTTGCGTTGAATTTTAAGATGGCCAAGTTGGTTTTGCGTCAAGTTTTCCGACGCGGCAGCGGCGGCCAAACTCAAGGAGGGCATTTGCAGAGCAGTTTTGGTATCTGAGAATTTTACGTCTTTAAAAAGATGAACTGAGCGTGTTTTTCCATCTATTGGCGAAGGTTCAACGAGCAAATGGGCGTGCCAGCGTGCGGCGTTCCAAATCACATCGGGGGGATGCTGCCATTCAATCAGCGGGGTGGTTTTATTGAGTTTCCCCGGCACCGGCACACGCTTTGTATTCGGCCAACAACCGATGATGACATTGCCGCTTTCTTTGATAGCAGCAGCCAACAGGTTATCTTCACGTTGCCATCGCGCAGGCTCCGCGCCAAAGAGATGTAAGTGTGCGGGAGGAATTTCAGCGCGTTTATTGGCGAATATCACATCAATCGCCACAACTTTAGCGGGCTTGAGTTGGCGTAGGAGTTTCGGTATTAATTCCGGCGGAGCATTATGCGGCACCTCGATAAGCAGAAAATCTTTTGTGGGCACCAGTTTGTTGGCGACAAAGTCTGTGGGCAAAGCGCCGCGCCGCACAAAGCAGCCGTCCAAACCAAAAGTATCAAGATAATCCGCAATATGCCAGCCTTCCTCATGCGGCACGCGGGCGAACAAAGTCATGAGGCAGGTCAGCAAAAGATACGGCACCCAACGCTGTTGCCGCGCCGCTGCTGTGGCTGGGGGAGATGAAGTTTTTCGCTGATGGTTGCTCATGGTGCAGGAAATAAGAAAATCTGACAACTGCGTCAGCCATGAATAGACAACGCTATATTATATGCGATTTCCGACGATGTCAGAGGATTTTGAAAAGATATGCCAAAAAAGAAGCCGCCTCTGAAAATTTTCAGAGGCGGCTTCTTTTTACGCGGCTTCTGCCGGTTCGTCGTCCATATCGGGTTCGGGTGCCGGTTTGGGCTTGCGCGTTGGTTTGTTGAGCGTGCGCTTTTCTGCGCGCGGTTCTTCGCCTTTGAGCAGCATTTCCTCGCGCGTGAAAAGTTTGGGGTCTTTTTTATCGCGGATGGTTTCTTCGTCCACCAAACATTGCGCGATGCCACGCATCGAAGGCACTTCAAACATCACGTTCATCATTGTTTCTTCGAGAATCGAACGCAAGGCGCGGGCGCCGGTTCTGCGTTCCATCGCGCGTTGGGCGATGAGTTTGAGCGCTTCGGTGGTGAATTTCACTTCGACGCCATCGGCTTGCAGCATCTTGTTGTATTGCTTGGTCAGCGCGTTTTTCGGCTCGGTCAAAATCGAAACCATTGCTTCTTCATCCAGCGGGTCGAGCGTGGTGATAACCGGCAAACGTCCGATTAATTCGGGGATGAAGCCGTGCTTTACAAGGTCGTCCGGCGTGACGTGTTGTAGCAAACGCGAACGCTCCATAGAGTCTTTGATTTTGCTGGTCGGCGTGGCGCGCAAGCCTAAACTGACTTCATGGGTGCGGCGTTCGATGATTTTGTCCAAGCCTTCAAACGAGCCGCCGCAAATAAATAAAATGCCGGAAGTATCAATTTGAATATATTCGGCGTTGGGATGTTTGCGCCCGCCTTGTGGCGGAATATTGGCGATAGTGCCTTCGAGAATTTTTAAAAGCCCCTGTTGCACGCCTTCGCCCGAAACATCGCGCGTAATCGAAGGATTTTCACCTTTGCGCGAAATTTTATCAATCTCGTCAACGTAAATGATGCCGCGCTGCACCGCCTCGATGTCGCCGTCAGCGGCTTGATACAACTTTAAAAGAATATTTTCGACATCTTCGCCGACATAGCCAGCTTCAGTAAGCGCTGTGGCATCGGCGATGGTAAACGGCACATTCAGCATTCGCGCCAAGGTGCGCGCCAGCAGCGTTTTACCGCTACCGGTGGGGCCGATTAATAAAATATTACTTTTTTCGAGTTCGACTTCATCGCGCCCGCCAATTTCTTGCATGGCGATGCGCTTATAGTGATTGTAAACCGCGACGGCGAGATTTTTCTTGGCGCGTTCCTGGCCGATAACGTAAGAATCCAGCACCTGCACGATCTCTTTAGGCTTGGGTAGAGCGCGCAGCGATTCAAGCGCTTCGGACGTTTCAGGATCGTCGGCGCGGCCAATGATTTCGTTGCATAAATCAACGCAATCCACACAAATATAAACGCCCGGCCCAGCGATTAAATTTGTGACCTGCTCGCGCCGCTTGCCGCAAAACGAGCAACGTAAATTTTCGCGGTCTTCGCCAAACATCGGCATAGAAAGTCCCTTCGGGACAGTTAAAGAGTTAAGAGCTAAGAGTTTTGAGTTAAAGATATTTACTTCAACTCAAAACTCCTAACTCTTAATTCAAAACTGCCTTTTCATCCGCGCAGTTCGCGGGTCAACAGTTTGTCTACCATACCGTATTCGATGGCTTCGTCGGCGCCCATCCAAAAGTCACGTTCGGCGTCGGCGGCGACTTTTTCATAGGGTTGTTCGGTGTGTTTGGCGATGATTTTGTTGAGCGCTTCTTTTTGCTTGAGCATTTCGCGCAAGGAAATTTCGGCGTCGGTTGCCATGCCTTCAAAGCCGCCCGACGGCTGGTGAATCATAACGCGGGCGTGTGGCGTGACATAACGTTTGCCTTTGGCGCCCGCACACAGCAAAACCGCACCATAAGAGGCCGCGTAGCCGGTGCAAATGGTGGCGATTTCGGGTTTGATGACTTGCATCGTATCGTAAATCGCGTTGCCCGCGTAAACGCTGCCTCCGGGGCTGTTGATGTAAATTTCGATGTCACGATCCGGGTCCTCGCTTTCCAAAAACAAAAGCTGCGCCTGCACCACCGAAGCGAGATGATCGGTGACTGGTTCGTGAATCAAAATGATGCGCTCTTTCAACAAGCGCGAGTAAATGTCATAACCGCGCTCGCCGCGCGGTGTGTCTTCGACAACGTAAGGAACAAGCATAATGCGGAATGGGGAATGGGGAGTGCGGAATGGGGAGTTCGATAATTGATACGCCCTGCACAAACATCAGAATATGCTGGGCGTAATAGGCTCAAAAATTCCGCATTCCGCACTCCCCATTCCCCATTAGTCAGTCTCCTCAGAAATTTTCGCGTTACCCATCAGCCAGTCAATGGCTTTGCGTTGACGAATGGAGGCGCGCACGGTTTCCACGTCTACTTCGTTGATGAGTTGCTCAATGGGTTGCCGCAAAACTTGCGACATCATGCGATAGTGATTTTCGATTTCTTCAATGGTCACTTCGACATTTTGGCGCATCGCAATTTCGTCCAGCACCAATTCCTGACGGAGTTCTGTGCCAATTTCTTCGGCTAAAGTGGCCTCGAACTCTTCACGCGATTGATTATTTTCGGTCAGATAATCTTCGAGTGTGCTTTCGCGGTGTTGCAATTCGTGTTCAAAAGCATGGAAACGATTGTGCGCGCGACGGCCCACTAATTCGCTCGGCACTTCCAAACGGGCGCCTTCGACGGCTTTTTGCACCACTTCGGTGCGCATCGCTTCAGTAGTTTCTCGCTCGGCGCGCGAAGCTAAAAACTGCTTCATTTGTTCGCGCAGACCTTCCAAGTTTTCGGAACCAGAGGCTTGCGCGAATTCATCGTTGAGTTCGGGCAAAATGCGCTCTTTGAGAGCAGTAATTTTGACTTCGAATTCGCCTTCTTTGCCAGCCAGTTCTTCGTCTTGAAAATCTTCGGGATAAGTGATGGTGAACTTACGCGTTTCATCCAGTTCGGCGCCGACGAGATATTCATCAATATTCGGCGTGAAGCCGCTTTCGCCTAATATAAACGCGCGCAGCGGGGCCGGTTCCTCCGAACGCGGCTCGCTATCAATGTAAACCTGCAAAAGCGCGGTTAAAACGTCGCCGTTTTGTGCGCCGCGTCCTTCGATGTTGTTCAGTTGAGCGCGTTCGTTGCGCAGCGATTCAAGGCCTGCGTCCACGTCTTCGTCGCTGATTTCCACTTTGGGTTTGCTGATTTCAATGTTTTCGAGGGCGCCTAAATCAATTTCAGGACGCACAATGACGTGCGCCGTGAGAGTGAGAGGTTTGTCGCCTTCAAAAGCATCGAAAGGCAGTTCGTCTACGGTGGCGCGCTCCAGAGGCACCAGCGAGGTTTGCTGCAAAGCTTCCTGATAAATTTGCGGCACCAAATCGTCGCTGACACTTTGCGCCAGCGATTCTTCGCCGACCTGCCGCACAACGATGTTGGCCGGAATGTGGCCGGGCCGAAAACCGGGCACGCGCAAGCGCTTGGACCATGCTTTGATGGCGCGCTGCCGCGCGGCGCGCACCGTTTCGGGCGCGACTTCGATGTTCAACGTCACCAGACCACCGTCTTTTTTATCAACGGTCACGTTGCTTAATTGCACATTGCTGCTTTGAACCGTGCTCATACGATGAATTTTCCTTATAGTTTCTCAGCGCCTGACTGTCTGCCAGAAATTTCTTGGAATCAAAAAAAAACCCGCCACGACGAGCGTGTGCGGGGCTTGATTCTCTGCGATTTCTCGCGGCGCGGCTGATTTTTGAAAGCGGAAGACGAGACTTGAACTCGCGACCCTCACCTTGGCAAGGTGATGCTCTACCA
>JANMKN010000050.1:0-9233 GCA_031372065.1 Abditibacteriaceae bacterium | reverse complement strand
GTCTAACCGGAGCGGTTAGAAGCCTTGCACCTGCTGCACCGGTGCTAACCGGAGCGGTTAGAGGCCTTGCACCTGCTGCACCTGCTGCACCTGCTGCACCAGTGCTAACCGGAGCGGTTAGGAGCCTCGAAGCACGTTTTTCTTACTTTTTGCGAAACAAAAGCGGCGTGAAGCGGTGTAAATAATCGCGCCATGTCGGCCAGCTATGGTTGGATTCGTCTTCGTAGTAGGTGAACGGAATTTGCTTGTCGCGCAGTTGTGACAGAAATATTTGCGCGCGGGGATAAACGAAATCTTTCTTGCCGATGCCAATCCATAATACATCGTTGGAATACGGCGCTTGTTTGAGAGTCGCAATGGCGTTGTTAAACGGTTCGGGTGTTTGTTCCCACACACCCGCGCTGAAAATGCCGTAAGAGCTGAACAGTTCGGGATGCTTCAAGCCGATAACCGCTGTTTGCCCACCGCCCATCGAAAGCCCGGCCAATGCGCGAAATTTGCGATTGGCAATGACGCGATAATTCTTCTCGACAAACGGCACAATATCGCCGATTAAATCTTTTTCAAACAAGTCAAACGCTTCGGCGCGGCCTATTTCTTTGCCGGGAATGCGAACATGGCCCAGCGGCATTACAACAATCATCGGCACCGCTTGCTTTTGCGCGATGAGTTTGTCGAGAATGACATTCGCGCGCCCGAAATACGAACTCCAACCGCTATCATCGTCGCCCGAACCGTGCAGCAAATATAAGACGGGATATTTTTGCTTGTTCTTGCCGTAACCGGGCGGCGTGTAAACGTGCATTCGCCGCGCGGCGCCCGTGACTTGCGAAGCATACCAATGAATATGCAGATCGCCTTTTGGCTCGCTGCCGGCCTCGGAATACTGTGGCGCACTGCCCGGCACTTCAAGCACGTTATGCGAGCCTTTGACTTCAGGATTCTTCCAATCCAGCGTCGTCACGTCGTCCACTTGCAAGCCGTATTCGTAAATGTTGGGCATTAGCGCATCGGTTGTGAAACTCCACACGCCCTCGTCGCTTTTGGTCATCTCTTTTTTGGCGTAACCGTCCCATTCGCCCTGCAAAATCACCTTTTTGGCGTTCGGCTGATAAACGCGAATCGTCACGCGCCCGCTTTCGACTTCCGGCGAAGTGAATTTCGGCGGATCGGCGGCATGGACGGATGAAACAAGCAGCGAAAGCGTGGCGAGAGTTTTGGAAAAGTTGTTCATGGAAAAGGGATAACGCAAAGCTTTCGCGCCGGTTGAAACCGACGTCTGGCAGGGGCAAAGCCTCCCTTCGGAGGCTCCAAACCTTGATTTTGAGGCCACGAAGGTGGCCTTCGCTCTTACAGACGCCGGTTTCAACCGGCGTAAGGCCAAACCCGTCCCGCTGGTTAATTAAAGACAGCAGCCAAGGAATGACAGATTCTTATTTTGCGCTTACATCAACGAGCACGGGCAAAACAAGACGCTCGCCACCGGGCGCGGTGATGGTAATGTTAGCTTCCAAAGCGCCTACTGGGGCCTTCGGATCAACTATCAGTTCCAAAACCGGCGCTGTTGTGGCGCCCGGCGCGGCGTTTTTTGCTGTAATCCAGCGCGTTTTGAGAAACGGGCTGGAAGACACGACTTTTAATTTTTTGAATTCTTTCGCCGCTACGCCGCTGATTGTTACTTGCTGCGTAGTCTGCTCCTTGCCAAAGACCACCATGCGTGGCGCGATGCTGAGTTTGCCGACAACTTCGCCCATCACGGCGATGGTTGCCGTTTGCAGCGAATCGGCGAGGCGTTTTTCGTCTTCGGTGGGCGCAGTTCCGGCTTTGGGCGGCGCAACCAGCGAAAGTGTCGCGTTCAACGGGCCAATCGCCGCCGTTTTGGATAAAGCTACGTTGTAACGCTGCACCGCAGGCTGTCCCTCGGCGGCTTTGGTTTTGGCTTCAACTGGCGTGATGAGAATATCGGGCGTGCTGGACACCAATTGCGGCGCGGACGCAACAAGACGCGGACTGAGCGTAATATCAAGGGGAAACGAAGCCTCGCCACCAAAGTTGACGCGGCCAAAATCTACTTGGCGCGTGGACAGCGTGATCGGGTCTTGAATGTTGGCGTCCAATTCCATCGTGGCTAAAAGTGTGGCGCCATCGGCGGCGTAGGCGCGCACAGCTTTGTGAATTGGGCCGTGAAAACGCGACACATCAACCGACATTCGCACTTTCACTTCTTCGCCGGGCGCCAGCGTTTTGGTGGTGTCGGTGCCTTCGCCCAAAAGCACGCTGGTGCAACCGCACGTCGGCTGCAAACGCCCGATGGTAATTGCTGCCTTGGCGTCGTTGCGCAAGATAAAATCTTTTTCGACTTTCGGCATGCTGAGTGAATCAATCGCGCCTACATCCCACTTGCCCACCGAAGTTTGTTCACTCGTCACGCCATCGCGCGCCACGACGGTTAAGACCACGGCTTCGGCTTGCGCGAGTTGTAGCGTTGGGCTTTGCGGCGCGGCCCAAATCGGTGCCGAAACGAAAAAGGCGCCACCTAAAACGCCAATTACGGCAAGACGCGGCCCGTTTCTGCTGATATTTTTGGTTTTTTGCATGAAAATTCTCACTTTTGCGGCTCAGAAGCCGTTTTATTAGAGTCGGTTTTACTTTGCGCGGCGCGGCGCAAGGCGTCCACGGTGCGCGCCACAATCAGCGGCGCGGGGATTTTATACGAATCTTCGCCCTGCTCGTTGTTGGTGTAGAAAATGTTGCCTTCACGATTGACGACAAAAACGCGCGGGCACAACTCGGCGCCGTAAACCTGCGTGACTTTTTCATCGGCATCGCACAGCAGAATATTGTATTTGCTGTCCAACAGCGTTTCTTCGGCGAAAGTGCGCGCTTCGGCGGCATCGCCGTGATAAATCACAAGTGTCGGCGGCGCTTTTTTGTCTTTGTCTTCCAAAGTGCCACCGCGCTGGATTTCGCTCCACGCGCGGGCGCATTTGTGACACAAGCGGCAGCCGCAAAAGAAATAAACCGGCACATTTTGCCCGCGAAAATCGGCCAACGATTGGTCTTTGCCGCCGGCGTCTTTCAACGTGAAGGCGGGCGCTTCTTTGCCCACAGTGGCTTTTGCTTCTTCTTTCGGCGCGTCAGCAGCGAATGCGCCCATTCCCGACAGCAAAAGCGCCAGAAGTAAAGCGCCACGTTGCCATTTTGACAAATTTGTTTTGGACATAAGTCTGCGTTTAGACAATCACACGAAGAAAATCGGCGCGTTATCGTCATCATCGTCTGCGGCACCCGGTATGAGTTCATAGAGTGCTTTGACCACTGCGTTTTGTGGGTAATGAGTAGTGGCGTTGCCCACGTTGGATTTGGCTTTTTGGGTTTCGTCCGGTGTGAGCTTTTTTATGTAATTTTTCGCTTCGGCCAACGCCACATCTTTATCGCCGTTGATGGCTAAACCTAAACCGAGCATCACATGGGCGTAGGCATTTTCTTTTTCGCCTGCCAAAATTTGCCGAAAAGTGGCGATGCCGTCGGCAGTTTGGCCCACGTTGTATTGCGCGATGCCCAATTGCTGCCACGCTTTGCTGTCGTCGTGCTTGAGCGCCACATAACTTTTCCAATCGGCCACGGCGGGCAACCACTCGTCGGCATTATAAGGCCGCGCGCCGTTGGCGCAGGCTGTAGCGCGGCCACTGAGAGCTGCCAGCGATTTTGGTTCAATGGTTAGCGCTTTGGTATAGGTTTCCAGCGCGCCTTTGGAATTGAGCGCGTCTTTTTGCGCTTTGGCTAAGGCAAGCAGAAGAGAAACATCGTTCGGTTTGGCCGCCGCGCCGCCCGTCAGCAGCGCCGCGATGGCATATTTCGCGTCTCTAATGTCAAGCAAAGTGGTGGCGTCTTGTGTGTATTGTGCGGCCAACTGCGAGTCGAGTTGAACGGCGTGCGCGGCATCATCGCTCACGGGCACAGAATCGGCGGCTTTACTGATAAGCGAGAGTTTGCGCCCATTGATCAAGCTGCGATAAAAATAGGCCTGCGCGAAGACTTTATCTTTTAAAGGCTCCTTGCCTTTGGCCGTGCGCAACGCCGTTTCCATTTCGATGGCTTTGCTTAAATCTTCCAGCGCCGAGGCTCGTTTTTTTTGCACATAAAAGACGAGGCCGCGATTCAAATAAGAATAACGCCGCGTTTTTTCATCGTTTGTCGCGATGCCCTTATTAAAAAATTCCAGTGACTTTTCCGGCGCGCCTGCTTCCCAATAGGTGTTGGCGATTTCGTTCAGCACAAACACTCGTTGCGGATTCACATCGAGCGCTTTTTGATAGCCCGCGATAGCTTCGTCGTAGCGTTTTAAAGCGCGTAGTGTTTCGGCCTGTTCAAAGATATAATCGTCGTCTTTGGGCCTCAATTCGACGATTTTGTTGTAGTCAAGCAACACTTTGTTGTATTGTTCTTGCCCCTTAAAAAACAAGGCGCGCCACAGGTAAGTCCTAAAGTCTGTCGGTTGCTGCGCGATGGCCTGATTATAGTCCGCTAAAGCCTTGTCGTTGAGTCCGAGTTCCGCGAAATAATCGCCGCGCTTTCTGAGAACATCGGTTTTCGGCGCCTCCAGTGCGATAGCTTTTTCGTATTCGGCTAATGCGTTTTTGGTGTCCTTCTGCGCGCGATAAAGCAGGGCCAATTCTTCATGCACGTTGACCGATTTTGGGTTCAATTGCAGCGCTTTTTGATAATCGGCCAGTGCTTTGTCGTAGTTTTTTTTCTTGAAATAAAAATAGCCGCGCTTTTCGTAAACTTTGGGGTCATTCGGCGCAGCGGCGACTGCTTTGTCGTGTTCTTCCTGCGTGCCTTGTAAGTCAGCCAGCATTTCGTCAAACATTTTGTCCGTGAAAAAAGAATTGAATCTTCCTCCAGTCTTTGTCTGCTCCGCAGGCGCCTGCGCCCACACCGCGCCGGAAACGCTACCCAAAACAAGCAAACTAACCACGCCGGATCTACGCACCTTTTTCATATCGGACTCGCTTTTTCCTTGGTTTTAAACGAATAAAATTGGTTTGGGCAGGAGATCGAAAAGCGCTTTGACGGCTTCGTTTTGCGAATAATGCGCGTTGGCGTTGCCCGCGTTCGATTTCGCTGCTTTGCTTTCTCCCGTATTCAGTTTGTTCATGTAAGCCTGCGCTTCGGCCAAAGCGCCGTCTTTGTCGCCGCTAATTGCCAAACCCAAACCGAGTATCACATGAGCGTAAGCGTTTTCTTTGTCGGCGGCTAAAATTTGCTTGAAAGTCGCAATGCCCTCGGCGGTTTGGCCCACGTTATATTGCGCGATGCCGAGTTGCGACCATGCTTTGTTGTCATCGGGTTTGAGAGCGACATAGCTTTTCCAATCGGCCACGACAGGCAACCAATTCTCGGCATGATAAGGCCGCGCGCTGTTAGCAGATGCGGTGGCGCGGCCACTAAGAGCGGCCAGCGATTTCGGATCAACGGCTAAGATTTTGGTGTAACTTTCCACCGCGCTACTTGAATTTAGCGTATCTTTTTGGGCGTCGGCCAGTTTCATCAGCAGTTCCATGTCGCCCGGTTTGGCCGCCGAAGCGCCCGCCAACAAAGCGACAGCGCCATATTTCGCGTCCATGTTGCCCAGCATCGGCGCGGCGCGTTTCAAATAGCCATTGGATGCTGCGGGGTCGAGCTGCACCGCCTTGGTCGCATCGGCGATAACCGGCACAGCATCTTCATCTTTGCTGAGGAGCGAAAGCGAGCGCGCGTTGATGAAGCTGCGATAAAAATAGGCTTGCGCCAGCCAGACATCGCTCAAGCCGCCTTTTTCGTTGGCTGCGCGCCGCTTGGTTTCCGATTCGATGACTTTGGTGAGGTCGGTCAGGGCCAGCGGGCGTTTTCCTTGATCGAAATACATTTGCCCGCGCAGCAAATACGTCATCGAATCGTCTTTGAGCGTCAGCGAACGCGTGTAACTATCGAGCGCCAAATCATACGATTTGGTTTGCATATAAGTGGTGCCGAGTTCGTTCAGGGCCGAGGTGCTTTTCGGGTCAATTTCGAGCGCCTTGCTGAAACTGCCGATGGCCTCGTCGGTGCGCTTTAAAAGGCGCAAAATTTGGCCTTGGGCAACGAGATAGGGGGCGTTTTTCGGCTCTAATTCGGTGACTTTGGTGTAATCCAGTAAGGCTTTTTCATAAAGCCTTTTGCCCGAAAAATAATTGCCGCGCACTTTGTAAACTTGCGGGTCGTCCGGCGCAGCGGCAACCGCTTTGTCGTAATCTTCCTGAGTTTTCACCGCCGCTGCTGATTCGCCGGTCTTTGTTTGCTCCGCTGACGCTTGCGCCCACGCCACGCAAGAAACGCTGCCCAAAACAAGCAAACCAATTACGCGGGAAACACACACTTTTTTCATATCGCGCTCCATTCTTCATTTGTCGAAAACTTACTGCCAATTATACCGCACACGATAGGTGTCCTAAAATTCAGCGAGTTTTCCCGTTGGGAGAGCCATTTTGCCCGTTGTCAGGCATGAATATACGAGGCAACAATGTCTTTAGCCTTTATGCGAAAAATTCGTGGTGGCTGCGTGGTGGCAAGGCGTGTTTGATGAGCGATGGGCCACGCCGTTCACGGCGCGAAATAGCTGTTACTCGCAGTGGGGAATTGAATTTTATGCAGTTATTCGCTAAGATGGAATCAGCCAAAACGGACTATTTTTGAGGAGTTGTTTCCATTGCATAAAGGTTTTACATTGTGGTTTACGGGTTTGTCCGGTTCGGGCAAAAGCACGCTGACCGATTTGTTGCATGAAGAATTTCAAAAGCGCGGCTACAAAGTGGAAGTTCTCGACGGCGATGTCGTGCGCACCAATTTGAGCAAAGGTTTGGGGTTTTCCAAGGAAGACCGCGACACCAACATCCGCCGCATCGGTTTCGTGTGCGATTTGCTCGCGCGCAACGGCGTAATTGCCATTTCTGCGGCGATTTCGCCTTATCGCAACGTGCGCGATGAAGTGCGCGAAATGGTCGAATCGAACAGCGATGGATTTGTCGAAGTGTTCACCAAATGCTCGCTTGATGAGTTGGTGCGCCGCGATGCCAAAGGTCTTTACAAAAAAGCACTTTCGGGCGAAATTCAAAATTTCACCGGCGTTTCCGATCCTTACGAAGAGCCGGAAACTCCCGAAATTCTCATTCAAAGCGATTCTGAATCTGTCGAAGAAGGCTTCGCCAAAATCATCGCTTACCTGGAAGAAAAAGAACTCATCGGCAAAGACAGCTAATTTCCGTGAGCAAAAGCGCCACTTGATGGAACACTCAAGTGGCGCTTTTTTGTATCCGTTACTGTTTCTGATGCAATAATCCTTGTATATTACTTTTCAAGCTCGTAATTTTGAGGCGCCATTTTGAGGCGCTGCATGGACAATAGAATTTCGATACAACTTTCATGGTGAGTTTTCCCTTTGGTGAAGCCAACCGACGCCCACGCGAATCGCCTTCTGACGGCGGCGCAGCGCAGCGTGCGGTAGGTTCTCCACCATCAGGCCCGTTCGGTCATCTCAAACCAGAACTCCAATCTATCGCTTGGCGCTTGATGGACAAAAGCGGTCTGGTTGTGATGTTGGCCGCGCCTGATGGCCAAGTGCGCTATGCCAATCGCACCGCGCACTTGGCTTTTGGCTACGAATGGCAAGAAGACACTTCCCCTGCACTCTTGGGACATAATTGGCTTTCTTGGGTGCATCCCGCCGATGCCGACCAATTGGAAGACACCGTAAAGCGCTTGCAACGCCAACCCGAAAGCTGCACCACTTTGGAATTGCGCTTGCGTTACACAGGCGGCAAGGCAAAAATCGTTGACAACGCGGTGTGGCATTGGTTTGAAGTGACCATCACCAATTTTACAGACGACAAAAACGCCGGCTGGCTTTTGCAGGCACGCGATATTTCAGCGCGGCGCGACAGCGAAGAAAGTCTGCTGCGCGCGACATTGCAATTTGGCGAAACGCAGCGTTTGGCCTCGCTGGGTTATTGGGAATGGGATTTAGATTCGGGGAATGTGCAATGGTCGGAGGAATTATTTCACATTTTCGGCCTGCATCCCGGCGAAAAACAAATCACTTACAACCTTATCGAATCGCGCATTCATCCCGATGACCGGGGCGGCGCTCGTTTAGCTGCCGAGCGCGCCGTGCGTGATCGCAAAATGTTAGACCGCCATTATCGCATTGAGCGACCCAGCGGTGCCATTCGCACCATTCATGTGCGGGCGCGCGTGGTTATCGGCGCCGGAGATCGCGTCACGCATTTATCGGGTATCGCGCAGGACGTGACCGAAAGTATGGAAAACGAGCAGGATTTGCGGCAAAGTGAAGCGCGTTTTCGCCGCATTTCCGACTCCAATATCATCGGCATCATGTCGTGGGACACCAGCGGCACCATCACCGAAGCCAACGATGCGTTTTTGCGGCTTGTCGGCTACACGCGCTCGGATTTATGGGAAGGCGCTGTGCGCCCCGATGGATTGACGCCGCCCGAATTTCGCGCCGCCGATGCGCGCGCCGTGCGCGAACTATCCGAACGCGGCGCCTGCACGCCCTACGAAAAAGAATATGTGCGCAAAGACGGCACGCGAGTGCCGGTTCTCATTGGAGCCGCTTATTTGGAGCCGGGCACCGGCGGCGATTTAGGCATTTGTTTCGTGCTGGATCGCACCGGCGCCCAAGCCGCCGAAACTGCGCTGCGTGACAGCGAAACACGTTATCGTCAGTTGGTCGAAACCTCGCCCGATGCGATTTTTGTGCATGGCGAAGGGCAACTTCTTTTTGCCAACACCGCTGCCGCCCAATTATTAGGCGCCCGCACTCCGCGAGAATTAATCGGACGACGCGCCTTAGATTTAATCGATCCCGCTGACCGCGAACATGTGCAAGACCGACTTTCCCTGCTCATTAGCGGCGAAAGTCTGCAATCCGCCGCGCAGATGCGTGTGTTGCGCTTGGATGGCGCTGGCGTGGAAGTCGAAGTCACATCCAGTGTGATGCGGTATGAGAATCAGCGCGCTATTCAATCGGTGCTGCGCGATGTGAGTCAACGCCAGAATTCTGAGCGCGAATTGCGTCGCAGCGAGGAACAATTGCGCTTTCTCATCGAAAACGTGCCGGATGCCATTACAATTCTCGATAAAAATGGCGCCACGCTGTATCACAGTCCGGCCATCGAACGTTTGACTGGCTA
>JANMKN010000029.1:0-21168 GCA_031372065.1 Abditibacteriaceae bacterium | reverse complement strand
GCCCGTGCCTTCGGCCACTGTCGGCAAAACGCGCGGCCTATCGGCGAGCGCCATTGGCGGCGTGAGGATATGGGCCGGGTCTTTCTTGTAATCTGCAATAAATTCGGCCCACAGCGTGTCCACATCTTTGCCGCAATACTTTTTGAAGAGGTCGTTGTTGTATTTACCAAAGCGGACATCTTGATTGAGTTTCGTCACCAAACGACTGTCGTAATGCAACTCACACCACGCCAAAAAAGTGCCCGTCGTGCGATAAGAATCGCGATACGTCGCGGTATTTACATTGATGCGCGGCTTGTAATTCTGTGGCTCGAACTTAATCCAACGAATGTAATCGGCTACGCCTTCGATGAGCCATACCGGATTATAAGCGCTCATCGCCTGCACAACGTGCGCCACTTCGTGAACCGTCAGACCGGTATCGTTGGGCTGTTTATGGCACCAATCGGTGTTGACCGTCATTTCGCCGCCGCCCGTGGCCGCAACAGGCGTGACATTCGGCCCAGTCCGATAAACCACGTTAACTTTATTCGGCGTAATAAAGCCGTCCGAATACAAAAGCGCCGCTGTATCGGGCCAGAATTCTTCCATTTGATGCTCGGCTTTGCGCGCCCAACTTTCCAAGTCAGGCGCGGCGGAAAAATCCGAAAAGGCACGCCCCGCGCCCATTTGAATGTGCGCAATTTTAACCGGCGCATCAAGCGTGATTTCGCGCAAAATTAATGTCGGCAAACCGCGACGCCGATTGAGTTTGATGCGCAGCGAAAGCGCCGTTGTATCGTTTAAAGTCGCCTCGGCGATGCCGTCGTTGTTGAAAGTCGCTGCCTTGGTAAAAGTCACGCCATCGGGCGAGATTTCGACAAAACCATCGGTCAGCAAATTCGCCTTTGCTTCGTCGCCCGTCACAACACGCAGCGAACGCAGCGCAATGGGACGCGACAAAAGAATCTGAAAATCGTCGCGATCACCCATACCATAAAACGATTTGAAATACGTTTTTGAGTTGCCATCCATCGCCATTTCAGGCCGATGCACCGTCGTGGAGGGCATTGTCGAATACAACAAGGCTTCGGCATCCAGTTCTGCCGCGCGGAGCGAGGAAACACACAACAAAACAGCAAACGGCAGGGCAAAACCAGCAAAAAAAGTTGAATTCATAAATGGAAGGTGAGTATAAACATATTCACTTTGGCGGATAAAATAAAGCAAACTCTAAAGCATGACCACCCGCGTTTTTCTCATTGATTCACACACCGAAGGCGAGCCGACGCGCCTTGTTATCGAAGGCGCGCCTGATTTGGGCGGCGGCACTTTGGCCGAGCGGCGCGATGTATTTCGCGAAAAGTTTGATGCGCTTCGTTCGGCGGTTGTGAACGAGCCGCGCGGCGCCGATCATATCGTCGGTGCCCTACTCTGCGAGCCGCATGATGAATCTTGTGCGGCGGGCGTGATTTTTTTCAACAACGCCGGTTATCTCAATATGTGCGGGCACGGCACAATTGGCCTTGTGGTCACGTTGGCGCATATGGGACGCATCGAAACGGGCGAACATCGCATCGAAACGCCGGTTGGTGTTGTGAAGGCGACTTTGCACAATGGAAATCGCGTTTCGGTGCAAAATGTGCCGTCGTATCGCTATAAAAAAGCCGTCGAAATCGCAGTGGGCGGCCAGAAAATCAGCGGTGACATCGCGTGGGGCGGCAACTGGTTTTTCTTAGTGCAAAATCACGGGCAAGAACTAAGTTTGCGGCGTTTGGATGAACTGACACGCTACTGCCAACACGTCAAGGAAACGCTGGCAGAAAATTACATCACAGGGGAAGACGGCAGCGAGATTGACCACATCGAATTATTCGGGCCGCCGCAACGCGCCGATGCCGATAGTCGCAATTTTGTGCTGTGTCCCGGCGGCGCTTATGACCGTTCGCCGTGCGGCACCGGCACCAGCGCAAAAATGGCTTGTTTATATGCAGACGAAAAATTGCAGCCGGGCCAAATTTGGCGTCAGGAAAGTATTTTGGGAACAATGTTTGAAGGTTCGATTCGCCTTGAAAACAATCAAGTTCTGCCAACGATTTCCGGCACAGCGTTTGTTATAGCGGAAACAAAATTGCTCTTCGATGGTGCCGACCCGCTACGCGACGGCGTGCGTTTTTGATTAGAATTACTTCATGCCCAAACGCTGCGCGCTTCGCGCGTTACTCACGACTATGCTTCTTTTTTCAACCATGATTTCGTCACACGCCGCCGATGGCCCTGGACGTTGGCCGCAGGAAAAAGCCAACACCTGGCTTAAAGAAAACGGCTGGCTGCGCGGCAGTAACTTTATGCCGAGCAGTGCCATCAATCAAATCGAAATGTGGCAAGCCGCGACTTTCGATGAAGCCACCATTGACCGCGAACTTGGCTATGCCGAAGACCTCGGTTTCAATTCGATGCGCGTCTTTCTGCACGACCTATGCTGGTTGCAAGACCAAGAAGGTTACACGCGACGCATCCATCGTTATCTCGAATTGGCTGACAAGCACAAAATCAAAACGCTGTTTGTCATCTTCGATAGCTGTTGGTATCCGTTGCCTTATTTGGGCGCGCAAATGGCGCCGCGACCTTACACGCATAACTCCGGTTGGGTGCAAAGTCCCGGCGTGTCCGCGTTGCAAGCCAAAGGCGAATATCCGCGCTTGCACGCTTATGTGACTGGTTTGGTGCGCGCTTTCGCCAATGACAAACGCATTGCCGGCTGGGACGTGTGGAACGAACCTGACAACGGCGATGGCGGCGCACCGGCGCGCCCCGATTTGGAGCCAAAAAATAAAACTGATTTAGTCGCCGCGCTTTTGCCGCAAGTGTTCGCGTGGGCGCGCGCAGCAAATCCTTCGCAGCCGCTCACTTCGGGCGTGTGGCGCGGCGATTGGAGCAACGACGAAAAATTGGCGCCGATTCCACGCACGCAACTGGAAAACAGCGACGTGATTTCGTTTCACAACTACGGCAATTTGCCGGACTTGCAAAAAGCGGTTGACACACTGCGCCGCTTCAATCGCCCAATGCTTTGCACCGAATACATGGCGCGGCCCAATGGCAGCGTCTTCGAGCCGCATTTGGGCTGGATGAAAGAGCAAAATATCGCCGCTTACAACTGGGGTTTTGTGTCCGGCAAATCGCAAACGATTTATCCATGGGATTCGTGGACCCAAAAATACACCAGTGAACCGCCACTGTGGTTTCACGACATTCTGCGTTTGGATGGCACGCCTTACAAACAAGAAGAAGTGGATTACATTCGCCGCGTGACAGGCAGGAAATAGGCACCAACGTATGAATTTCGGTTCGCCGAAGTTCAGTTTTTCACGAGGTTTTTGACTCTCATGTTTTCCAAATGCAAGGCAACGTCCGGCGGCAACGCCGGGCGTTCTTTTATGTCGAGAGTGCCACGCGGGCGTCGCTCAAACGATTGCATCGCATACTCTTTCGAGCCGCGAATATGCGCGGCCATCGCGTCATGGGCGGCTTCGCCATCACCACTTTTTAAAGCCGCTAAAATGGCGCCATGTTGTGCCACGGCATTTTCCACAAGGCGCGGCCCGTGCGCCATACGCTCGTATTCAAACACGCGCTGAATCACGCGAAATTCGCTGATGATTTGCAAGGCTCGCGCGTTGTGTGCGGCGCGCACGATTAGCAAATGAAAACTCACATCTGCACTAAAAAAACGATGCAGCATCGCTTCGTCTAAATACTCAAGGCGGCGCGCTTTCAGTTCTCTCGCCAAGTCTTTGAATTCTTTGTGCAGGCTCGCCAAAGCATTGAAATCGTCGCGCACTAATAAAGGCGCGGCCTTGCCTGCCGCGTGACTTTCGAGCGCCTCGCGCACATCATACAAATCGCAAAGTTCCTGTTGGTCAGGCAAGCGCACCACGGTGCCGCTGCGCGGCTTTTTGTCGAACAAACCTTCGATTTGCAACTGCCCTATCGCCTCACGAATGGGCGTGCGGCTAATGCCGATTTCATCGGCTAAGGCTTGCTCTGACACTACATCACCCGCGCGCAATTCGCCGTCAAGCAGCTTAGTTTGAATAATGGCGTAGGCCTTTCTCTTCAAGGTTTCAACACTCATAAGGATTTTCCTTCATTTGGCATACTTGCTGGTATACCAGATAGTATGCTAAATTCAAAGGCGTTCGATAATCTTAGTGCGAGAACGTTAATGAGCGATCCAAAACGCGTTGTTATCATCGGTGGCGGCATCATGGGCCTGAGTTGCGCTTATTACTTGGCGCAGCGCGATTACCAGATTACCATTGTAGATCGCGGCGAGCCTACGACACAGAATTGCTCGTTCGGCAACGCCGGTTATGTGACGCCGAGCCATATTGTGCCGCTTGCCGCGCCCGGCATGATGATGATGGGCCTGAAATGGATGCGCGACCCGGAAAGTCCGTTTTATGTGCGCCCGCGTCTCGCGCCTGACTTGATTTCGTGGGGCTGGCAGTTTTTTCGCGCGGGCACCAAAGCGCACGTCCAGCGTAGCGCGCCGCTGCTTTGCCAGTTGAACATGGCTTCGCGCGCTTGTTTTGAAGAATTAGATGACCAACTGGGCGATTTCGATTTCGCCAAAAACGGCATGATGATGCTTTGTAAAACTCAGCACACTTTGGACGAAGAAGCCGAAGTTGCACAACTGGCGCAAAGTTTAGGACTGCAAGCTGAAGTTTTGGATGCCCGGCAAACACAAGAGCGTAACCCAAATGTGAAATTGGAGGCCTGCGGCGCGGTTTATTTCGCGGACGACTGCCACATGGCACCGCACAAGTTGATGGCGCGTTTGCAGGAAAAACTCGCAGCGCAAAACGTGAATTTCATTTGGAATACCGAAGTGACAGGCTGGAAGCGAGGCAGCCAAAAAATTCACGCAGCGCTCACCAGTGAAGGCGGAATTGAGGGCGATGAATTCGTTTTGTGCGGTGGCTCGTGGTCAACCTCAATAGTGCGCGAACTTGCTTTAAAAATCCCGCTGCAAGCGGGCAAAGGTTACAGCCTAACGTTGCCGCAGCCGCATTCACAACCCGCAATGCCGACGATTTTTGTCGAGCGGCGCGTGGCCGTCACTCCAATGGGAAATCAATTGCGTTTCGCGGGCACGATGGAAATCGCGGGACTCAACACTAACATCAATCCGGCGCGCATTCGCGGCATCAAAAAATCGGTGCCGCTGTATTTTCCTGAATTTAGCGACGCCGATTTTGTGGGCGTGCAACCGTGGGTTGGTCTGCGTCCCTGCTCGCCGGATGGATTGCCGTATGTGGGGCGCACAGCACGCTTTAGCAACCTTTCGATTGGCGCCGGCCACGCCATGCTGGGCCTCAGTCTTGGCCCGATTACCGGTTTGCTACTCTCGCAAGCCATTTCCGGTGAGCCGTTGCAAGTCGAATCGCCGATGCTCAATCCTGATCGTTATGGCTAAAGAGACTCTCTAAAGGCATTTTATGGCTCCCGAAAGGCTGCACAAGGCTACTCGGACGCTACACAAGCCTGCCCTGACCCTACACAAGGTTAACCGGACGCTACACAACGCTACCCTGACCCTGCACTAAGCTAACCGAACGTGTCACAAGGCTAACCGGACGTTACACAGAGTTAGCCGGACGCTGCACTAAGCTAACCGGAGGCTGCACAAGGTTTACATTTCAGGTCACAACGCTGCCGGGAGGCTGCATAGCGCTGCCGGAAGGCTGCATAAGAGAAAAAGGACATTTTTATGAATTGGCAAGGCGTTATTCCCGCCATCACCACACCGTTTAACGAAAACGGTGAAATTGACCACAAATTTCTGGCGCGACACGCGCAATGGATGACCGAAAACGGCTGTCAAGGTGTCGTCGCGCTCGGCTCGCTTGGCGAAGGCGCGACTTTAACTTTCGATGAAAAAGTCGCCGTTTTGAAAACGTTAGTTGAGGCGATAAATCCCGATCCTGTCGTGGCTGGAATTTCCTCGCTTTCGACGGATGAAGCCGTGAAACTGGCCGAGGCCGCACAGGAAGTTGGCTGTCAAGGCCTCATGGTTTTGCCGCCTTATGTTTACTCGACGGACTGGCGCGAAATGAAGGCGCACATCGCGGCGATCATCGAAGCGACGCCGCTTTCGTGTATGCTTTACAACAATCCTATCGCCTATAAAACCGATTTCACGCCGGAGCAAATCCGCGAACTGGCCGATGAATTTCCGAATTTGCACGCCGTCAAAGAATCAAGCGGCGATGTGCGCCGCGTGGTTTGGATTCGCGCCTTGTGCGGCGACAGATTGAACATTTTGGTCGGTATGGACGATGCCATTGTCGAAGGCGTGGCGATGGGCGCTGTCGGCTGGATTGCCGGTTTGGTCAACGCTTTTCCGCGCGAATCGGTCAAACTGTTTGAAGCGGCGCGCGATGGGCAAAGCGACGAGGCCTTTCGCATTTACAAGTGGTTTTTGCCCTTGCTGCGCTTGGACACCGTGCCGAAATTTGTGCAACTCATCAAATTAGCGCAACAGGAAGCGGGCATGGGCGATGAACGCGTGCGTGCCCCGCGTTTGGTCGTCGAAGGCAGCGAACGCGAGGACGCTTTGCAAATTATCCACGACGGCCTGAAAAATCGTCCGCAATTTTGAAAAATATCATGCAACTTGAAGGAAAATCTCTCATCGACGGTAGCACAACAAATTCATCTGGCGATGCATTTCACGCCCTTAATGCGGCAACAGGCAAAAATCTCGAACCAGCGTTTTTCAGCGCGACAAGCGAAGATGTAAACCGCGCCGCGCAAAGCGCACACGAGGCTTTTGCGCTTTACAAAAATTGCAGCGGCAAAGCAAAAGGCCAGTTTTTGCGCGCCATCGCTGCCGGACTGAGCGCCGCGAAAACCGAAATCATTGAACGTGCCACGCAAGAAACAGCATTACCAGTTGCGCGACTCGAAGGCGAATTGGGCCGCACCACGGGGCAGTTTTTGGCATTTGCCGAACTCGTCGAAGAAGGCTCGTGGGTCGAAGCGCGCATTGATCGCGGCAACGCGGAGCGCTTACCCTTGCCTAAGCCCGATTTGCGTTCGATGCTGCGTCCTATTGGCCCCGTTGCGGTTTTCGGCGCCAGCAATTTTCCTCTCGCGTATTCTGTGGCGGGCGGCGACACAGCTTCGGCCTTAGCAGCGGGCTGCCCGGTCATCGTCAAAGCGCATCCGGCGCACCCTGGCACGGGTGAAATCGTGGGCCGCGTCCTTCAAAAGGCGGTGGCCGATTGCGGTTTGCCTGCGGGCGTTTTTGCGTTGCTGTTTGATGGTGGGCACGAGGTTGGTTTGGCTTTGGTGAAACATCCATTGGTCAAAGCTGTTGGATTTACAGGTTCGCATTTTGGTGGGCGCGCTTTGATGGATGCAGCGGCATCGCGCGAACAGCCGATTACGGTTTATACCGAAATGAGCAGCGTTAATCCGGTTGTCATTTTGCCGGGCGCGCTCGCGGAAAAAGGCAGCGAAATCGCAGCGGGATTGCAGGCTTCGGTGACGCTGGGCGTCGGGCAGTTTTGCACCAATCCGGGCCTTGTTTTTGTGCAGCAAGGTGCAGACGGCGATGCGTTTTCAGAAGAACTCGCCGCAAAATTAAAAGGCGCCGCGCCCGGCACGATGCTGACGCCAAATATCAGAAACGCTTACAAAAAAAGCCTCGCAAAATTGCACGAAGCGGGTGCCGAAAAGCGTGTGCAAATCGGAACCAGCGAAAGCGAAGTCGGCGCCGCGCTTTCTGAAATTACCGCTGCGCAGTTGCCGAAAAACCCCGACTTAATGGACGAAGTTTTCGGCCCGTCAACCCTACTGGTGCGCTACGAAAACGCCGATGAATTGCGCCAATCTCTGCGCCTACTCGACGGACAATTAACAGCGACTTTGCACGCCACGAATGACGAATTAGCGACTAACGCCGACTTGATTTCCTTGCTGGAAGATAAGGCCGGACGCTTGTTATTTGGCGGTTTTCCGACAGGTGTCGAAGTCGCGCCCGCGATGGTTCATGGCGGGCCGTATCCGGCGACAGGCGATGGCCGTTCGACTTCGGTGGGCACCCGCGCGATTTTTCGTTTCGCCCGCGCTGTTTGCTGGCAAAACTTCCCTGATACGGCCCTGCCCGACGAACTAAAAAATGAAAATCCGCTCGGCATTATGCGCCTTGTGGATGGAAAATTGACGCGCTAAAAAAGCGAGGCTGATAATTTCAGCCTCGCTTTTTCTTCTTCCAAATATAGGTTATGTTTGAATTTCGCTTTCTACTTCCACTCGATTTTCGGCCTCTATAAGCGCATAAATCGGCACTTCACCTTCGCCTACCTCAAAGGAAACAACAAGACAATACCGTGCCTTAGCTTCTCCATCGCGGTGATTCCATCCCACATGGGCACGCACCGCAATAGAGAATTCTTCGGGTATATTGTAAGAATCGAAAACAGCCCAATCTTTTTGAACAGTTCCTCGATTCCGACTGGTTTCATCAGCATCTCCAGAATTGGTATTGGTATGCAGAATCCACGGAAAATTGGTATAAGACATACTTTTGGGGCATTCTGTAAAAGCAGATTCAAGAATCATGCGGTTTAGTTTCATTAAGGTTCGCTTTTGCAATTTTGCTACGCGCTGCTTTAGTTCAAGTGCCGTTGTTGACAAATTGACGTTCGGTAATTTTGCATATAAATTTCGTTCTGCCAATAACTTATTAAGCGCTTCGATATCTGACGCCGCATTTGGAATAGAAATATTTACTGATCGGATTGCAGAAAGGAGGCCTCCAAGTGTGAAAGCCCCTATGAACTCACTTTGGGCAAATCCTCCCTCTTGCATTCTTTCTAAAAACACATCTTGCGGCTCACGGAGACGGCTGGCTTCCCAATCCAACCATGTTTCCAAATATCCGGTGCGACGGGAACGAGTGCGACGGGGCAATGCTGTATATGCCAGCGTCACATCAACCCGAATCTTCGCTTCTAATGCCGCATTTCGTAATCCCTCAGGAATACGAACCGTGTAGAGGTGAAGTTTTTTGCTTGAAATCTCCACCGCATCCGGCGTAGTTAATGTCACTCGTGCTGCGGAGTTGGTCGTTGCCCTCTCCAACGATGGAAGGCCATAACCAATCAAGCGGAGCACTTTATCGGTATTTGTTCTTGCCTCACGCTCTGCCCATTGCGGCCAACGGGCGCTTTGCACAATCAGAGCGCGATAAAGCAATGGCGAGGCGATGGGAAAGAGATTTTGCAGATGCGCCGCAATATGCGCCACCTTTGGGGCGGCAAACGACGTGCCTACCCCGTCTTTAGAATACGCAGGCTGCCCATGCATTGTCGAATTGAGCAATTCGATTGCAACCTCGCTCCGATTTCGGACAATGTGGGGTGGTTCTTTTTCAAAGACAAAATCGCCACCAATTTCCACAACTTCAGGTTTAACAACTGACCACGGTTGCCCATATCCAGCACGGCTAAAACCAGAGGGCCGGTGTAAACCAGCAGCAAACGAGCGCTGGTCATCATCATCAAATACCGCGCCAGATACAGAGCCGACAGTCAGCGCGTGAAGGCTCTGCGCGGGATTGGCAACACGCATTGCATCCTCCCAATAATGCTCAGGAGGAAGTTTTCCATCGGCTAATAAGTCCATTAAACCACTCTTACTCTGATTACCTGCCGATTGGATAAACAACACGTCTTTTTCGTGCGATAGTTGATCCAATTTGGCCGCCCAAGCTGTCATTCGGTTTTCGTGGCAAGCTACTCGTTCATTGATCGAATGATTGAATATTTTGGTGAAACGTGGCGCGGTATGGAAATGCGTGATAACCCGATGAAGATAATCTTCCGGGGTGAGTTCGATAGGTAAAACATTCTCGTTATCTAAAACCCGTGCGTTCTGAATCCAAGCTACTGGCGTAACCGTGCCTGTTTTGGGAATTTCATAGGGATATAGAACCGCACCTGCTACCCCTGTGCCGTGGCCTTGAGGACGAACATAATCGGCCACATCATTTTCCTCAACGTCTGGCAAAAAACACCGACTGGTTACTGAATCAATCGCAGGTTCCAGCCAGCGATGGCCTTCTTGGATACCACTATCTATGACACAAACAGCGGGCGCATCAGGGGCAGGAGAATTAATTGCAGGGGTGGGCGCATCAGCTTTGTCTTGATTTTCATCGGCCTCTCGCTGCACCTCTTCTGGCAAAGCTACTTCAAACAAGTGAGCGAAATTTAAAATCACATCTTTGAATCCAGCCCCATTCATCCGCACGCGCACTTGCACACTATCAGGAAATACCATGCCGCGTTCAGATTGTTGCGCGGGGTCAGAAATCATTCCCGATATGATTTCTCCGCTATAGTGCTGAATAAATGGATGCAATTCGCCCACACGTTCATCGGCTTTGTCGTCCCATTCACGATTTGCATTGTCCCAAGCATCTTCCCGCGCTTTTGCTTTTCTTCGCTCAAATTCTAAATCTGATTCTGCTTTCCGCTTCTTCACACGAGGCCATTTCATATCCCGCGTGCTCGTTGCGGTTTGAATACCAAGATCAAATGTATAGGTTGTGGCATCCTCGAACGGCCACAAAGCCAATACCTCTGGCGTGAGAATCCGTTCCAAGCGTTTCGGTTCGTCTTCTTGACTGTAGAAATCAAGCAGCGAGGCCGCCATACCTCCACCGACTTGATGCATCTCAAACTTACTTAAAACCTCTTCCAGTTTCTCGAATACGAGGTCTTCCGTTGAAGCCAAGACATAACCTTCATCGGTTTCGGCCACTAACTCACCCCCAAGTGCATGAACGATATCATCAATGTCTTCGCCTTCGGGAAGCCTTAATAAGAATCCCTTATCAGCAGGGATTTCGGGTAACCCTTGCACTTGGCGCTCTTGACGTTTTTGTGCATCATCTTGGCGCATTTGGTCAAGAATATCGCGAATCTTATGAGCGTGAACTTTTGAGTTGCTTTTATTTGCCTTGACTTCGGTATTAGTTTCTCCACCACCAGAAAACTTGGGGGCAAATGTTCCCCGAAACGCCAGTTGCAGATGTGGAAATTTTGATTGGCTGGGCATAGCTTAAATCGGTTCTTGCCTTTCGTGAATTTCATCCAGAGCGTGTTGAATATCTTCTTGAGTCACACTATGGCGACCACTGAGCACACTATCCTTGGCGGCATTTTGAGCGACGCGGACAACAGCCGAACAGGACATCCCATCCATAGCATGGGCAAGCTGACGCCACTCCACAGACGGGTGCGTCTCGATGGCAGAGAGTGTTTCTTTCAGCAATCGCGTTATTTCGTCTATACCCGGCAGAGGCACTTTTAGCACCTCATCAAACCTACGAAACAAGGCAGAATCCAACGCAGAATCTAAGTTTGTAGCCGCTATCACAAGCCCCTGTCCATTGAAATCTTCCAGCATTTCAAGAAGAGCATTAGTAATACGATTGACCTCACCAACATCGTTACGCTCGGTTCGAGACCGTGCCAAGGTATCACATTCATCCAAAAAAAGCGCAATCGGTGTAGCTTGTGCGGAGACAAAAATTGAGCGTAAATTCGCCAATGTCTCACCGAAAAAAGAAGACATTAGCGTGTCGAAGCGAACTTTGTGCAAGGGCAGCCCCGTATTCCACGCCAAACGCTCCGCCGCGAGGCTTTTTCCGCACCCCGGCGGGCCATACAAAAGGATGCGTTGTCGAGGCCGCAATCCGTGTTTGGCAAGCCGCGTGCGTGCCGCAAATTCCTTCTCAATACGGAGGAAACGGCTTTCCACGGAGGGGGGTAGCACCATATGATGGCGCAGTTGCTCAAGTAGCACCACTTGAACCAATGGCGCATCATTGCGGCGGCTGGTCGGAAGTGGCTGTAAGGAATCGGTAACAGGTGCGGACTTCGGCAAGCGTTTATCGCCGAGAATCTGTTCCAATTCTTGTGCAACTCGCCCATGCCCCCGCTTTCTCTCTTCGTCTATAATTCGGCGACAAAGCACCTCCACATCGGAGGGCGACCCCGATTGGATGACACGAAAAAGGCGCTTGATTAATGTCGCGTTCATGGTTTAAAACAGTTTAATAGAGAAGCACCACTGAGTCAGTCCTTTTGTCTTTATTAGATAGAACAACTTTTTACAAAAACCATTTTTGGCATTATGCGCTTGTTGGATGGCGAATTGACGCGCGGATAAAAAATCCAGAGCCTTAGCGACGGGCTAAGAATTTATTTGGCCCGTCGCTTACGCTCTGGGTTCTTTGGCGATTTCAGCGGCAGGTTTTTGAGTGAAATTCGCTTCGTCCGAAGGCGGCGTTGTTCTGACCGCCAACGGATTGATATTGGTAATCAAACGTGCGCCGCGTTGAAAAGTGATATACGACCACGCCCAGCGGAACATTACCACAAAGCGATTGTAAAAACCGATTAGATACAAAATATGCACGAAGGCCCATGCCAGCCATGCAATGAGACCAGACATCTTAAACTTGCTGGTTTCGGCCACAGCAGCGGCACGGCCAATGGTCGCCATATTACCTTTGTCCCAATAGTGAAATGGCTCACGTTTTTCGCCTTTGACGCTGCGGATTATGTTTTTAGCGACGTGTTTTCCCATTTGAATGGCAACGGGCGCCACACCGGGCAGCGGTTTGCCTGTTGGCTTGCCGTCGTCGCCTTTTTGATGAATAAAAAGCGCCATGTCGCCGATCACAAAAACTTCAGGAAAATCCGGCAGGGAAAGGTCAGCTTCGACAGGCACTCGGCCACCACGATCCAGTTCAGCTTTTAAGCCCGTCAAATTGCGCGAAAGGGGCGCGGCTTGCACGCCTGCTGTCCAAAAAGCGGTGCGGGCGCGAATCGTTTCATCGCCTAATTGCACCGTTTCCGGCGTGATGCCTGTCACGCGTTTATTGAAAATAACTTCCACGCCGCGCGCTTTGAGTTGGTCGAGGGCTGAATTAGAAGATTGCTCCGAAAAACCTTCGAGAATGCGGTCACCGCTCTGCACCACAATCACGCGCGTGCTGCGCGAATCAATGGAACGGAAATCATGCGCCAAGGTGCGCTGCGCAATTTCAGCGATGGCGCCCGCCAATTCCACACCTGTCGGGCCGCCGCCCACGATGACAAACGTCAAAAACTCGGCGCGCAAGGTAGAATTCTTCGGCTCGCGCTCGGCTAATTCATAAGCTAAAAAAATGCGGCGGCGCACATCGAAGGCGTCTTCGAGAGTTTTTAAGCCCGGCGCTAAGGGCGCCCATTCGTCGTGCCCGAAATAAGTGCCCGTCGCGCCCGCCGCGATGACCAAATAATCGTAAGACAGAGTATCAATTTCATCTGTCGAAGCGTGGTCATCGTGCAGCAAAACGCGCTTGTTCGCCAAGTCAATTTCGCGCGCCTCGCCCATGAGAACGCTGGCATTTTTCTGATGCCGCAACACCGAACGAATCGGTGAGGCGATTTCGCCCGCCGAAACTGCCGCCGTTGCAACTTGATACAGCAAAGGCTGAAACAAATGATAGTTGTTGCGGTCAATCAGCGTGATGTTGACGGGCGCTTTGGCTAACATTTGCGCGGCATTTAAGCCGCCAAAACCGCCACCAATAATGACAACGTGCGGCGCATTTTTTTCTATGTGAATTTCCGCCATGAATTTGAATTTCCTCGTCCGTCCTAATTTCCGGCCCCAAGGGGCAAAGCAGCGGCCAGCTAAAACAACAGCCTTGGCAGGCGCATTCTACTCGCGCCGTAGGCTTCCAGTCATACTTTGGTTCGTGCGCAAAACGCGGTTGTCCCCTCTTTTTATAACGCCGTTGTGCTTGGTTGCGGGTTGCCCGCGCCCACAACCTGTTTCAATTGTCACGCCGATTCAACAAACGCCGCCTCTCAAAGTGGAATTTGCCGATGTGACAAAGGCCGCCGGAATCCACTTTCAGCACAACAACGGCGCTTCTGCACTGCGACTAATGCCAGAAACCAACGGCAGCGGCGTCGCGTTTCTTGATTACAACAACGACGGTTATCAGGATTTGTTTTTCGTCAACAGCCGCGACTGGACGGCGGATGAGTATCAAGCCGGGCGCAGCACATTTCCTCCCGATATGCGGAAATTCGTCAGCGAACAGGCACCGCCCCCACGTTTGGCCACCAGTGCGCTTTATCTTAACAATGGTAACGGCACTTTTACAGATACGACCAAAAACTCTGGTTTAGGAATTACCACTTATGGCATGGGCGCCGCCGTGGGCGATTATGATAACGATGGGCGCGTTGATTTGTATGTAACGGCTTATCCGCGCAATTTCCTGTTTCATAACGAGGGCAACAATCACTTTCGCGAAGTCGCCTCGCAAGCGGGCGTGCAAGGTAATGGTTGGGGAATGTGTTGTGCGTGGCTGGACTACGATAAAGACGGCAATCTTGATCTGTTTGCAGGCCGCTATATCCGCTGGACGCCGCAAACCGATGTTTACCAAACGGCAAAAGGCATGAAAGCTTATAGCAATCCTACAGCATATTCAGGACAAAGCAGCTTTTTATATCGTGGTTTGGGAAACGGAAAATTTCAGGATGTGACATCGACTGCCGGAATCGGAGTGCGGCGCGATAGCCAAGGCCAAAGCGAGCCGTTGGATGGTAAAGCGATGGGCGTTGTCGTTTGCGATTACAACAATGATGGCTGGCCCGATCTCATTGTGGCAAACGACACCATGCGTAATTTTCTGTTTGAAAACAAGGGAGGTGGCACGTTTAAAGAAGTCGCGCAGCAAGCGGGCATTTCTCATGACCGCTTTGGCCGTGCCCGCGCCGGAATGGGCATTGATAGCGCTGATGTAGATCATTCCAATCGCGACAGCATAGTTATCGGCAATTTTTCGCAGGAAATGCTGGCACTTTATTACAACAGCGGACACAGCACTTTTGCAGATGCTGCGCCCGATTCTGCCATCGGCGAGGCCAGTCGGAATTTTCTGACATTCGGCTGCTTGTTTTTTGATTTCGACAACGATGGCTGGCCCGATATTTTAGCTGCCAATGGTCATGTTCAGCCAAATGTTGAAAAAATCCAAGCCCAAGAATCCTATCGGCAGCGCCCGCTGTTGTTTCACAACGAATCCACCGGGCGCTTACGCTTTCGAGAGATCGGTTTGAATAGCGGCGAGGCCATGCGCCAGAAACTTGTCGCTCGTGGTTTAGCTTACAGCGATTTCGATTTAGATGGCGATTTGGATGTCGTTATAACCACAAATAACGGCGCGGCTCATTTGTGGCGTAACGAGGGTGGCAATCAAAACAACACTCTGCGCTTGACTTTGCGCGGCACCAAAAGCAACCGCAGCGGAATCGGTGCTTTGGTAAAAGTCAAAACCGGCAACGATGTTTTGCGCCAATGGGTGCGCAGCGGTTCATCGTTCTTATCACAAAGCGAATTACCAATCACGTTGGGCTTAGGGCAAAACAAGGCCGCCGACGGCATCGCGATTTTGTGGCCGTCTGGTGCTAAGACGAAATTAGAAAACGTCGCCGCGAATCAAATGATTGTGGTGGATGAAGACAAAGGATTAGTCGAGCAAAAACCGTTTCAGAACCCCAAATAAAAAACGCGACCTTCTAACCGAAAATCGCGTTTCAATTATTGGGATAGAACTACTTTCTATCCCAATAATCGTTTTTTCCGCCTTGATAATTGGGGCTGGCAGCGTTGGTTTCAAAGAATGGTGCGGTTAAGACTGCTGTCTTTATGGCCTTAACATGACCATCCAAAAACGCCACATTACATGTCCCAACATGCTTATCCGCAACAGTGAGAGCATCGGTGGCACAGCAGCCCGCTCCTCCTTGATTAGGACAACTGGGGCATTGAGTGTAACCACGAGTGACGCGCTCGGTAATACTCTGAAACACCTCTGGGTTATTTTTGAGATTCGCCCAGTTATCCCCCGTATTCGGCACGTTGTAACGTCCGATATCAGAGAATAGAATTGTGCTAGCCGGAGCACCTATCTCCGACAGACTTGGATTGGTCCCGCCACTACTCGCACCTAAACCCCAGCCTAAATTGTTATGCTGGTGACCGTAATTTGAGAGTTGTGGATTGCGCGGATTGCTTTCAGTGAACTTCGGGCCACTGGGGTCTTGAAAAACTTGGATGTTCTTCAAATAAGGAGCAATCAAGCCTGTCCAGTAAACAGTGCCTCCATTGACAGGATCGGTGTAACCGCCTCCATACGAGGAAAGCACCCACTCATCGTAATCCTGCGAATACTGCACAGCCGCTAAACCAAGCTGCTTGAGATTATTAGCACAAGAGGACTTGCGGGCGTTTTCGCGCGCACGGGCGAAAACAGGGAACAGAATGGCGGCGAGGAGCGCTATTATCGCTATGACGACAAGCAACTCAATCAAGGTAAAGCCGCGTCGAGACGACGGCTTTTCAGAACGGCTGACTTTCAAAAACATATCGAAACTCCTTCTTTTTCAACGGCGCTATGACTATTATAGACGAAATGGAAGAGTTTCAAACATATATTCAAAAAACTTGATAAATTTCTTGATTTTACGCACAATTTTCACTTTTCCGATTTCGCCAGAGCGATATTGCGCTGATGATCGGCGAAGGTTTTAGCGAAGCGATGGTGACCTAATTTGGGCGACATGACATAGAAAAAATAAGGCGATGTTTCGGGTCGGGCGGCGGCTTTGAGCGCGGCTTGGCCGGGATTGCAAATGGGGCCGGGTGGCAATCCGGCGATTTGGTAGGTATTGTAAGGCGAATCAATTTTCAAATCTCTGAAAAGCAAGCGCGCTTTATAGCCATCGCCCGCTTTTAATTGGGCGTTTTCCTCGGCGCGGCGCCGCGCATATTGAACGCTGGCGTCGCATTGCAAGCGCATTTTAATGTTCAGGCGATTGAGCAGCACGCCCGCGATTAAAGGTCGCTCGGCGGCTTCACTTGTTTCGCGTTCGACCAAGGAAGCCAAAATCACTACTTGCGCGAGCGTCATCTCCTTGCCTTGTATTTTGGGAAACGGACGCGACAAATCCTTGGCGACTTCGTTAAAGCGTTCGTTTAAACGGGCGATGATTTGCTCGCCCGACGCTTTAGGCGCCAAGTAATAAGTATCGGGAAACAGTTTGCCTTCCCAAGGCGAAACAAGTGTTTGACCGTAGGCCAAGCGATTAAAAGTGGCCGCATCGGAAAAGCCTGCGCTGGCAAGGCGCCGCGCCATTTGACCCGCCGTCCAGCCTTCGGGGAAAGTGATTTTCACAAGCTGCGGGCCACCGGCAAAAAGCGCCGCCAAATCGCGCGGCCCGGCTTCTTTGGGCAGCATATAACCGCCCGGCTTGACGTTTTGCAGTTTCGCTTCGCGCGCGGCTTGTAAAAAGGCATCAACGTCGCGGATTTTGCCCGTTTCCAGTAAGCGTCCGCCGAGTTTATCTAACGGCCACTCGGCGGTTACGCGCGCCATCGTTTCAGGCATCGGAATTTTTTCCCAACGCCACTTCATATCGCGCCAATAAATAAAACCGCCCATGCCGCCTAAAATCAGCGCGACGACAAGGCCCAGTAGGGCAATTTTGCCCCACGAAAGGCCCGATTTTTCTTCCGTCATAACGGCGGGCACGGCACTATCGGCGACCTTTGGCGCCTCACTTTCCTTTTCGGCCAAAGCCGCTTCAAATTGATTTAATTCAGGCACTCAATATCCTCGTTGGAAGATGGTTTTTTGTTTGATTGGTGTTTTGCATCCAGATAACCTTGCAAAATCACGGCGGCGGCGTGCGCGTCCACTTGGTCTTTACCGACACGCGTCGAAATACCGCCCTCGCGCAAATTGCGCCACGCTTCGGCAGTCGAAAAACGCTCGTCCCGCCACTCAAGAGCAATGTTCAGTCCGGCTTCGCGCAAGGAAGATTCTAAAAGGGTAACGAATTTTTCCAGCGGCGCAGCATGATGTTCGGTGCCTTCCTCCAAGCCAAGAGGTTTGCCAAAAACGATAGTCGTCACGCGCAAATCGGCAATGGTTTGCGTCAAATCGGCGATGTCGCGCATGAGATTTTTGCGTTCGCGCACGGCATAAGGTGCGGCCAAAAGGCCCCGGTCATCCGATAAGGCCAAACCGAGGCGTTTCAGTCCGAAATCTATGGCAAGCACTCTTTGGGATGACGACATAGCAATTGACATTTTTGGGCGCGGACTAATTATTTTAGCCAATAGCGGCATAGAGTGTGCATAGGCCAGCGGTCATGAAACATTTTCTGCGTAACAATGGATTGTCGCTCCTGCTGTTTTTCTGCTTCTTGGTGTTTTGGATTGGGCAAAGTTTGACCGGCCACGCCGTTGATAACGAAGAACGGCAAAGCCATCATCAGCCCACACAAACTTACTTGCAATATCTCGAAGGCGGCCATTTCTGGCAGGCCACTTTTGAAAACTGGGAAAGTGAATTTCTTCAAATGGCGGCGTATGTGGCGTTTACTTGCTTTCTTTTTCAAAAAGGCTCGGCGGAATCCAAAGACCCCGATAAATTGGAAGCAACAGACGAAGACCCAGAGCAACACGCCGGAGACGAAAATGTGCCCGGCCCGGTGAAAAAAGGCGGCTGGCGTTTGGCTCTTTATAAAAATTCGCTCACTTTGGCTCTTGGATTCTGCTTCATTTTTTCTTTTATCGGTCACGCGATTGGCGGCGCAAAAGAATATTCCATCAATCAAATGGCGCATGGAGAAGATGCCGTTTCGCCGTTACAATTTGCCGCCACGGCCCATTTCTGGTTTGAATCTTTGCAAAACTGGCAAAGCGAGTTTTTGGCCGTATTTTCTATCGTGGTGTTCTCCATTTGGTTACGCCAGCACGGTTCTCCTGAATCCAAACCCGTTCACGCGCCGCACTCGCAAACCGGCGATTAAACGCAAACGAATTGCTATTTTCCAGCAACATCACCAACAACCTGATAAACGAAAAACGTCTCTACAAAAAATCAAGGAGCCAGTTTCATGGCAAAAGAATCGGTTGTAATCGCTGGGGCAGGCGGCATTTCCAATGCGTGGTTTCCGCCGTTGTTGGCCGAAAAAGTGGAAATTCGCGCTGTGGTGGACTTAAATCCGGCCAATGCCGCGCGTCAATGCGAAAAATATGGCGTTGAATGCGAGGTTTCCAATGATTTACCCGCGATGCTGCAAAAACACGCGCCGGATTTCGTATTGGATTTGACAATTCCCGACGCGCATTTTCAAGTGACAACAACGGCTTTGAAGCACAGCTGTCATGTCGTCGGCGAAAAACCAATGGCCGCCACGCTGCAACAAGCGCGCAAAATGGTAAAAGCCAGCGAAGACGCTGAAAAATTGTTTATGACCAGCCAATCGCGCCGTTGGGACAAAAATCTCGATACGGCGCAGCGTGCCTTGCACAGCGGAAAATTCGGCGAAATCACCACGATCAACTGTGATTTTTACATTGGCGCGCATTTTGGCGGCTTCCGCGACGAGATGGATTCGCCGCTCATTCTCGATATGGCGATTCATCATTTCGATTTGGCGCGCTATTTTACCGGTTTGGATGCCGTGTCAGTTTACGCGCACGAATTCAACCCCAAAGGCAGTTGGTATGGAGGCGATGTGGCCGCGACGTGCCTTTTCGAGATGTCGAATGGCGCCATTTTCACTTATCGCGGCAGTTGGTGCGCCGAAGGCTGCCACACTTCGTGGAACGGCGACTGGCGCTTTATCGGCGAAAATGGCACGCTGCTGTGCGAAAAAGACCAGCCGCGCGGCGAAATCGTCAGCGGCAAAGACGGCTTTCATCGCGCGACAAAGGAATTGAAAATTCCCGCGCCCAAAATCAAATTTGGCGGGATGCACGGCGCCTTGCGCGAGATGCTGACTTTTCTGCGCGGCGGCGCCAAACCACAAACCGAATGCCATGACAATTTCAAATCGCTGGCGATGGTTTTAGCGGCTATCGAAAGCTCGCGCAAAGGCAAGAAAGTGCCGGTGCCGCAAAGCTGAATATCAATGGCGCGTGGACATCGGAACAAAGGGATATAGCTCTTATCTTCAAGACAGGTAAGGAAAGAAAATCAAATTCTTATCTTCCTTTTTCCCTGCGTTCCTGTTTAGCTTTTTGTGATGACAGATTCTCCAAAAGATTCTTCGCTGCGTTTTGATGACGCGCATTTGGCGATGGCCAAGCGCGTGGTTTTATTGACGGTTTTTCTTGATATTCTCGGTTTCGGCATCATCATTCCGCAACTGGCGATTTACGCGGCGCAGTATTCGGCCACGCCGGAGCAAATTGGCCTCTTGGCGGCATCGTATTCGGCGATGCAGTTTCTTTTTGCGCCGTTTTGGGGCCGCCTTTCGGATCGCATCGGGCGCCGTCCGATTTTGGTGTGGAGCATCTTCGGCACCGCGCTGGGCTATGTGCTGTTCGCTTATGCGGGCAGTTTGTGGATGCTCTTTGCCTCGCGCATTTTGGATGGCATCACCGGCGCCAATATCTCGACGGCACAGGCGTATTTATCGGATGTCACCGAGGAAAAAGACCGCGCTAAAACCTTCGGCATCTTCGGCGCGATTTTCGGCATCGGCTTCGCCATCGGGCCGCTGATTGGCGGCGTTTTAGCGAATCTGCCCGCGCCGTGGGGCGGCAATTTTGGTTTGGGTTGGTTCACGGCGATTCTCAGTTTTATCAACTGGGGTTTGGCTTATGCGCGCCTGCCGGAAACGCTCACACGCGAAGCGCAAGCGGCTAATGCCAAGCGCCAACACGAACAAGGCGGTCAGTTTTCGCTTATCAATGTCGCTGGCTTCAAGCGCGCCTTTGCGATTCCCGTTTTGCGACGCGTTCTCATCACCAGTTTCATCGGCACTTTGGCTTTTGCTACGCTGCAAGGCACTTACACCACCTTTATTTTGTGCCAATACGCACGCCCCAAAGCGCAAGCGCAAATTAAAGCCGACCCCGCTGCTGCCATTGTCGCTGCCAAGCGCCTGATGAGCACAAACGAAAAAAGTAGCGCTCCGACAACCGGCGAAGGCGGCCCCATTGAAGGATTGGACGATGACAGGACGTTCACTGCCGGTTTAGGTGGCGATTTCAGATTGGACAGGCACTAGCCGCCGG
>JANMKN010000020.1:0-6170 GCA_031372065.1 Abditibacteriaceae bacterium | reverse complement strand
GTGCCAGTGGATTTAAAAGCGTTTTTCAACGGTAAAGGCATCTTTAAAGACGGCGTTACCTTCGGCGAAGACAGCGGTTTCGATGGTGGTGGTGCGGCGTATCCGGCAGCGTTGCTCAACGCGGCGCTGAACTGGAAAAATGTGACCTTCAATTTGGGCGCGGCAGGTGAGGCCAGTGTGATCGAATGCAAAGGCCAAACGTTGCCGTTAGCCGAAGGCAATTATGCCTCGATGTGGCTGCTGGGCGCGGCGATTGATGGTAATCAGATGGGGCAAAATTTGACTGTAAATTACGCTGATGGCAGCACGCAAACGCTCTCGCAAAATTTCAGCGACTGGCTTGTGCCCGAAGATTTTCCCGGCGAAAGTCGCGTTGTGAAAACTGATTATCGCCTTATGTCCAACGGCGCCAAAGACCCGCGCGCGTTTTATGTTTACAGTTACGGTTTTACTCTCGACAGCAAAAAAACAATCAAAAGTTTGACGCTGCCGGACAATCCAAATGTGAAATTATTGGCAGTCACTTTGGCAAAGTAAAAGAAATGGAGCGCGGGCGTCTCGCCTGCGCTCCATAAAAATTACTATTGTTGCTGCTGTTGTTCGGGTTGATGGCCGGTGTCGCCGCTGACGGTGTGCAGGCGCGATTGCATGATCTGGCCTTCGAGGTTGAAGGGCAAGTCTCCGGCGGGAGCAACTCTTACTGTCACGTCTAATTCACTGGTAGTGCCTTTTGGACGTTTATAAACGCCGCGCGTAGGCGGCACATCGGCGTAATCGCGGCCCACGGCGACGCGAATGTGACGGGCGCCAACGATGCTGTTATTTGTCGGATCGAAACCTACCCAGCCTAAACCGGGCAACAAAACTTCGGCCCATGCGTGCGTAGCACCGCCTAAAATTCGGTCACGGCTGCCGGCGTGAAACAAATAACCGCTCACATAACGGCAGGGAATGCCCACGCGGCGCGCTAACGCGATGAAAATATGTGTGAAATCTTGACAGACGCCCTGACGTGATTCGAGCGATTCATCTATTGGCGAATCGGCGCGGGTGCTTTGCTTGGTGTAGCTAAAACGCGCGTGGATTTCGCTGCCGATATGACGCATCAGCGTCAGCGGATCGTCGCGGCGGCAAACATCAATTTCTTTGGCGAAGGCCTCTAAAAGCGGTGTGTCATGGGTGAAATGACTGGGCATCAGCATTTCAAACGCGTCATTCATTTCGGCTGTAAAAACCAAGTCGTTCCACGTCGAATTTTCCAGTGCGTTGGGAATCGGGTCGGGCTGCGTGACTTCTACCATCGCTTCGGCGGTGATGGTCAGACTGCTATGGCGCGCGGGCACATCAAAATGATGCACAATGTTGCCCACACAATCGCGATAGCGATTGACTTTCGCTTGTGGTTTCAAGCTCAATCCGAAGGAAAGGCAACGTTGCGTGGCATGATCTACCGGCTGCATACGCACTTCCATCACGCTTTCCCGAATCGGTGCGCTGTAACGAAAACGATTGATTTGAACGATGGAATAATACATAAAAGTTTTGAATTTTGAGTTAATGAAGCAATCCTTATCGCCTCCTAACTCAAAATTATCAACTGCTGTTACGGCGAAAGTTCTTGTTCCACCGGATAAGCGATATACGCTTGATGGATGGCATGATGAATTTGGCCGCAACTGTCCAAAACGTAGCGCAAATGCGAATTCATGGTATCGAGAACTTGCTCGCTGGGTTGGCTGAAACTGAGCGTTGATCGCAAGCGATGCGCCACGTTATTGACGCGCGAGGCTCGATGCGAGCGTGTGATTTTGCCAATCGCCCGCAAGCTGTTTTCCAGTTCCTGTGCCGCAAAGCAAACGGAATGGGGAAATTCTGGGTTGAACACCAAAAACTCCGCGATTCTTTCAGGTAATAGCTGCGCCGTATGCACTTTGCGATAAGCATCGAAAGCAATGCAGGAACTGAGCAATGCCACCCAATCGAGATAGGTATCTGTTTCATCTCGCCGTGCTTTACCGCGCAGTCCCGGTTTTTGCAATTCGGCGAAATGCACATCCAAAAGCGCCGCAATGCTGGAAGCGCGTTCGCTGTAGCGTCCGACTTGTATGAAATGCCAACCTTCACCATGACTAAGCGTGGAATCGGTGACACCGGAAATCATGTGACAGGTTTCGATGATACCAGACAGATATTCGCCTTGATTTTCTCGCCATTCGCTGGCTTCGCGCGCTTCTCGCACACGAAAATACAAGCGATTGATGTGTTCCCACATTTCTATGGAAATACTCTCGCGCACCTGACGGGCATTGTCCCGCGCGCCTTTCGCACACGAAGCTAAAGAATTGTGATTGGTTTGGTTGAAAATCAGCCAATAGGCTACTTCGGCAGGATCGTGAAAACCTTCGCTGTGCGGTGGACGGGAGCGCAGACCGCCCAACACCCGCTGCCAGCGGCGGCTCGCCGCTTCCGGTGATTGTTCCAGCGCCATGCTCAAATTCACGCTTGACACGCGCGCCATATGTTCCACCCGCTCTAAGTAGCGGCTCATCCAATAAAGACTGTCTGCAACTCGTGATAGCATAGTCGGTGGTCGGTGGTTGGTGGTCGGTGGTTGGTGGTCAGTGGGAATTATCTGTCCACTGACTGCCGACCACCGTTCACTGACCACTATTCATACAAAACCCAAGTGTCTTTGCTGCCGCCACCTTGCGAGGAATTGACGACAAGGGAGCCTTTTTTCAAAGCGACACGCGTCAAGCCGCCGGGCATAATTTGAGTGCGTTCGCCGCTCAAAATGAAAGGCCGCAAATCAACATGACGCGAATCAACTTCGCCGTCAATGAAACAGGGTGCTTTGGAAAGCGCTAATGTCGGTTGCGCAATGTAATTGCGGGGATCGTCTTCGATTAAGCGACGGAATGCGTCTTGTTCTTCTTTGGTGCTGTGCGGGCCAATGAGCATTCCATAACCGCCCGATTCGCCAACGGCTTTCACGACCAATTTGTCGAGATTTTCAAGAACGTGCTGGCGTTGTTTTTGATCGGAACACAAATAGGTTTCGATGTTGGGCAAAATCGCATCTTGTCCCAAATAATAGCGAATGATGGCCGGAACATAGGCATAGATCGCTTTGTCGTCAGCCACGCCGGTTCCGATAGCATTGGCAAGTGTCACATTGCCGGCGCGATATGCGTTCATGAGGCCGGGAACGCCCAAGGTCGAATCCGAACGATAAGCCAAGGGATCAACAAAGTCGTCATCAATGCGGCGATAAATCACGTCCACGCGCTTTAATCCGGCGCTGGTGCGCATATAAACCACGTTGTCGTGAACCAGCAAATCGCGTCCTTCGATGAGCATAATGCCCATTTGACGCGCTAAAAACGTGTGTTCGTAATACGCCGAATTATAAACGCCGGGCGTGAGCAAGGCCACAGTTGGTTCGCTGCGTTGATGCGGCGCTAACGATTGCAACGTTGGTAACAAGACTTGCGCATAATTGGCGACGGTTCGCACGCCGTATTCTTCAAACAGGCCCGGCAAAACCTGCTTCATCACTTGGCGATTGGCTAACATATACGATACGCCGCTCGGCACGCGCAAGTTGTCTTCGAGAACGGCGAATTCGCCACCGGGCAGGCGCACTAAATCGCTGCCCGCAATCGCCACATAAATGTCGCGCGGCACATCTACGCCGCGCATTTCACGCCGGTAATGCTTGCAGGTATAAACGACTTCTTGGGGAATGACACCGTCTTTGAGAATCTTGGCGTCGTGATACAAATCGTGCAGGAACAAATTCAACGCCTGAATCCGCTGTGTAAGTCCAGATTCAATAGTGTTCCATTCACGGCCCGAAATAATGCGCGGAATCAGATCAAACGGAAAAACGCGCTCGATGCCTTCGTCTTTGCCGTAAACAGTGAAGGTGACGCCTTGATACAAAAACGATAAATCGGCGCTTTTTTGGATCTCGTTGAGTTCATTCGCGCCCAGACTGAATAAGCGTTCGCAGAGATCGCGGTAAGCAGGCCGCAACTCGCCATCAGACGACATCATTTCGTCATAGGCGCCGTCCACTTGATAGCCTGCAAGTGCATCTCGCGCTTGCTGCAATGCCGATTCCGATAAAGGTGAATTCTTCCCCGCTGTGCGTGCCACGTTGGTCAAGTATAGGCGATTCGTGTGTCGTTTATGTTTCGGCTATATCACAGTTGTTTTAAAACCGCTCGCACTTTATTGGCTCCATTCAAGCCGGATTAATCGCCGTTAGTTTGATCGTAGCCAAATTGAATGGCGGGCAAATCTGCCACCGCACGGCGCAACGATTGTTCCCATTGCGTATGAATCGCCACCATTTCTGTGTCTCTGGCAAAAAAGCGGCGATGGCGCTGCAAATGCAGTTCGCCGACGCCATAAACCAGCAAATCTACGGGCGGGCCAACCGTGGCATTCGAGCGAATGGTGGAATCAATCGAAAGCATGGCGTATTTTGCGGCCTCGGCTAACGTGGTTTCGTCGCCGCGCATTCCGCGATCTAAAATCGGACGGCCATATTTGGTTTCGCCAATCTGCAAAAACGGTGAGTCGTCTGTGGAACGCAGGGGGTTGCCTTGCGGATAGATCATGTAAAGCTCGTGTTCTTGATCTTTGATTTGGCCGCCAATGAGAATATTGACGTTGAAAGACAAGCCATCACGCTCTAAAAACTCGCGATCCATATTGGAAACGAAACGCATCTTGTTGCCAACTTCTCGCACGGCGTCGTAAAAAGTCGGGGCCGTGGCTAATCCTTGGCCGGCGCTAAAGTCGGTGCGCAGCAAGGTTATCAGCGACTGGCTGCCTGACAAACTGCCAGTTGTCAGAATAACGAAAACGCGCTCGTCGGGCATTTCGAAACGATACATTTTCTGGCAGGTATTGACCTGATCTGCACCTGCACTGGTGCGCGAATCGGAAGCCATCACCAATCCGTCGCGTGTTTTAATTCCCAGACAATAAGACATTGTTCGCTCGCTTTTTTGTGAATTTTTATGTCCGTTTGACAGCAAACCTTTTCGCATAGGAAACAGGGCTGAAACACAAGCTGGTTACAATGAGTTTCACGGGCCGAAGAATTGCTGTGGAGGGAACATTACGGCCCTTCAAACAACAGCCCAGCTACTCTCATGTTCATTAAGATCGGTTACGAAATCATTTTTGACTTACCAGCCCCAGTTGCCATGCAGTTGATGCTGCGTGTGCATCCTTCGCGTCAAAACGACGTGCGCCGCGAGCAGATTATAATCGAACCAGAGGTTTCTGTGGAAACTTATCTGGATGCTTTTGGTAATCAGTGCGAACGCGTTGCCGCGCCCAAGGGCCGCTTCCGTTTGTGGTCAGATGCTGTCATTGAAGATTCAGGACTGCCCGATGCTGTTGTGCCTAATGCCATTCAGCATCCCGTCGAACATTTGCCATCTGACGCTTTGCAATTTCTGGTGAGTAGTCGTTATTGTGAGGTAGACAAACTCTCGCCTATCGCTTGGGAATTGTTCGGTCAAACCCAACCCGGCTGGTCGCGTGTGCAAGCTATTTGCGATTGGGTTCATGCCAAAGTGAAATTTGGCTACCCCCACGCGCGTTGGACGAAATCCTCCATAGATGTCTACATCGAACGTGCCGGTGTGTGCCGCGATTTCACACATCTGGCCGTCACGTTATGCCGCTGCATGAACATTCCCGCCCGCTATGTAACTGGATATTTGGGTGACATTGGCGTGCCGATATCCAGTGCCCCGATGGATTTTTCGGCTTGGTTTGAAGTGTATTTGGGCGGCGCATGGCACACTTTTGATGCGCGCCATAATCAGCGCCGCATTGGTCACCTTGTCATGGCACGAGGGCGCGATGCGGTAGATGTCGCTTTAACTACATCCTATGGCCCAGCGCCGCTGGAAAAATTCACCGTGTGGACAGATGAAGTGAAAAATTGGCAAGAATGAGGATGCTGCCAATGGTTTAGTCATCCTCGGCATCATTTTCCATTTGCCGAAGCGCCGCTTTCGCCGTGCCATAATTGAAGCCGCGACGCTGCAAAAATTCGATCATTTTGCGCTCGCGTTCGCGCGTTTCGAGTTTTTCCCACAATCGCATTTTCGGGCGCAGTGCTTCGATGGCGTTTTCGAGTT
>JANMKN010000007.1:0-25716 GCA_031372065.1 Abditibacteriaceae bacterium | reverse complement strand
CTTACCTGTTACGCCCTTTCTCTATTGGAGTGAGCAGGATCATTTGCGTAAAACACTCCTCTCCCCAGCGCAGCGATTGGGGGAGAGGTTGGGTGAGGGGTCGAGCAGCAACGCTGCTCTTACCAGCGCCTACCTCAATTCATAGGTTGAACATTGCAGAAGCGTTTTCCTGTCGGTAAAGTCACAAAGACAGCGTAATCGGCGGCGAAATCGGGCCGGTGCCTTGTTTGTTGACGGCGCGCACGGTGATTGAAATGGCTTTGCTGTCGCCCAACAAGGCCAACGCAATTTGCGCTTTGTTTTCGAGAACTGTCGCAGCGACGTGCCATTCGGAAGCGGCATTTTCGCGCCACACCACTTCATAAATGCGGGCGCGGCCCCCCTCGCCGTCGCTGATATTGGTGCCAAACTTCGGGCCTTTCCAACTCAAAAACAGCGTGTCGGACGTGCGCGATACTTCCTTAAAACCACGACATGAACCGGGCGGCAATTTATTATGTGGCGCGGTTTCGACATCAATCCATTTCAGAATCTTGGGCTGGCTATTCTTCTTGCCGCGTGCATAGCCGATGACTTGCTGCATCAGCAGGGCAAGCTCGGTAACGGCGTTTTGATCGGCGGCGATGGCATCGTTTAACGCCAGTTGCGCAAGGTGACGAGTCGCTGCGGTTACTGTGGTCGCGTCTATGGCCTCGCTGATTTCCGTCGCTGAAACCGGCGAAGCGGTAAACGCACTGACATGATTGGGATCACTCATGCCGATTCCAATTTTTTGAGCCAACTCCAAGATTTTGGCTCGGTCACGCGGAAATTGCCCCATATTTCTCCTGATTCCTGTTCATTTACGGCCAAAAACGGCCTCGTAACGCCCTAAAAACGTTCGATTTCGACCAAAAGCGCTTTTACAATCGTTAAAAGTAATCTTACAATCGCTAAAAGGTAGATTGCAAGTATTAAAAGCAAACTTGAAATTACTAAAAGTAATCTGACTTTCCTTAAAAGATAATCAACATTTATTTAAAGAATTCTTACAATTAACGAAATATCGTTTACAATCGAAGAAATAATTCTTACAATCGGTAATTGTAAGAGTTATTTCGGCTAAATCATGCTTGTTTTCGTGGGGAAGGAAGCGGTTTTTCATCTAATTGAGCCGTTATTTGGTCAAAAGACGGCGAATTTTATGCTTCGGGAATTTCATTTTGGGTCGTGAGGCGTTTATATTAGATAAATGATTGCCTCAAGGACTGAGAACTGAGCGCTATTCGTCTTGCTACCGTTCGATAAGCCTGCTAATCTTCTCCAAGAGTCACTCTCATTGTTGCAGCCGCACAAAATTTTATTGATTTGTGGAGGTCTTTATGACTTGGTTTGCTGATGTTGTGCGTCGTAGGTTGGAAAAGAAGTATCTGGCTGGGGCCGCTGTGATGTTAGTTGGTTTTGTTGGAGCGCATTCGGTGAGCGCACAAGGTCCGCCTCCGCCTCCCACATTCACGCAGTTCGTGACAACATTAGAAGATCATGACGACGGAAGCTGCTCCTTTCAGGATTGCACGCTCCGTGAGGCGGTGAACGCCGCCAACGCGAACGCTGACCAAGACTACATCGAATTCGCGGGTGGCTTGATTGGGCCGATTACTTTGCAAAGTGAACTGCCTGCCGTAACGCAGAAGGTTCAGATTCTTAACTACACGGGCAACCATATCGCCGTGTTGGGCACCGGGCGTTTTCGCTTGTTAAGCGTAGAAGCCAGCCCGGTTAGCATTTTGCGGGTTGATTTTGTCGGCGGGCGCACCCGTTTAAGCGGTGCGGGCGTCACGGTCAGGAGCGGTGGCGTTTTAACGCTGAGTCAATGCGAAATATCACAGAACTTCGCCAGTGATGGCGCTGGTATCTTCAACAACGGCCAACTGAATATGCTCGGATGCAGCATTGAAGGTAACAACACTTCGGGCAGCGGCGCCGGATTATTGAACCTCGGCACCGCCACGCTAACCAATTGCACTGTTTCGGGCAACAACGCGGGCATTGGCGCGCGGGGCAGCGGCGGCGGCATTTACAATACGGGCACGCTGAATCTCAAAGCGGTGACGCTTACCCAAAACAACGCTTCGGAAACGGGCGGCGGGCTTCGTCAAATCAATAACGCCAGCGTAGCCAATAGCATCTTCGCCAAAAACAGCGCGCCGCAAGGCAACGATGTCTTCGGTGATGTGACTTCGTCGGGATACAACCTCATCGGCGACAGCGAGGGCAGCAACGGTTTTGGCGCCAAAGGCGACCTTGTCGGCACCTCGTCTACGCCGGTTGACCCCAAGCTGGAAGCGTTGAATTTCTACGGTGGTTTTCAGCGTTCGCACCGCCCCGCGCCTGATAGTCCCGTCTTGGACAGCGGCAATCGCTTCGGGCTGACAACAGATCAACGCGGCAAGGCGCGTCCGGTGAACTTAGTTAATTATCCGAATGCCTCTGGCAGCGATGGCAGCGACATCGGCGCTTTTGAATTGCAAGGCAACGAAGCACCAACGGATTCCGTGCAAGACGGCACCACGTTGATCGTGAACACCAGCGACGACAAAAACGACGGCGCCTGCACCGTTCGCCATTGTTCGCTGCGTGAGGCGATTAACGCCGCCAATAAGCTGCCCGGCGCCAATGTTATCAACTTCGATATCCCCGGCACCGGCGTTCAGACCATCAAGCCAGTTCAGGATTTGCCAGTAATCAATACGCCCATAACCATTGATGGTAGTTCGCAGCCCGGTTTCAAGAATAGCCCGCTGATTGAAATAAGCGGTGCCCAGACAGGTGGTGGTTCAGGGCTGTATATTGGTGCCTCCAATTGCACGATAAAGTCGCTGGTGATCAATTCGTTTGGTTTTAGCGGCATTGAGATATTTGGTGAGCGGACACATGATTGTGTGATTCAAGGCTGTTATATCGGCACCAATGCCACGGGAAGTGTCGCCGGTGGCCCCCAGTTTTATGGCATTTTCTTGGAAGATGTAAGCCGTATTCAAATCGGTGGCACCTCAACAGAACAGCGTAATGTGATTAGCGGGAATAGCATCATAGGTGTGGTAGTTAGAGACTCCATTCCGATGCCCCCGCCGCCACCACCTTTTTCAGCGGTTAAGGGAAAGCAAGGCAACAAATACGCAGCTATGTCACAGGCAAATGCCAACGTGATTATTCAAGGCAATTACATTGGCACTGACCGGACAGGTTTAAAGGCGTTGGGCAACGGAGATGCGGGCATCATGGTTAGCAATGCCAGCGCTAACCTCATTGGTGGCACAAGCAGAGCCGAGCGTAACGTAATTTCCGGCAACGCGGTTGGCGTGCGCCTCGCTGCCTTCAAGACTGGCGTTGCCAGAGACAACCGTGTGCAGGGCAACTACATCGGCACCGACAAAAGCGGCAATGCCCCCTTAGGGAACCGGGTTGCTGGCGTGGTATTGCAAGGTTGCGAGAACAGCCTCATTGGCGGCGCGGGCAAAAGTCGCAACCTGATTTGCGATAGCTACTACGGTCTGGTCGCCATCAACTATGAAGACGAAGGTTTGCCCGGCCCGATTTCAAAGCATAACCATGTGGAAAACAACTCAATTGGCGTTGGCGCAGGTGGCGGTGCCTTAGGCAATGTTTACGGAGTCTATATTGCCGACGCGCAGGACAACGTCATCGGCGGCCCCACAAGAGGCACTGGCAACCTCATTTCCGGCAATGGCCAAGCGGGTGTTTATGTTGGTTCAGAGAACTTCTTGCCTGAGACTTCCGGCAATGCGATTCAAGGCAATAACATTGGCATTGACGAACACAACACGCACACCATCGGCAACAGCAACGGCATCATCCTTAACCAAGGCGTGACCCACACGCTGATCGGTGGCAGTCAACCGTATGCGGGCAACGTGATTACCGGCAACTACAACGAGGGTATCTTTTTGTATGCCAGCGATGACAACACCATTCAAGGCAATTACATTGGCACCGATGCCACAGGCGAAGTGGGCGTCGGCAACGATGAAAACGGCATTCATCTCATGTTCTCATCGGGCAACTTGATTGGCGGGGGCGGCCAAGGCGAAGGGAACGTGGTGTCCTATAACGCTTCGCGCGGCATCTTCATCGAAGAATCTTCCGAGCAAAATGCGGTGCAAGGCAACATCATCGGCGCTGATGCCAACGCCGAATTCGGTTTAGGCAACGGCTTTTCGGGCGTTAGAATTAGTGACTCTGCCTTCAACCTGATAGGGGGACAGGCCGAAGACGAAGGCAATCTGATTGTCAATAACGGCAATTACGGCGTGGCGATTCAGGATTTTTCAGATGGCAACGTCGTGGCAAGCAATGACATTGAGGCTAATGAGTTCGATGGAGTTATTATAGATGACGCCACGGACAACACCATTTACAACAATGGAATCTTCGATAACTACGATGGCGGCGTTTTCGTGCTTGGAACCAACGCCGTGGGCAACGCCATTCTTCAAAATGAAATCGCCGGTAACTCGCTGATTGGCATTGATCTGCAAGCGCCAAACGACAAACGGGCCACAGATTTCATCACGCCCAACGACCTTGGCGATGCCGACAAAGGCCCAAACAACCTGCAAAACTTCCCTGTGCTGCGCGAATTTTTAACCAGCCAAAGCACGTTTGTGCGCGGCACGCTCAACAGCCGTCCCAACCGAACTTATCTCATCGAGTTCTTTGTAGGCGGCGCTCCAGTCGGGAAGAAAGCGCAAGCCGATCAATATTTGGGTAGTATCGAAGTGCGAACCGATGGCTCTGGCAACGCGGCCTTCACGTTCAATGCGCCCAAGGCATTGGCCGGCAAGTTCATTACCGCAACAGCCACCAGTCAAACTACCGGCGACACCAGCGAATTGGCAAAAACCATCGCGGCAACGGTGGATAAATCACGGCCTCAAGTGGCGATTCTCAAAACATCGGGCCTCACTTTCGGCTCAACTGTTCATCTCGAAGGCACCGCGCGCGATATTAAAGGTATTACATCCGTCAAAGTGCGCTTCGAGCAGCGCCAAAGTTTGCATGGGCCGATAGTGCAAACCTTCGAACGCGAAGCCAAAGTAAATGCAACTCAGCCCATCGGCACGCCGCAGGGCACAGTTTCTTGGAGTTTGGATGCTTCGATACCGCCCGGTTTTTACAAGTCGCAAGCGATAGCCACCAACGTGGTGGGCAACACCGCGACCTCCGCGCCAAGTAACTTAGTCGTCCTTAGTTTCGGGCGCTGAGAAGTATTTTCAAAACGGCGTGCGCTTCAAGCGCACGCCGTTTTTTTGTTTCTACACTCTTTGGCAGCCGTGATTGGGTGATAAATGGCAATGCTCTATTTGATATGATTTGTGGCAAGGAGACGGAGAATGATCAAACCAACGATGTGGAACCGGATGTGCGCCGCCATGAGTGGCGAAGTGTCAGCCGATACGCTGGAAGCCTATCGCCGCGCCAGTTTGGCGGTCTATGACGCGCTGGAACACTGCGAAGAGCATCGCCGGCAAGCCAAAGACGCCGGACTAAATGCGTGGACTTTACCCGCTTCAACACAAGCGGAAATTCTTTGCACATGGAACGCCTTTGTGCTGCAAACTTTGGGCGATAAATTTTTGGATGCCGATTACGAAGGCAACCCGCAAACGGTCGGCTTTGTGCCCGCCATTACCGCCGACCAGATTTTGTGCTTTTACGGCCAAGTCGAAGGCTGGCTCAACCGCGCGCAGCAGGCGCATCATAATCCCGATTACAAATTGGATGTTTCCGTGCCTGCCGAATTTCCCGGTTGGAGCGAAGTGGAGCCGTGCCCGAACGCACATTTGTTTGGAATGCTCGAAGCGATGCGCGCTGTGCGCGACCACACCGAAGCGGCCTTGATTTTTTTGAATGATTCGCCCCCGCAAGGCAAGGAACAAGAAAAAAGCCTCAACCAGATTCGCCAGTTGCACGCAGCGGCTATGACAACCGCGCGCTACGCCGACGACATGATGGGCGGCAACCCCTCGCGCGATGTGCATGAGCGCGTCGAAGAACACGTCAAAGAAGCCGTCGAAAAATTTTATTTGCTCGGCCAACTACTCGCCATGCCACAACTGTCGGGCAAAGTTTTGACGCCGCCCGCGAATCCCATCGTGCCTTCGGTCAATCCGCTGACTTCGCTGCTTTCCAAAGGAACATCGTTTGCCGCGCCGAGCCGTTTGGGCGGGCCAAACGAGGCCGGTTTTGATATGTGGTGCCTGACCGAACCCGAAGCGCGCCTGCGGTTTCAAGACGACCGCGAAGCCGTGCGCGCCATTAAAACGCTGTGGAGCCTCGACCCCGACCCGCGCCGCACCATTGAAATTCAAAGCGAAATCAACGCGGCCATGGCGCGCGGCGACATTGATTACGCGATGGATAAATGGGGCAAAAAACTCGGCCACTTTTTTTGCGCGCCGTGGGGGGCGGTTTACATCGCCAAGCGTCCGGTCAACCTCGGCGGGCGCCATTTGCCGACGATGCAGCAGTTCATTTTCAATGTGACCTGCGAAGGAGTCAATTTGGGTGCGCCCTTTGAACGCGAAATCATGACCGGCCAGTTTCGTCCCACGGCACGCTTTGAATATGGCGACCCGAACGAACAGCCTGATCATTAACCGAAGCACGAAAGCGAAAAATGACGACCTCTCACGCGCCTTTGCCAGCAGGCGAACAATCGCTGCAACTTGGCATTCCCGTTGTGTTGCCGGGCATTGACGATGCCGACGACGGCTGCGTGGCGCGTCTGCAAGAGCGCTTGCAAGCGCAAACCGGCATCACGCAGGCCCACGTCGAGCGCGATAGTGGCCGGGCCGTGCTGTGCTTGCATTACAACCCGAATTTGGTGCCGCTCGAAAAACTCGAACGCCTGACTCGCGATGAAGGCGCCGCCATCACCAAGCGTTTTCGCCATGAAACTTTGACTGTGGCGGGCATGGATTGCGCTTCCTGCGCGGCGGGCATCGAACACGTTGTGCGCAAGCAAGATGGTGTGCTGAATGTGAACGTCAATTATCCCACGCAAAAGCTGAAAGTCGAATATGATTCGACGCTTATCGAACGCACCACCATCGTCAAAGCCGTCACGCGCCTCGGTTATCGCGTGCCCAATAAATCGCGCAGTTTGACGATGTTGCCCACAGCGCCCGTCGCAGCGCCCAAACACGAACATGACCACGCCAACTGCGGCCATGAGCATCACAATCACGTTTCGCACGCCGCGCCCGCTAATTCTCACGATGAACACGCGGGTCACAATCATGGCGGCGCGCATTTCGATGAAAACACAGCGTGGATTGTGCGCCATCGGGAAATGGCCCTTGCGCTGCTTTCGGGCGCTCTGCTGATTATCGGTTTTGTCGGCGAAAACCTGCTGCATTTTCCCTTCGCGCTGGCGTTGGCTTTTTATCTCGGCGCTTATGCGGCGGGCGGTTACAATCTGGCGCGCCACGCCTTGCCGACGATTTTATCAGGGCGTTTTGATGTTGAATTTTTGATGTTAGCCGGTGCCCTTGGCGCGGCGATTTTGGGCGAATGGGCCGAAGGCGCGTTTTTGCTGTTTTTGTTTTCGCTCGGTCATGCCCTCGAACATTTTGCGATGGAAAAAGCGCGCGATGCCATCAGCGCTTTGGGCAATATCACGCCCAAAGTGGCGCGCGTGCGGCGCGAAGGCGAAGAACTCGAAATTCCAGTCGAGGAATTGCGTTTGGGCGACATTGCTATCGTGCGTCCCGGCGATCGCATTGCGGTTGATGGCACGATTCGCCAAGGCCGCTCGGCGGTTGACCAAAGCCCGATTACCGGCGAAAGTTTGCCGCTCGAAAAAGACCAAGGCGACGGCGTTTTCGCGGGCAGCATCAACGGCGATGGCGCCTTGGAAGTGGAAGTCACGCGCCTTGCGCAAGACACCACAATGGCGCGCGTTATCGAGATGGTGGAAGAAGCGCAGTCGCAAAAATCGCCCTCGCAAACTTTCGCCGAAAAATTTGAAAACATCTTTGTGCCGATTGTTTTAGGCGTGGCGTTTTTGGCGATGGTGGTGCCGCCGCTGTTTGGCTGGCTCACATGGAACGAAGCGGTTTTGCGCGGCATTTCGGCGCTGGTGGCGGCTTCGCCGTGCGCTTTAGCGCTCGCAACTCCGGCGGCAGTTTTGGCGGGCATCGGACAGGCGGCACGCAACGGCGTTTTGATAAAAGGCGGCGTGCATTTGGAGAATTTGGGCCGCTTAAAGGCCATTGCGATGGACAAAACCGGCACGCTCACGCGCGGGCGACCCGAAGTGACGGATGTTATCGCAATTGGCATGGGCGAAGCCGAATTGCTGCGCTTTGCCGCCGGGGTGGAAACGCGTTCGAGCCATCCTTTGGCGCAAGCAGTTGTGCGCCGTGCAACAGAACAAAACGTCGTTTTGCCGGTTGCTGGAGAACTGCAAAACGTGCCGGGACGCGGCGTGCAAAGCGAAGTCGAAGGCCAGATTGTGCGCCTTGGCAACGCCAAAATGTTCGCCGAAGCGGGCCTTGAAATTTCAGACGAATTGCAAAATCAAGCGCACGCGTTAAGCGATTCCGGCAAGCCAACGATGATTATTGGTGTTAATTCACAAGTCGTTGGCGTTATCGCGTTTGCCGACCAATTGCGCGCCGAAACGCCAGCAGCGTTGAAGGCTTTGCGCGAATGCGGCATTGATTCGATTATCATGCTGACCGGCGATAACGAGCGCGTAGCGAAAACTATCGCGCAATCTGCCGGAGTGACCGATGTGCGCGCTAATTTACTGCCCGAAGACAAAGTAACCGCGCTCAACGATTTGCTTAAACAACACGAAATGGTGGCGATGGTCGGCGATGGCGTCAACGACGCGCCCGCTTTAGCCAATGCCACCGTTGGCATTGCGATGGGCGCGGGCGGCACCGATGTGGCGCTTGAAACTGCCGATGTGGCCTTGATGGGCGACGACCTTTCCAAATTGCCTTTCGCTGTGGCCCTTAGTCGGCAAGCGCGTCGCATTATTCAGCAAAATCTGTGGATTGCTCTCGGCGTTATCGCGCTCCTCGTGCCCGCGACGTTGTTTGGCTTTGCCCGCTTGGGCGTGGCCGTTGTCTTTCACGAGGGCAGCACGTTAGTTGTCGTGTTAAACGCTTTGCGTCTCTTGCGCTTCAAAGATTCAGCATAAAAGCGGCTTCACCTGCGCTTGCCCTACGGTCAATTTTCTCGCAGACGGCACAAAAATCCCGACGACTGTGACCTCATTTCCTACTTTAGTTGTATGCTAACCGCCTTTTGGCACGCATTTTTCGGCAAAAGTCACTCCATTTTGCAGAAAGTTGACTCCACTTTCTGCTTTGGGCACCGCACTTTGACGAAAGTTGAGTGAATTTTCTCAAAAGTTGACTCACCTTTTTGCTTTAGGCACTCCACTTTGCAGAAAGTGGAGTCAACTTTCTGCGTTAGATAGTCACTTTTCTCGAAAGTGGAGTGACTTTTCGCCAAAGTGCGGTGCCTAAACCGCAAAAGTCATTGAATTTTCGACAAAAATCAGCAAAATCAGCCCTTTTTGCCTTCAAATACCCCTAAGATGGGTAGATTTATCTATCTAAACCCAACGTTTCACTTATGATTTGGAAGAAAGGCGTAGCTGCTCTTCCAAATTTATTGGCCCGGCGTTTGCCTTGCCTTTAGGCGAACAGAAGGTCATAACAAGAGCTTTTGTGATATAACCAATGGCAGCCGAATCTGTCTCTTTTATGCCCTCCGAACCGACTCCTGCCCAACCAAGTCCTGAATCAACCGCTCTGCCACCAATTCCCGAACCGGGCAGTCCATCGCTTGACACCTACGATATTGGCTCAACGCGCGTTGGCTTAATGCAGCGTGCCGGATTTCGTCAACTCGTCAAATTTTGCATCGTCGGCGCCAGTAGCACGATCATTGATAAAGGCTTGCTTTTTGTTCTCACCAAAAAATTACTGGTCTTATCGCAATTGCCGTGGGTGCCTTGGTTTTCTTGGAATACGCTGACTTTTTGTTTGGCAGTAACGAATGGATTTATTTGGAATCAACGCTGGACATTCCGCGCAAAATCACACGCTACCTCGCAAGCCGATTCGCGCGCACAATATGTGAAGTTCCTCGCGACTAATGCTGTTGGATTGGTGCTCAACCTGTTAATGACTAAACTATTTTTAATCGTTTTTTCCGGCAAAGTGCTGTTGGGCCAAAGCAGTCCTAACCCCGATCATTTAATGATTGCTTCCATTTGCGGCATTCCATTTGTGATGATTTGGAATTTCAGCGCCGCCAAATTTTGGACTTTCAAAGCGCCGAAGCAATAAAAAGCCGCTTTTCCTGCGAAAAGCGGCTTTTTTGTCTTTATTTTTCGGGCGCGTTTTTGAGCGTCGGCACGAATTTGTCTTGCGCCACGAGCAAGCGTGGCAAATGTTTATCGTCGTAATAAACCGTGACCGAATAAACCTGTCCGCCGACTAAATCGAGGTCTTGCGTGAGCGCGATATGCTGGCGCTGTTTGACCATCACTTCGGGTGCGGGCGCCGAACCGGGCAGCGGAACGGGCGTTGGCAATTTATCGGCGGACACAGTTTCGGTGTAGTCCACTTTCATGGTGTGACGGCCCGGCGCCATCGTTTCGTAATCGGTGTTGATGCCGTATTTCACGTTTTTGCGAAACGATTTTCCATCCACCATAATATCCACACCGGGCAAGCCTTTGGCGGCGTGCAAAAAGGCGACTTTGACTTTGCCGGGCGCCGAACCGTGATTTTTGTGCTTAAAAGGCATCATTTCGATGTCGCCCGGCACACCGTTGATGACAACCGACAAATCTTCGCCGCCCTCGACGGTAACCGGCATCGGCCCCGATGCGTGCGTATTGCCATCGCCGAAGGCTGAAATTTTCAGTTTGGTGTCTTTTTTGTCTTTGAGAGGCACTTCCACAAACGACGAAGCCGTGCCGAATTCCACGCCTTTCATCAGCGAATTATCGCCGTCGCGCAGTTCCATTGACCCGGCGCCCGGCACCACATGAATGCAGCGCACAAAAGCGCCCGTGGCTTCATTGGGTCGCGCGGCTACGGCTGAGGTTTCGGCGGTGGTCGCTTGGGCCACCGGCGCAGTCGCGGGTGTGGTTGTGGCGGTTTCTGAAGGCGCGTTGCAGCCGGCAAAAGCCATAGCGCAAAGCGGTAAGAGGAGAAAACGAGGCGACATTTCTGATCCTTTTATTTCGGGTTTGTCAAAGTCTCATGCAAGTGAGGGGCCGCGAACGAAACGGTGGCTTTGCTACACTGGCAGGGCGTTTTTATTGGAAGAAGGAAGAAATTGTGTTTTTGCTTGGAACCCAAAAAGTGAATGCCGCCGGGCATTTGGAAATCGGCGGCTGCGACACCGTTGAACTGGCCGAACAATACGGCACGCCGCTGTTTGTCATGGATGAGGCGCACATTCGTCACGTCATGCGCGCCATGAAAAAAGCGCTGGCCGATCAGCACGCGCAAACGACGATTATTTATGCCAGCAAAGCGTTTCCGTGCCTCGCTTTGTCGCGCATCGTGGCGCAGGAAGGTCTTTCGATTGACGTGGCCTCGGCGGGCGAACTTTTCACCGCTTTGCGCGCCGATTTTCCGCCGGAGCGCATCGTTTTTCACGGCAACAACAAGTCACGTGAAGAACTCGAAATGGCCGTGCGCGTTGGAGTGGGCCGCATCGTAGTGGACAACGAACACGAATTGGATGTGCTGGATGAAGTTGTCGGCGCGCGCGGCGGCAAACAGAAAATTTTGCTGCGTTTGACCGCCTCGGTGGACGCGCACACGCATCGTTTGATTCAAACCGGACGGACAGACACCAAATTCGGCATGAACCTACGCGGGGGCGGTGCGCGCAGCGGCGTAGAAAAAGCGCTCACCAAGAAAAATCTCGAACTCGTCGGCCTGTCCAGTCATATCGGCAGCCAGATTTTAGATGCCGAATTTTTTGAACTGGCCGCCGGACAAATGTGCGATTTTTTAGCGGAAATCAAAACCGATTTAGGCGTTGTTTTGCCCGAACTCGATTTGGGCGGTGGTCTTGGCATCCGTTATTTGCCCGAACACACACCGCCGAGTTTTGAAAACTACGCGGCTACTTTAATCGGCACCGTGAAAAGCAAATGCGCCGCGCTTGGTCTTGATGTGCCGCATATTTCGGTTGAACCGGGCCGTGCATTGGTCGGCGAAGCTGGAACAACGCTTTATCGCACCGGCGGCTTGAAAACGATTCCCGAAATTCGCACTTATGTCGCTGTTGATGGCGGCATGAGCGATAATCCGCGCCCGGCACTTTACGAAGCGAAATATCACGTTGTCAACGCCAATCGCGCCCACGAGGCGACCAGTGAAACTTACACCATCGCGGGCAAACATTGCGAAACCGATGTGCTTTTTGAAGATGTGAAACTGCCGCCGACGCAACCCGGCGATGTTCTCGCGGTTTATTCGACGGGCGCCTACAATTACGCCATGGCAAGCAATTACAATCGCTTTTGCCGCCCCGCTGTGGTTTTGGTTGATGGCGGCCAAAGCGACATCATCATCAAACGCGAAACCTTAGATGATTTAATCGCGCGCGACGAGATTCCAGCACGCCTTTCGTGAATGCGGAGTGCAGAATGCGGAGTGTGGAATGAATCACTTCGCGCTCTGCACTCCGCATTTCTCATTCGAATGAATTTCCTCGCTCCGTTTCTGGCATTGCCCGCCGCGTTTTTGGCGATTGCGCTGCATGAATTTGCGCACGCGTGGATGATTGTCAAATTGGGCGATAACACGCCGCGCGAACGGGGCCGTTTAACGCTTGATCCGTGGGCGCATTTCGATGCCGCCGGCTTTTTGCTTTTGCTGTGCGCCGCCCTGATAAACGCGCCTTTGGTGGTGTGGGGGCGCCCGGTGGTTTTTGACCGCGAAAAACTGCGCGACCCGAAACGTGATGTCTTTTGGGTGCTTTTGGCCGGGCCGCTGTGCAATTTGGTGCAAGCCGCGTTTTGGCTGCTGATGCTGTTGTTCTTTCGCCTTATTTCCCCGCCGTTAGACGAAGGCGCATGGCGCGAAATCATGCAATTGCAGCCCAACGGTGAATGGCCTCAAATTGCCGCGAGCGTTTTAGCAGCGGGCGTGCTGCTCAACGTTTGCACAGCGGCGTTTAATTTCATTCCATTGCCGCCTCTGGATGGTTATTTCGTGCTGCGTCGTCTCGGCCCGCCAACGTGGGGCTTGTTTTTCGCGCGTTTGGGGCTGGGCGCTTATTTGCTGCTCTTTTTGAGCCTGCCCTCGCTAAAATATCTGCTGGCGCCATTTTTAATTTTGGCGCGCGTTGCCTTGTCTTTTGTTCTCGGCCTGCCGGTAAGGAGCATCGAAACATCGTAATTGTGGAAAACGAACAGCCTGAATTTATCGAAAATCAGGAAGAAATTTCCGGCCCGCTGCATCAGCCGCAAGTGCGCGACCCAGAACGCTTTACAGGTCATCGCATTGCTTTGCGCGTTTTCGAAGGGCCGCTGGATTTGCTACTTTATCTGGTGCGCGCCCATCGCTATGATATTTTCGATATTCCAATTCAAGAAGTCACCAACGAATTCATTACTTACTTGAAATTGATGGACGAAGTGGATTTGGAATACGCGGGCGATTTTTTGGTGACGGCGGCTTCGCTGATGCAAATCAAGGCGCGAATGCTTTTGCCCAAACAGCAATCGGCCAACGAAGACGCGATGGACGACGAAGGCCGTGACCCGCGCAAGGAATTGGTTGACCGGCTGCTCGAATATCAAAAGTTTCAAGAAGCCGCCGACACGCTTAAAGATATGCGCGAAGTGCGTCTCGATATGTTCGCGCGCCCGCCGCAGCCCAAAGAAACGAGTGCCGACGAGACGGAAATCACAGCTGCGTTGCTGCTCGAAGACGTTTCGACTTTTGATTTATTGCGCGCTTTGCAAAAAGTGCTGGCGCGCTTGGACGAACGCCCGACAGCCGTAATTCGGCGCGAACCGTTTACCATCGGCGAACGCATCCGCGATTTGCATCGCCGCATTGCGGCTTCGCCGGAAGGCATCACATTTCGCGCTGTCTGCGACGATTGCGAAACGCGTTTGGAAGTCGTGATAACCTTTTTAGCCGTCCTCGAACTGATTCGCCGGGGCCGCGCCCGCGTCGAGCAAAAAGAATTGTTTGACGAAATTTATATTAAGATGCCGGAGAATTAGTTTTAAGTCCAAGGCCAAATTTGAACCTTGGAACTTTGAACTTTGAACTTTTTATGCCCACCAAAGCCGACATCATCGAAAGCCTGCTTTTTGCCTCCGAAAAGCCGTTGCCATTGAAAAAATTGGCGCAAATCGCCGAATTGGACGAAGCCAAAGCGCGCGAAGAACTCGAAGTTTTGCGCGAAGAAAAAGCCAGCATTGGCAGCCTGCAAATCGTGGAAGTGGCGCAAGGCTGGCAAATCGTCACCAAACCGGCATTTGCGAGCTACATTCGTCAATTACGCGACGAAAAAAAGCCCAAATTATCGCGCGCCGCCTTTGAAGTGCTGGCAATTGTCGCGTATCGCCAACCCGTCACGCGTGGCGAAGTCGAAGAACTGCGCGGCGTGGATTGCGCGGGCAGTTTGCATCAGTTGCTCGATAAAAAACTCGTCCAATTGGCGGGCCGCAAAGAAGCGCCGGGTCGCCCGTGGCTTTATGCCACCAGCGCGCAGTTTTTGGATTTATTTGGCCTGCGCGCCATAGACGATTTGCCATCGCTCGCCGAATTTGCCACGCTCAACGACGCCCCGCAACAACTTTTCAATCGCGGCGCTATGAAGTCGGAAGAGGAATTTGAAGCGGTTGCAACGGGCGATTAAGTAGAGGGAGCCGCGTGAAAACTTTCGAGGTAGTTATAAGGTCGAACGCGGCGACAACTTTACCCCCGCAGCGGCGATGTCATGAAAATCACGCTGGAGAATTCTGTCGAATAATCTACTTGTCATATAGACGAATGGCTTCGTCAAACGGCAGAACGCTCCGTCAAGTCGCAGAACGTCTTATCAAGTGGTAGAACGTTCTGTTTGAATGCTCAAATCCTACTTTTCATATAGAAGAACTCGTTGCCAAGTGGCAAAATGTCTTATCAAGCGGCGAAATGCTCTGCCAGAGAGCAGAACGGGTTGTGCGAAGCGCAGAACGGCTTCTTCGGATGACAGAACGGCTTATTTTGCGCGCCGGACGCTTACTTGTCACTGGAAAAGGCGTTTTGCCTCTCGAAACTTGCTTCTTAAATTGGCATAATAGGCATTGTAAATCCCTTTTTAGGAGCAAAAGAATGAAGGACTTTCTTCGCCGTAGAGTGAACGCATTTGATGTGGTTATTGTTTGGGGCGGCAACTGGGGCGACCAACTAACCGCCAAAGGGCAGCAAAAACTGGCGACCATCGCCGCCAACACAACGCGCATCAAGCAATTGGATTCGCAGCAAGCGGGCGGCGGCAACAGCGCGCACGGCGCTGTTGGGGCCAGCAATCGCGCTTTTGAGGCGTTGCGCAAATTGATAAAGCGCATCCACGACACCGCCGATTCGATTGACTTCGATGACGAATTGCCCGACATCGCCGATGATTTTCCGTTACCCGCCGGGCGCAACTTGCAAACATGGCTGACCGCTGCCACGACCTATGCCCAAAAAGCCGCGCCACACACGCAGCTTTTCATAGATTACGGCATGGAAGCCAATTTCCTGACCAAACTTTCCACCGTCGCGCAGCAAGCCAACGATGCCGAAGACCATCAAGATGCGGGCGACCAATCGAGTTCGGGAGCCACCAAAGAAATGGACCGCCTAACGCGCATCACGGTGCGCGAACTGCGTTCGTTGCGCTCCATCGTCAACAACATCTTCGGCCCCGACGCCGAGACTGCCGATGCCGACGCCTTGCAACAATGGGTCACCGCCTCGCACATCGAAGCCGAACCCGAACACGCGCAAAATGCGCAAGGAGGTCAAACACCGTAAATTAAAAGGGGCGAAGTGAAAACTTCGCCCCTTTTATCTCAACCAAAACCCATGAGCAATAAACCTTTCGACCCGCAAAAACTGGTGCCGCTACCCGGTTCGTTTTTAGAAAAAGTCATCGCCAAAAAACTGGCGAATTTGGCTTATGATGATAAAGGCCGTCGCGTGATTACTTATTTTCCGAGCGGCCATAAAGAAATTTACGACGACCCCGAAGAACAGGTGCGCGCCGAATTTTGGGCGAAGCTCATTGAGCATTATCATTATCCACCGCAGCGCATTGGCATTGAAATTTCGGTGCCTGACCGCACGCCCAAAGATGCCGCCGACATCGTGATTTTCAAAGATGACGCGCGCAAAGACCCCTTTATCGTTATCGAATGTAAGAAAGAAAAAATTTCGCCTGCCGAATTTACCCAAGCTATTGAACAAGCGTTTGGCAACGGGCACGCCCATAAATTTCGTGCCACTTATGTTGGCGTGGTGGCTGGTGCCACTGAGCGCTTTTTCGATTGCACAGATAAATATCCGGTGTTGGAGCGCAACGATAATATCGTTTCCGACTTGCCGGTGGCTTATGGCAAAGTGCCGGAATATAAGTTTGCGCGGGGCGGCAATCTCGATATTCAGCCGGTTTCCAAAGAAACCCTCATTGCCGCCATGAAGAAAAGCCACGACACGCTGTGGGGCGGTGGCAAACTATCGCCTCCGGCAGCTTTTGGCGAAATGTGCAAATTGATTTTTGCCAAAACCTGCGACGAAAAAGAAACCCGCAAAAACCAGCCTTACGAATTTCAGATTCGCACCCACGAAACGCCCTCGCAGTTGGCGGTGCGCATTCGCGCTCTTTACGACACTTATCGCAAGCGCGAACGCGATGCAGGCGTTTTCGACGAAACCATCAAAGTGCCCGATATGATGCTTTCGCCGGTTGTTTCTCACTTGCAGGGCATCAACTTGGAGAAGACCGAACTCGATACCAAAGGCGTGGCGTTCGAGCGTTTCATGGACGGCTTTTTCAAAGGCAATTTCGGGCAATATTTCACGCCGCGCGAAGTGATTCAATTCGCCGTGGAACTGTTTCCGCCCAGCGTGCATGACCGTGTGCTGGACCCGGCCTGTGGCAGCGGCGGCTTTTTGCTTCATGCGCTCGACCATATTCGCCGCGAAGCCAACGAACATTTTTCCGATTGGGAAACCGACCCGTCCGAAGCGGTCAAGCATTACAACTACTGGCATTCGTTCGCGCAAAACCAATTATTCGGCATTGAAATCAACGACGAAATCGCGCGCGTGGCGAAGATGAACATGATTTTGCACGATGACGGGCACACCAATGTCATCGGCGAAGACGCGCTCGAAGTGTGGGCGCGGTTCGATGTTATCAAGGCCGGTTTCACGCCGGCTTCGTTTGATTTGATTCTGACCAATCCGCCGTTTGGGGCGCAGGTGGCCTTTAGCGAAAAGCCGCATTTATCGGAACTGTATCCTGAACTGGCCGAAAACGAAGATGCCAAAGGCAATCGCAAACCGCGCAAGAATCAGAAAACCGAGATTCTCTTTTTAGAGCGCATTCACCAGTTCTTGCGCCCCGCCGGACGCGCCGTTGTGGTGTTGCCGGACGGCATTCTGACCAATTCGAGCCTCGCTTATGTGCGCGATTATCTGCTGCGCGCTTTTCGTTTGCGCGCCGTGATTTCGCTGCCGCAAATGGCGTTTGCCCACTATGGAGCGGGCGTCAAAAGCAGCATCGTATTTTTGGAAAAGCGCGAAGAAAACGAAGTGCCGAGCGACGACGAAGAGATTTTTATGGCCGCGCCCGAAAACATCGGCTACGATGCCACAGGGCGCAAAACATGGAAGCTGATTGACCGCGAAGACCACGCCGACGGCTCATGGACGGAAACCATGCGCTGCGATTTATTCGATGCGCGCATTCGTTACGAATACAAAGGCAGCGAAAAGTTTGAAGGCCCGCGCGAAGTGGTGCCCGGCAGCGGTTTATTGGGCGAATATCAGAGGTTTTGTCACGATCGCGCGCCTTTTTTCGTCTAAGCCCCGCTCCCGGCGAAGTTACGCGCTTCGCCGTGCGGCGGGGGGATGTAAATCGGCGCTTGGATGTAAATTTTAGTTCCCCAGAGTATCAAGCAATCATTGAGAGACTGAAGACTCACACAAAAATTCAGCCGATTGGGAACCTCATTAAGAGCTGGAATCGAGGAGATGGCCCAAGAGAAGGTTTTTACACAGAAGATACAGAGAACGGCGTTTACTTTCTACGAGTAAATAACCTCACGAATCACACAGTTGATGTTTCTGAAGTGAAGCATATTACGCGCGAAGTTCATGAGAAAACATTGGCGCGCACGAAATCAAAGCCGGGAGATTTAATCTTTGCTGTCAGCGGCACAAAAGATAATTTGGGCACTGTTGCCATAATTCCACCAGAAATCAAGGAAGCGAATCTCAATTCTGCATTGATTAATCTTCGCATTGATGAGGAGCTAATTAGCAAAGAGTTTTTCTGCTGGTTTGTCGATTCTCAGGTGTCCCGAACGCAGATTGAGTTCATTGGAAAAGGTGTAGCTCAAAACAACCTCAATGTTGAGGAAATTTCAGAGATTTTAATTCCGTTGCCTTCCCTCGAAATCCAACGCGAATTAGTCAACGAATTGGAAGCGGCGCGCACAGCGCGGTGCGATAAGTTGGCACAAGCCGACGCGCTGCTGTCGGGTTTGGACGGCTGGCTGCTGGCAAAACTCGACTTGCAAGCCCCGAAAACCGAAAAACGCGCGGCTTTTGGCGTGAAATTGGGCCAAGTGAATTCTCGCTTAGATACCGATTTCCACTCGCCGGAGTTCACTACATTATCAAGTTTGGTGAAAAGCATTCCTCATGAACGATTAGAAAATTTAGCTGTTTTCTCTTCGGAAACGTGGCAACCTGAAAAATCATCAGACGCAGTGACATTCCGATACATCGAAATTAGCGGCGTAAATCCAAAAACAGGCAGTGCTACCGCCGAAAATGTGGCAGTCTCAGAAGCGCCAAGTAGGGCAAGAATGCAAGTGAGAGACGGAGATATTATCATCAGCACAACGCGCCCACACTACGGTGCCATTGCTCAAATTGAGACTGACCTTGATGGTGCTATTGCCTCCACTGGTTTCTCTGTGATTCGTCGCGTTGACGAGAGAATCAACAAAGCGTATTTATGGAGTATTCTCCGCAGCAGCCTTTGCCTACGCCAAATGTTTTTCCGCAGTAGCGGGGGCAACTATCCAGCAATCACTCAAGGCGAGTTAGAGAAACTTATCATTCCTCTTCCCGACAAAGCCATTCAAGAATCCATCGCCGCCGAAGTGCGCACGCGGCGTGAGCGGGCGCGGGCGTTGCGCGACGAGGCGGCGCACGATTGGGAAGCCGCGAAAGCACGATTCGAGGCGCGGTTATTGGGAGGTGAAACAGCATGAGTTTGCGAGCGCTACTGCGCGACATTTGCACCGGCGTTGAGATTTATTACACCGGGCGCACCGAAGAAGAATATCTCAAAGCCGCTTTTGTGCTGTGCGACGATTACACCGAACTCACTTCCAAACTGTGGCTTCAACAAAATGTTGTCGCATGGTCAGACTTACTTGACCGCGAGCAACGGCGCCATCAAGTCGCTTTGCAAGCTGTGATTCAGAAAGTCAAAGACGACGGCACATTTAATCAAGATGTCGTGGATTGGTTGGAAAAGGAAGTGCCTCGTGACAGATTTAAGAATTATCATCGTATCCAAGATGACGTGCGCGAGGTTTTGCAAAGTGACGCTCGTTTAACTGACATTGAACCTTTACTCACTCGTATGAGCGCCCGCCGTGAACAACGCAACGGTTTTTTTCACTCAGCCCATTTACTTTCGCTCACTGTCGGTAAAGTTGAATGTGTGGGTTCCTTTTGCGATTTGTTGGATTATGGCCGTCTACTCTTTGGCGATAAATGGGACGATGAATTAGCAGGAGCGCGTAATCTGAAAACGATGGACATTCTGCTGCGCCTCGAAAGGAAAACGGCTTCCAATCCAGCTTTAGCGCAACGAATCAAAACTGTTTTTCAAACGTGGCCGGTCAACGGCAAAGCGAGAAGCAAAGGAACGCTTATCGCCGAATATCCCGACGACTTACACGTTCGCCTTTGCGTGATTCACGGCGACAGCGACCTGCGCACGCGCTTAAAAACGTTGCTGGATAGTTTGCCGAACAGTTGACCACAAACCAAAAGCTGGAAGCGATTCGCTTCCAGCTTTTGGTTACTTCCTCCCGCCGTCTGCTTCCTGCCTACTGAATATACGCTTCGGTGACGTATTGGCGCATCATGCGGTGGGTGTTGAAGTAGCAGGCGTTTTTGCCGATGGCGCCTTTCATGATTTTGATCCACTGCGCTTTGTCGCCGTAATAGGCGGGCAAAAGTTTGTGTTCGAGTTTGTCGTAGAGATCGTTTAAATCGAGCGATTCATCTACCGCGTCGAGGTTAGTTTCCGTGGCGTCGGGGCCGATGCTCCAGCCGGTGACATCTTCGACCCAGCCTTCAATCCACCAGCCATCAAGCACGCTAAAATTCGGCACGCCGTTGTGCGTGGCTTTCATGCCACTTGTGCCGGATGCTTCGCGTGGGCGCAGTGGCGTGTTGAGCCACACATCCACGCCGGCCACGATGCGCAGGGCCAGTTCCATTTCGTAATTTTGCAGGTAAACAACCGTCACCTGCCCGGCCAATTCGCGGGCGCATTCGATGATGCGATGAATGTTGTCTTTGCCGCCGCCGTCTTTGGGATGTGCCTTGCCTCCGTAAACCACTTGCAGCTTGCCGCCCGCGATTTGGGCGAGGCGCTGTGGGTCGCGGAATAATAAATCGGCGCGCTTATAAGGTGTGGCGCGGCGCGCAAAGCCGAGTGTCAGCACATCGGGATTCATGTCAACGCCGGTGCGCTGTTTGATGATGCCGAACAATTCCTGCTTAATTGCTTGATGCGTGTCCCAAATGCGATGGTCGGGCACGTTATCCACGCGCACGAAAAGTTCGGGTTCTTCGCGCCATCCGGGAATGTATTCGTCGTAAATGTGGGCGAATTTCGGGTGTGTCCAAGTGCGCGTATGCACACCATTGGTGATGGAGCGAATGTCGTAAGTGGGAAACATCGAACGCGAAACTTCGCCGTGTTTTTTTGCCACACCGTTTTGAAATTCGCTGAGATTCATGCCCAGCGTGGTCATGTTCAGTTCATCTTTGCCGCCAATGGTTTTCAAAACATCCAGCGGAAAATAATCGCCCAACACTTTTTGCACAACTTCGTAAGGAAAGCGGTCATGTCCGGCTTCGACGGGCGTGTGCGTGGTGAAAACGCACAAGTCGCGCACCGCTTCAGTGTTCCAAATTTTGTCTTCCGACCACACGCTTTCGATGTCCTGCTTGAAGCGCTGCGAAAGTTCGAGCGTGAGCAGCGCGGCGTGGCCTTCGTTCATGTGATATTTCTTGACCGTATAGCCCAAATCGTCCAGCATTCGCACGCCGCCAATGCCCAGAACCACTTCTTGCTTGCAGCGATAGGTTTCATCGCCGCCATACAAATGATGCGTGATGCTTTTGTCCCAATCGTGGTTTTCGCTGAGGTCGGTATCAAGAAAATACACCGGCAAAATACTGCCGCCCGCGCCTTTGATGTCGAAGCGCCATGCTTGAATCCACACATCGCGCCCTTCGATTTTCACTTTGACCTTGTTCGGCAAAAGCGTCATGAAATTGGCGGGACTCCATTCCACAGGATGCTCTTTTTGCCAGCCATCGAGCGAAAGTTCCTGCCGGAAATAGCCTTTGCGATATAAAAGCGAAACCGCGATCATGGGAAGACCAAGATCGGCGCCCGATTTGAGCGTGTCGCCGGCTAAAACACCAAGACCGCCGGAATAAGTGGGGATATCGGTTTGTAAACCGACTTCCATCGAAAAATAAGCGATGCGCGAATCGCGCAGTGAAAAATCAGCCACGGTTGAACAAACTCCTCAAAATCAGTCGCACCATTACCCTGCCGTCCAGTGAATAGTGCCGCATTGGTTTTATCATAAAACCCGTTATCTCGGCTTGATTTGACCTAATCGCACAGCAAAAAGCCATCAAACTGGCAATGCAATTTGATGGCTTGAGTCGAGGCAATCAGCGGGTTATATGCGCCGTTTTCTTTGCACCACGAGCGGTAGACCAAGAGCAACCGTGAGAACCATCGCTGGCAGTGCCAGTCCGATAAAACAAGCTGTCGCCATCAAACCAAAAATAATGGGCGCGGCCAAACGAAGCCGAAAGCGGGCCGAATCAGGATAAAACCGTTTTGCGAGTTGGGGCAGAAGTCCCAGCGCAAAGAAAGCCGCCATAAAAACAAACATCCAACCCATTGTTGTGTAGTCCATAACTTTTCCTCTTACGCTTTGGAGTTTGTGCTGTAAGCAGAAGTTCGCCGCATTTTAGATTTTTACGATGACGGTGCGCGAGCAAGCGCCAAAGCAAAAGCGATGGTGGCGGCTATCGAAGCGACAGTGCGCAGATGATTCCACATCGTCCAACTAACCAGATAAGTCGCCCACAGTTGGGCGCCATCTGCGCGGTTGGGTTTCGCTGCGGCCAATGCATCGTTCATCGGCACGTTGAAAATCATCGTGACAAGTAGAACGCCAACCAGATAAAAAACGCTGCCAGCGAGTAAACAAGGGGCACCGGGCGTTTTCCAATGCAACAGCGAAGAAATCAGCGCCCACAAGCAGAGAGCCGCTGCGCCCATAAACACCAACAAGAAAACCGGATTTAAAATGACCACGTTGATGGATTGCATCGCCGCCATGCCTTCGGCGGGCGGGCGTTCGCCCAGAGCTTTCATCACGCAGACCGAAAAGGCGAAAAATAAGCCCGCCATTAAGCCGCAACCGATCACTGCGCACAAAGTCAGCAGAAAAAACACTTTCATCATCGCACTCCGTTTTCTATTCAACCATAACAAAAAGCGTTGGCTCCATTGCGAAAGCGAGAAAAGTGCTGGACGGGCGCAAGTTACCTTTTTTGCAAGCGCGTTAAGAGTTCGCTGGCGTCGTCAGTGTGCAAAAGGCGCGAAAAAAATAGCCTTGGCCGCGATCACAATCCAAAGTTTGTAAATTCGTCAAATGGGTAGCCGTTTCGATGCCTTCGGCGGTCACTTTGAGGTCTAAGGCGCGGGCTAACGTTACAACGGCGCGCACAATGGCGAAATCGGCATCGGCGTGCCCAAGCGTTGAATGAATTCCCGGTCTATTTTGAGAAGATCAACTGGGAAACGCTTTGAATAGGCCAACGACGAATAGCCTGTTCCAAAATCATCAGTGGCGAGTTTGAAACCAAGAGCGCCCCATTCGCGCAAGGTGCGAATTGAACAGCGGCGATAGCGCTGTCAAATAAGGCCGCAAAATTTGGTGGCAACACCTCTTGCCGCCGCCACCCCAAAAAAATCAGAAGGCAGCAGATAAAGTTTGTTGAGCGCGCCCGCACAATGTAAAATCGTGCCATCACCAGACAAGTGAAAGATCAAATGCAACGTGGCAAACTTTTCCGTTGCCTGAAGAGCGATTTTAGATGCGGCTTTGCGTCCTTGCTGGCGGGGTTTTGGCGCTGAGGTTTCGTTTTTGGCTGTCCGGCGCACAGCCATGCTGCCTCGAATTCGGGTTAGCCTTTTGCAAAAATTAGTGAGTTGCGACGAATGTCATTTGCCTTGAATTTGTCTGGCACCGCCCTCCGTTTCAGGCGTTTTCAGTGCCTGTGAAAATTTCAGCACCGCCGTTTATGCAAAACCCATTGCCCAAAACCCTGCTCCTGAGCTTGATTGTCTTATTGCCTGTCGGTTGCCGCGCGCAAGAGCCGCAAGCGCTTGCTACCGCACCTGTGGCGACGATTCCGCACGAGTTAGATGATTATATCGCGCGGCCCGAAACCGTTTACAAATGGCAAAAAGCAGCCCCGGCTGCCAATGCCGGGGCCGTTACCGGCGACCCGACAGCAGATTTACTGCTTGGCGGCTTGGCGCAAGACGCCAAAGTGCAAGATTTGCAATTAACCTCGCTGCAATGGCAAGGCGGCACTTGGACGCATCGCTTGCAAATCGTCAAACCGGCCAAGATGCTTTATCCTGATCGCGCCTTGCTCATCATCACTTTCGGCAATGGCAGCGCCGAAGAAGCGATGCTCGCCAAAGTCGCGGCCAACGCCAACGGCGCGCCCGCCGCGATTCTTTACGGCGTGCCCAATCAGCCGCTTTTCGATTTAAAAGAAGACGCGCTGATTGCCCACACTTTCGTGAAATACCTCGAAACCGGCGACGCCGATTGGCCGCTGTTATTTCCGATGACTAAAAGCGCCGTCAAAGCGATGGATGCCATTAGCGAATTTTCGCAAAAAGAATGGGGCCACAAAATTGATAAATTTGTCGTCAGCGGCGGTAGCAAGCGCGGCTGGACGACGTGGCTCACGGCTGCTGTAGATAAGCGCGTGGTTGGCATTGTGCCGATGGTTTACAACAACCTGAATTTGGGCAAGCAAATGCCGCATCAACTGGAATCGTGGGGCGCGTATTCGCGTAGCATCAGCGATTACACCGAAAAAGATTTGCCCTCGGCGCTGCAAACGCCGCGCGGTAAATATCTATCGTCTTTAATTGATCCGTGGACGTATCGCGAACGCTACACCATGCCGAAATTGGTCATCAACGCCAGCAACGATTCCTATTGGCCGTTGGATGCCATGAACCTTTATCGCGCCGATTTGCCGGGCCAGACCGATGTGTTTTACGCGCCCAATACGGGTCATTCGATGGGCGGCCAAGAAATGCGCGTTTTCGCCGCCGCCAGTGGTTGGTTTGGCCGTTTGGCGGCAGGAAAAAGCACGCCGCAAATCAAATTAAGCGGCAGCGAAAGCGGAAAAATCAACCTCGAAATCAAAAGCAGCGCCGACGAAAAATTCGGCAACGCACGCTTGTGGGTGGCGCGCTCAGCCACGCGCGATTTTCGTAAAGCCGAATGGAAATCGCAAAAAATAGCGCTTGTTGGCACTGGCGAAACGCGCACTGCCACGCAGCAAATTGAAAAAAATATTAAAAAAGGCGCCGATGATGCGCCTTTTACTGCTGTTTTCGCCGAAATTGATTTGCCTCTCGAAAATTCGCTGTTCCCTTTTCGCTTGTCGAGCGATGTTTACATTTGGAAATCGTAATTCAAAAGCGCACATCGGTGATTTCTTGAATCTCGCTCAAGCAGTGCCAAAAATTCGCGGTTGTTTTCCAAATGGAGTCCCTTCAAAACTTGGCCGAGCGTGCAGCCTAAAAAGGGCAGCATAGGCAACAGTTTGGGATGCGCCAAGGCCAAAATGCGCCGCCAATCGCGCGAAGTTTGCAATGGCAGCGAAGGCAAACGCGAAAGGGCTTGCCAACCGGCATCAGTTCCTGTTTGGGTCGTGTTTCAGAAGTGATGCTGTTTTGAATTGAGGGCATGGATGTATAGTTTGATGACGGCTTGGTGCATTTCGAGTGATTTGGAAAAGCAAATGGTTTTGCGCTGCAATCGCTTGAGATGGGTGCGAAAGTTGAGGT
>JANMKN010000001.1:0-23026 GCA_031372065.1 Abditibacteriaceae bacterium | reverse complement strand
CCAGCGGACAAAGGCGGCGACCCCGACCTCGAAGAAACGATGTTTCAATATGGCCGCTATTTGATGGTTTCCTGCTCGCGGCCCGGCGCTCTGCCCGCCAACTTGCAAGGCCTGTGGGCCGATAGCAATAAGCCGCCGTGGAATTCGGATTACCACTCGAATATCAACGTGCAAATGAACTATTGGCCCGCCGAGCCAACCAATTTGGCCGAATTTCACACGCCCTTTTTCGATTTAATTCGCAGCCAATTGGAGCCGTGGCGCAAAGCCACAGCAGCGTCTAAAGAGTTCGCGTTGCCGGGTGGCACCTTGCGCGGCTTTGCCATTCGCACATCGCACAATATCACCGGCGGTTTGGGCTGGAAATGGGACAAAACCGCTAACGCGTGGTATTGCCAGCATTTGTGGGAGCATTACGCTTTTGGCGGCGATAAAAAGTATCTGCAAAACGTGGCCTATCCGATCATGAAGGAAACCTGCGAATTTTGGGAAGATCACTTAAAAACGTTAGATGATGGCCACCTTGTCGTTCCCAACGGCTGGTCGCCCGAACACGGGCCGGACGAAGACGGCGTGAGTTATAACCAGCAAATCGTCTGGGATTTGTTCAATAACACCATCGAAGCCAGCGAAGCGCTCGGCATTGATGCTGAATATCGCACCAAATTAACGCAAATGCGCGACAAACTCGTGGGGCCGCAAATCGGCAAGTGGGGGCAGTTGCAAGAATGGATGACGGATAAAGATGACCCGAACGATCATCACCGTCACACTTCGCATTTGTTTGCGATTTTTCCGGGCCGCCAAATTAGCGTCGCCAAAACGCCGGAACTGGCAAAAGCCGCCAAAATTTCGCTTGACGCGCGCGGCATCGAAGGCGGCAGCGATGTGCGCGAATGGTCGTTCGCGTGGCGTTGCGCCTTGTATGCGCGCCTGCATGATGCCGAAAACGCGCACAATATGTTTCAGAATTTGCTTTCGGCGCGGAACACCTGCCCGAACTTGTTTGGCTTGCATCCGCCGATGCAAATTGACGGCAACTTTGGCATCACCGCTGCGGTTGCCGAAATGCTGCTGCAATCGCACGAAGGCGAAATCAATTTGCTGCCCGCGTTGCCCAAAGCGTGGCCCAGTGGCAGCGTCAAAGGCCTGCGCGCACGCGGCGGCTTTACCGTTGACATCGAATGGCAAAACGGTCAACTAAAAAGCGCCGCGATTACCAGCACCGGCGGCACAAACGGCAAAGTGCGCAACGGAGACAAAGTGTTGAATTTCCAAACGAAACCCGGCAAAACCGCGAAGCTAAACGGCGATTTGAAGTTTTAATTTTCGGTCATGTGTCATGTGGTCAAAGAGTCGATTATTCTTTTTCGTATCGCTCGAATTTTAAAATAAAGAGCCTTGAATTGGCGCAATCGGCTTGCCGTCGAGCGACCACGGCACGCTGATAGTGCGCTTGCGGCCTTGTTTATCTTTGCAGAAAACGTGCTGATGTTTGGCGCCATATTCGTGCAAGCGACGCGTTAAAAGCACATCCTGCTTGCAATATTCGATGACTTCGTCGTGTTTTCCGTCGCGCCACCATTGAACAGAGACGGCTCCATCGCCGCTTTTACTTTCGCCCAACGTGGCGGCGCAAGCGTTATTCAAACCGACGCGAAAACCGGCGGCTTTCTTGATGTCGAGCAGCAAATCCACGTCGTTTAAATCTTTCAAGTTAAACGCCACATACGGCTGCAAAACGCGAAAATCGAAGCCGCGCGAATTGAAGCCGACCACGCAATCGGCGGCGCGCAAATCGGCTAACAATTCTTCGCTTTGGTCGGCGCGATAAACATGAAACGAATCGTCGCGGCTGTGCATTGTCACCGCGACAGCGATGCCCATTTGCTCGATATTGCTCCAACCGCCGACTTCATCGGCGAGGCGCTCGGTTTCCAAGTCAAAATAAACGAAATTCAAGCTCATGTGTTTTCTCAAAGAGAATTACACCAGAATTCATACACTTCTGCGCTTGCTTGTTAAAATAAAAGGAGCCGGAAAAATTAAGGATTTTTATGTCTGACGAACTGATGTCGCGCACCGCCACGACGGTTCCTGTTGCGCGCTGGGCCGCGATAAAACTGCTGGCAATTGATGTGGATGGCGTGTTGACCGACGGCGGATTAACTTTCGACGGCGAAGGCCGTTTGTCGCAAACGTTTCATGTGCGCGACGGTTTTGCGCTGGTGGCAGCCAAGCGCGCGGGTTTGAAAATCGCGTGGATTTCGGGCCGCGATTCGGAACCGGCGCGGCGGCGTTTTGACGAACTGGGCCTTGATTTTTGCCTGCTCAAATGCGCCGATAAATTCGCCGCATTGCGCGATTTGCAGGCGCAATTAAACATCATGCCCGGCGAATGCTGTTTTATCGGCGACGATTTGCCCGATTTACCCGCTTTTGCCGCCTGCGGCGTGGATGTCGCGGTGCGCGATGCTGTTGCCGATGTTATCGAACGCTGCGATTATGTGACAAATGCCTACGGCGGACGCGGCGCCGTGCGCGAAGTCATCGAATTGATTTTGCGCGCCCAAGGCCAATGGGAGAAAATTCTCGCCCAATTCACGCACGACGATTTCGATTCGTTTAACGACGCCGCGCCGGAAAATTATCAACGATGAAACGTAGGGGCACGCTATGGCGTGCCCGGACACGCCGTAGCGTGTCCCTACAATTTGCAACCATGAAACCCGCCACCAAAGATTTGCTGCTCGCTTTGTTTGTGCTGAGTTGTTTCGGCACCGTCCTCGTGCTGTCGCGCCAATTCTTCGCGCTTTAAAATTATGCCCTATCTTGCGGACGTGGCGATTTTTGGTCTTTGGCTTTTGTGCCTTGTTGTCTATGCTTTGGGATGGAATCAAACAGGTAAATACCCTATTCCTTTTTGCCTTGATACGCTTTTAGCTGGTGTGGCTCATGGCATAGGTATGCTGGCCTTAATGTTTTGGTCGTTTGGAATCGCTCACATTGGGCTTGACTATACCTGTTGGCCTTTGCTGATTTGGCTTTTCCTCCTTTATCGATCAGATACGGGGCCAAGTTTAAGAACTGTAGCGAAGAATTTTCTAAAACTTTTTGCTGGCTTGCGTGCCTTGCGCGGTCTTGACCGTTGGCTTTTCATTTATCTCTCCGTCGTTTTCCTACTGACATTTCTTCTCACTTTAGCGCCGCCGAATGCGACGGATTGGGATTCGTTGATGTATCATTTGGCGGCACCCGCGCAGTATTTGCGACACGGCAAAATCGTCGAGTTGCCTTACGATCACCACACTTATTTTCCGTTCACGATGGAAATGCTGTTTTTGTGGGGCATGGCCGTCAAAGGGCCGGTTTTAGCCAAGCTGTTTCACTGGCTGATGCTGCCGCTCTCGTGCGGCGCTTTAGTCGCCATCGGCAAACGGCATTTTTCGTTGCGCGTCGGGCTTTTTGCCGCCGCGCTTTTCGCTTCGATTCCCCTTGTGCAAGCCGAAGCCTCAACCGCTTACATTGACCTCGGATTAACCGCCTTCACGCTGCTGGCCTATATGTGTTTTCTGAATTGGAAAACGAGTGGCGAAAAATCGTGGCTGTTGTGGTGCGGCGCCTTTTGCGGCTTTTGTCTGGGCACCAAATATCTCGGCGTTTTAACGTTTGCATGGCTCGGCGTGTGGGTTTTGGGCAGCATGATGAAAGGTCGCGCGGTGCAAATCAAGCCGTTGGCGACTTTTGCCGCGCTGGCGCTTTTGTTGGGTGGCGGTTGGTATGTGCGCAATTTCGTTCAAACCGGCAATCCGGTTTATCCGTTTGCTTACGGAGTTTTCGGCGGCAAAAACTGGAATGCGGAAATGGCGGCGCGCTATGAAGATGATCAACGCGCCTATGGTTTCGGGCGCGCGCCGCAAGATTTGCTACTGTTGCCGCTGCGCGTTTCGTTTGCGCCGTTTAATGTCAGCGCGCAAAATATCAATTCCAGCAACTCCGGCGAAAACGGCAAAGTGGTGCAGCGCATCGCGGGCATCCCGTTTTGGCCCATTGTGAATTTTCAAGCGGCAGAGCCGCAAAACGGCTTGTTCGATTCGCCCGGCATGGTGGCGCAATTGCCGCTGCGCACCATGCTTGGCCCGGTGCTTTTGGCGTTTGGCGTGCCGCTTCTTTTTGTGCGACGTAAACCGTGGATTCTCAACTTTTTGCTGGTCAGTTTCGCGTTTTATGGCCTGTTTTGGTTCGCTACCGGCCAATATTTGCGCTATTTGGTGCCCGCTTTCGCGCTTTTGTGCCTGCCATGCGGCTGGATGATTGAGAAATGCCTTTCGCGCAGCGCTTTTTTGAAATATGTCACGGGAATTTGTCTGACGCTTTGGCTTTTGCTGACGCCACTTCTCACGTTGCGCGATGGCCTGAACGCTTTGGATGTAACGCTGGGTTTTGTGACGCCACAAGAATATTTATCGCGTTCTTTTCGGCCTTACGATGCCATGCGCCGCGCTTCGAGTGAAACGCCAGAGGACGCGCGCTTTGCGGTTTACGGTGAGCCGCGCACGTTGTATTTGGAGCGCGATTATTTTTGGGCCGATGACCCGCATAACAACCTGATTGATTATGCGAAAATTAAAACCGGCGCCGACTTGGTGAAGGCTTTAAAGGCGCAAGGCGCCACGCACATTTTCTGGAATTTTGGACAACCCGCTTTTGGTGGCCCGCCACCACAAATGCAAGAAGCGATTGACAAAAAGTTAGCCGAGCTTTTGTTCGAAGTCAAAGGCTGTCGCGTTTATCGCCTTCGCTAAATGCCAACAAAATCATGCAATTCAAAACTTTCTCCCTGTGCGCCGCGCTGGCGCTTTTCGCTTCTGTTGTTTTTGCGGATGAAGCGCCCAAACCCTTGCTGGAAATGAAAGAGGGCGCCGAAAAACTGCTGACGCCCAGTTCGGCGCAGATCACTGTAACGCGCAGCACAGAGCCAGCCAGCGTAATTGTGACGATTGCGCCGGGCGAAGAAGGTTATCCCGGCGTGAGCCTCAAACCCGAAGGCGGCGCGTGGGATTTGTCGAAATTCGGCCATGTCGAAGCGCGGCTTGTTAATCTTGGTGAAAAAGCCACTTCCATTTCCTTGCGCGTGGACAACGCGGGCAATTGGCAGGACAATCCGTGGAATACCGAAAGCGTGTTTCTCAAGCCGGGCGAAGCGGGCACCGTTAGCACAATTTTCGGTTACGCTTACGGCAAGAAACCAAATTATGCGCTTAGACCCGAAGCGGTTTCGAATGTGCTGTTTTTCGCTGGGAAATCGGACGTTGTGCAGAAATTCCGCATCGAAAGTTTGCAAGCCGCTGGGCCAGCGGGCGAAAAACCACCGGTTGACCCCGATTCTATTCGCATAAAACCCGAAAACGGTTTTCTGCTTGGCAGGCGTATAGAACCAAAAGTTTCTATTGTCATGAACAACACGCTGCCCTCGCTGGACAACGGTGCGTTGCGCATTCAATTTCCGGCTAATCAGAGCGATCAACGCATGACTTATAAGCCGCTACAAGGCCGCTGGGATTTGCGCGAAGCGCTGCAACTGCGCGTGCTACTCAAAAACGAAGGCGCGACGCCCATCACGGCCAAATTGCGCCTCGAAAGCAACGGCGGCCCGTCCGATTGGGTGACGCAAACGCTTGAGGCAGGCACGCAAAAAGAAGTCGTCGTGCCGTTTTCCGATGCGGCTTCGCACCATCTGGCTGGCAAAGAAAAACTCAACAAAATTAACAACGACGCGGTGTCGGCGCTGGTGATTGAAGCCGATAAAGCCGATGCCGAGCGCACGTTGTTAGTGCAATCCATCAAGGCCGATTTGCCTACGTTGCAATTACCCGTTTGGCTTGGTCAGCGCCCGCCGGTGGAGGGCGATTGGGTGAAAACGTTGGACGAAAATTTCGATGGCCCGCTGGACACTTCGATTTGGGAAGTTCTGGGCGAAAATTATTGGGACAAGCAAAGCCATTTCAGCAAAGACAACGTGTTGATTGAAAATGGCGCTGCGAAAATTCGCTACGAGAAAAAGACGGGCTTTCACAACGACGATCCGAAGCGAAATCAAACCGACTGGCAGTCGGGTTATTTGCACACTTTCGATAAATGGGCGCAGCGCTATGGCTATTTCGAGGCACGCATGAAACTGCCCAGATCGCCCGGTTTGTGGCCCGCCTTTTGGATGATGCCCGACCGGGGACGCGGGGACGATGTGAAAAATTTCCGTCAAGACACCGGCAATGGCGGCATGGAATTCGACATCATGGAACACCTCACGCGCTGGGGGCCAAACCGTTATAACATCGCCATGCACTACGATGGTTACGGCAAAGATCACAAGTCCATCGGCACCGATAAATTGTATGTGCAGCCCGATAAAGACGGCTATATCACCGCCGGTTTGCTGTGGACGCCGGGCCTCGCGGTGTATTATGGCAACGGCGTCGAACTGGCGCGCTGGGAAGACACGCGCATTTCGAATGTGCCGGAAATTCTCATGTTCACGCTGCCGATGGGCGGCTGGGACAACGATGCGCTTGATATAAAAAAACTGCCCGCCGATTTCCTCATTGATTACGTCCGCGTCTGGCAGCGCAAAGATTTAGCAAACGAAGGCGACGGCAAAAAACCGCCGCGTCAAGCGAAGTAAAACTGCGCCGTAACGCATCTTGCAAGAAAAGACGCCACGCCACTTGTAAACCAGCTTTCGAGGCTCGTAAACCAGCTTTCGCGCCTCGAAAGGCGGCTTTCGCCACTCGAAAGTTGGTTTACGAGCCTCGAAAGTTGGTTTACGAGCCTCGAAAGTTGGTTTACGAGCCTCGAAAGTTGGTTTACGAGCCTCGAAAGCTGGTTTACAGCGCTCGTATAAGGCTTTACCTGCTTAAAGGCGGTCTCGGTTATAGCGATTAGCAATGACATAGAAAGATTTCGTGTCTTGCGAGGCGTGGGTTTGTCACACTGCTTTCGTGTTCCTACCGCGTTTTTTATCTCCTCTCGTTGTGGCGTGCCTTTTTGGTGCGCCGGTTTTGGCTCAAGCGCCAAATGCAATTCCGCCTGTCGCTGTTCCCGTGCCTCAAGTGCCGCCGGTTGCCGCTGTGCCTGTTGCGCCGCCGGTTTTGCCGACGCGTGGCACTTATTTGGTTAAAGGCACTTCGGCGGCGCTGTCTGTTTTTGCTGTCGCCGTGGATGCGCAGGAATTGTTCACCGCCATCGCTGATAAAGCGAATTTGCGCCTTGTGGTGGATGACACGGTGTCGCGTTCGATAACCGTCAACATCAATGATAAAAAAGCGCGGCAAATTGTGGACGATATTGTTTCGGCCTATGGATTGTCTTCGGCGGAAGTTGGCAATGTGGTGATGATTTCCGAAGGTATTCCGCGCTCGCCGTCGAGTTATTTGCTTTCGGATATAGATTCGATTCCCACCAAATATGTGGACGCTGCCAACGCGCGCAATTTGCTGCCGGTGTTTTTGCAGGATTATGTAAAAGTCAACGCCGAACAAAACGCCGTGGTGCTTTCGGCGCCCACCGAAGTGCTGGCGAAATTTCGCGAAGACATCGCGCAATTCGATATTCCCGCCGCGCAAATTCTTATTGAATTGCAACTTATCGAACTGACTGATACAACGCTGGACCAACTCGGTTTGAACCTCACTTACAACAACTCTGGGCATGGCGGCGGCTTCGACAATCGCAGCGGCACTTTGTCTTTTCGCGCCTTTGACAGCTTGCCGGATTTGTTTCGTTTGAACTTGCAGGCGTTACAAGAAAAAGGCAAAGCGCGCGTGCGGGCCAAGCCGCGCATCGCCACGGTTTCGGGCCGCCGCGCTTCGATTTTCGTCGGGCGCCAGCGTTATGTCATTCAGCCAATTGAAAACAGTAACGGTCGGTCATCCAACTTTATTGATGCGGGCGTGCGCCTCAATATCACACCGTATACGGGCGGGCAGCGGCAGGTTCTTATTGATGTGGACGCCGAAGTTTCCACGCTTTCGGCGCCCGATCCGATAACGCGCTTGCCCGAAAAAAGCACGCGCACTGCCGACACCATTGTGCGCGTCAACGATGGGCAAACCATTGTCATCGGCGGCCTTCGGCAGCAGGAAACGCGCGTGGTCAGAACCAAAATCCCGCTGCTCGGCAATATTCCCATTTTGGGCAAGGCCTTCTTTCAAAGCAAGGATGTGCGCAGCGCGCAAACTGAACTGGTTTTGCTTATTACGCCGCGCATTTTGTCGGACACCGGGCATTTGCCCGAAGCCGAAGAAAATGCCCTCAAAGACACGTTTATCAATGGCGATTTAAGCCGCGCCTTGCCGCCCTCAGCGCCAATTGAAATCCCTGCCGAATTGCGCGAAGGCAACGAAAAACCATTGGAATTGCCACCCGGCACGCGTGGTTCGACTTTGCCTTTGCCGCCTGTAAATACTCCTCCAGCGGAGCGCAAGCCGTGACCAAAATCCGTTGGGGCCTGTCCTGTCCTGCCCCAAAGCGTATGCCATTTTGGGCGTGGCAGGCCCTGCCTTTATTTTTGTTTTTTTTCGCCTGCTTCGCCTGCCCTGCCCGCGCGCAACTGGCGAAGAATTTTTACTACGTCAACCGCATCGAATCGCGCGTATTGCCTAACGCGGTGCAGATTATTATTCGCACCGATGGCGTGGTGCAATTTGGTGTTGATTTAAATGAGGTTTTTGACAGAGACGCCAATGGACGTTTTCTGCCGCGCCGCACGACGCGCTTGCGTCTGCGCTTTTTGAAAGCGCGCTCCAAACTTCCAGCCTTCAACGAAGTCGGCGCTTACCCGGTGGATGGCGCTTATGTTTCGCCGGGACGCGATGAATTACAATCGCCTTTTCTATCCGCGTCTCCCAATCCTGACGATCCGTCCACCGATGTCGAATTGCGTTTTTATGTGCCGATATTGCTGCAAAAAATCAATCCGTTTGGCGCTTCGGGCGACATTGGCACCGATGATGAGGAAGCGCGCGGCGGCTACAACTTTACTGATGTTTTGGATGCGTTAGGTGTCGGCATCGAACTGGGCCGCGACAGGCGTTCGGTGGTGATTACGGTGATTTCAGATCGCGTTGGTTCGCTGCAAACGCCCAGCTTGCGTCGCGCGCCGCAAAAGATCAACCGGCGCTTAAATATCACGGCTGCCGACGCGCCGGGCGCGTTTCGTTTTGATATTTTGCACAATCCGCTGCGGCGCGTTTTGGATACAGCGGCGCGCATCACGCAAACCACGTTTATTGTGCGGCCCGACAGCGCCGAAACCGATATTACGTTGCTTTTGCCTTCGGCCACGCCGCGCGAATTTCTCGAAATTTTGGCGCGTGCTTATAGCCTAAGTTTTAATGAACGCCCGCCGCCCGAAGGCGAAAAAAACGGCGCGTGGGAAATCGGGCATGGTGTTGATTTAGACGTGACGCAGCGCCTTGTTTTGAACCACATCGCGCCTGAACGTGCGCGGCTTTTGTTTCCCGATTTTCTGTTGCCGCGCCTACGCGTGGACGCCGAAAACAACGCGCTTTTGGCGACAGGTTCGCCGTTTTTAATTGAGCGCATCACCAAGAGCATCGCCCTTTTGGATGTGCCACGTCCGCAAGTTAAAGTCGAGGCTTCAGCGTGGGAAATCAGCAGCGGCGCGAGTTTCGATTTGGCAATGAGCGCCGCCTTTAATTCAGGCGATAGTCGTCTGGGCGGCGCTTTGAATTTAGGCACAGGTGAAGCGGCGCTCGTCATTAATAAAGCGACAGCGAAATCGCTTTCGGCCACGCTTACTGCCTTGCAAACACAAAACCACGCGAAACTGTTAGCTAAACCATTTATGCAGATCGCGTCTGGCGAAAAAGGCTTGCTTTTCAGCGGGCAAAATCGCTTTGTCACCCTTTTGCGGCGCGTGCGCGGCCAACAAACGGCGCAGGCGTTGGACATTCAAATTGGCTTTTCGTTAGGCGTCGCGCCGCTGGTGGGCGGGCGCGAAAAAGATGCGGAGATTTTGCTGCATTTGACCCCTGAAATTTCCAGCGTGGTCGAAATCGAAGACGGCAGCGGCCTGCCGACGCTTGCCCTGCGCAATGTGGACACCACAGTGCGCTTACGCCCCGGCGACGCCGTAATTTTGGCTGGTTTGGAATCGCAATTTGACAGCGAAGTGCGGCGCGGCCTGTTTGCGCCCCTGCCGGCGCGCCGCGACGCTAAAGGTCAAACAGCGCTGATTTTTTTAGTGACAGTTGAGCGAGTTGATTGATTCAAAATGTGGCTTTTTACCCAATACGGTTTTTATTCTGTAGTCGTGCAAAGCGCTGGAAAAAGCGCAGCGCACGACGATGACAACGATGACGACGAAAATTATTTGGTGCGCTCGCGCGTGCGCAACGACCTTGAAATTCTCAAGGCACTGGCGCATCTGGATAACGAAATTCTCGAAAACGCGGGCACTGATTATCGCTATCGCATGATTTTAAATGCCGAAGATTGGAGCCGCGCGTTGGGTTCTCTCGGCGCCTCCATTGATTATTCTAACTTCAAAAATCGCATCGGCGAATTGCCCGATCAAGGCGGCAAAAGCGCGGCGTATCATCAGATTTGGACCACGTTGCTGGCGGTAAAAGAACCGTCGCCCGCCGAAATCGCTGCCGAAGAAAATCAAGTGCGCCCCGCCGCGATGAGCGCCGACGATGCCGAACTGGAAGAACTGTATCAAGAAGCCGTGCAGCGCGGACAAAGCGGCGATCATGACGGCGCATTAGAAGTTATTGAGCAGCTTATTCAACGCGCGCCGCAAGTGCCCGTCGCGCATTGGATGAAAGGCATCCATCTGGCGGCGCGCGGCCAAAACGAAGCCGCCGTGTGGGCCTTTACGGACGGGCTTGAAATTGATCCCGACGATCAGCACGCGCTATGGAATATGGCCTTGGCCTGCACGCGCACCGGACGACACGAAGCGGCGATTTTATCACTTAAACACGCCCTCGAAATTGACCCCGATTTCACCGACGCGCTCTTTTTAATCGGTCATGTTTACGCGCATGAAAACCACATCGAAACGCCGCTCGTTTTGGACGATTGGCTGCAAAATCAACAGCCCGGTCAGGTAGATTTAAGTAGTGCAAGCACCTTTTTCTTGCTGACATTAGCTTATTTGGCGCTGGACGACCCCGAAACGGCGCGCGCACAATGGGAAACGCTACGTGAGCGTGATGCAGAACTGGCCGAACAGCTTGAACCGTGGCTGGATGAGGAAATCGAAGCCGCGCCGCCCAGCGATTGGGAAGAACAAAACGACGATTTGCGCGGCGCTCTTGACCGCGCGGCGCGTTGGGATGCGCGCGGCGATGCGGTGCCGCTCGAAGCGACGGAAATGGTTTATCGCGCTTTCATGGATAGCTGGCTTTTGGTGCCTCTCAATCACGAGCCGGAAGAAGGGGAAAGTGGCGGCGCGAGTTTGTCATTGCGCTCCGGTTTGCTCGAAGGCATCGGCAATCAAACGGGTCTGGTGGCTTTCACCGACGAGGACGCCGAGCGTGCTTTTTTCGGCGAAGTGCCAGAGCATAACGTAGTGCTTTCGGGCGGCGATTTGTGTCGCGCTTTGGCGCAAATGGCCGGGCAATGGACGGACGCCGGAGCCGCGCCCGCTGCTTTGGTTATCAATCCCGGCGGGCCACATCCGTATGCGCTGGGCCTTTCCAATTTAGTCTTTTTAGCCACTGGCGGCGTGCCAATTGACGAAGAACACGCCGTCATTGGAGAAGGCACGCAAGTCGAAATTCGCCTGCCCGACGAGGACGAAGAGCCGCCCACCGAACTCTTGGCTGCGGTGGGCCAAGCGATTGCCGAAAGCGCCGAAAATACCGGCGTGCGCGAAGTGTGGTGGTTCATTTTGCGCTTTGGCGAAGGCGAAGCCCATTTGGGACTCGGCGTTTTTCCCGGCGATCAAGAAATTGTGGACGCTGTGGGCCGCGCCATCAACGATGTGTGGTGGCAGCACGCGCCCTCGCTTTCGGTTTACGATGTGCTGGGCATGGAAGGTGACATCGAAATCCGCATCCGCAAAGGCGGCGAATTGTTGTGGGAAATTTGAAGCAGCGGAAACGGACAGCGATATTCATTGCCTTAGTTTTTCTTGTTGCGCTGACAGCATCTCTGTTCAGAATCAATCATCTGCGCCGCCGCGCTCATGTGCCGGAGATGATAGTCCAAGTGCCGAAATATGTTTATAGTGGGCGAACACCTATTGGCCGCGTGAAGGCTTTCGCATTTGCGCCGCGTGGCGAACGCCTCGCCATTGTGGATGATATCGGGCGCTGGTTTATATCTGATTTAAAAGGTGACAAACCGACTTCGCTGGGGCGATTCAATAGCGCTCGTTCCGGTTCCATCGTTTGGAGGCGCGACGCGCAAAGTATTTATGCCACCAGTGATGGTGAATTGTTTTGGCTTTCTTTAAATGATGCCAAATGGCGAGAATACGTCGTTGCGCCAACAGATAAGACACCGGCACGACCAACAGTCAGAATTTCGCCCGATGCACGCTTTATGCTTGTTTCGACCTATGAAGAAAGGGAAGGCCCTTGGAAACCGGGCGCTCTACGGCTGAACGAAGTAGTGGGCAAGAAGCGTTTATGGGGCGGAATTTTGCAGGCCGATACACACGGTTTTTTGCCTTTTGTTTGCGGAGCGGCGTTTTCTCCTGACTCCCAAACCGTTGCCGTCGCTATTATGTATTTTGGTGATGATCATACCGAGAAAACCGCCGCCCGTGATGCAAAGTGGCTTCAGCAAAAACGACTGGATATTGTTTTGCGCCGTGTCAGTGATGGAAGTGTTCTACAAACGATTGAATTCAAAGCACCTACTATAGAAGTCACGATTAACGGAGATGATGCCACCAATGGTTTAGCGCTGGCCTTTTCACCGGCTGGAAATCTATTAGCTGCGGCGGATATTAACAAAGTATGCTTGTATGAGGTGCAAAATGGCTCTTTGTTGAGTTCATTGCCAATGGATAATAAAAATGTGGGCTGGATGGGCGAAAAGCCTTTAGCGTTTTCTCCTGATGGGCGCTTATTAGTAGTGAGTTGGAGCCGGGCTACCGAAGTGTGGAGCATCCAGAAAAAAGAGCGCTTGCAACTGTTTTATGGTCATGCGCGCCATCTTTCTTTTTCTTCCGATGGCAAATGGCTGGCGAGTGATGACATATCGAATGCAGGCACCGAAGGACAAGTTAAAATTTGGGAAGTAGGTTCGTTAAACTAAGAGTTGGAGAAACTCATGTCATTTCGCTTAACACCAGAGCAAGCCGCGCACTATGCGCGCGATGGTTACACGTTGTTTCATCAGCCGGTTTTCGTGCCGGAAAAATTCGCGCGCTTGAAAGAAATTTTCGAGGGAAATCTGGCGCGTTATGGCGAAGATAACCTCGACATCATGCACTGTCGCGATGCGCGTTTGCTGGAATTTCTGCTGGCAGATGAAGTTTTGGATTTAATTGAGCCGCTCGTTGGCCCGAATATCGGTTTGTGGAGCAGTCATTTCATTTCCAAGCCCGCCGGAACCGGCAAAGCCACGCCGTGGCACGAAGATTCGAGTTACTGGAACGGCAAAATCACCACGATGCAAGGCATTTGCACCTTGTGGCTGGCGATTGACGAAGTGGACGCACAAAACGGCGCCATGCAAGTGATTCCCGGCACGCAGCACAACGGCTTTTCCGAATACGAAACGGTGGATACCAACGCCAACATTTTCGGCTCGCAAATCAAGCCGGAAACGCTGGAGGAAAGCCGCGCTGTCACTTTTGAACTGGCGCCCAACGAATGCAGTTTGCACGAAGCACGCCTGATTCACGGCGCGCCGCCCAACACATCGAATCGCCGTCGCGCCGGTTACACCATGCGTTATTTTCCGACGAGTAGCAAAGTGTTTACGGAAAAAATCGGCGCGAATCACAAATTGTGGCTGGCACGCGGCGAAGATTTAGCGGGCAATGAGTTCGTAAATGGATAAAATTTGTAGTGCGGGAGTTTTAATCATGCAAAAACCAGTGGCTTTGCGCTTTTTTGCGGTTGTTATCGGATGCAGCGTGCTTTTTAGTGGTTGCAATGGCGGTTCCACGCCCGTTGCGTCGGCGCCTTTGATTGGTCTATGGGGCGCCACTGATACGGACGCCGCGCTCGAATTGACGGCTACGGGCGGGCGTTTGCGCGTTATGAGTGCCTGCGGTTGGGGTGGCCCACTGGATAGCCCGGTGATTCTGGACGGGAACAAGCATTTCGATGTCACCGGCACTTACACGTCCAACATTCCGCCACAAAACGTGCATTACAGCGGCACAGTGAGCGGCGATACAATCACGCTGACCGTGTTGACAACGGAAAACCAAACGCGCGCTATTTACACGCTGCTTCACAACCATCAGCCGACCCCGTTTTCAGACGTTTGTCCGGGCTAAGGCAAAGGAATTTGTCATTATGAGCCTTCTGAAACGGCGTGAAATATTGAAAATCGGGGCAGGTGCGCTTTTGACGGCGGGAAGTTGGCCGCGCGACTTGCGGGCGCAAAATAAAGCGGACGCAGCGTGGAGTTTTATCGCTGTCAACGATTTGCATTTTCAAGATGAAAAATGCGCCCCGTGGTTTGAAAAAGCCGTCGCCGCCATGAAAAACAGCGCGCCGGACGCCGAATTTTGCTTGCTGGGCGGCGATTTAGCCAACGAAGGCAAGCGCGAACAACTTTTGGGTGTTAAAACCGCGTTTCAGGCGCTGAAAATGCCGCTTTATGTGGTGCCGGGTAATCACGATTATTTCGCCGACGATGACAGAAAAGCCTACGACGAACTGTTTCCGGGCCAGTTAAATCAGGTTTTCGCGCATCGCGGCTGGCAAATCGTCGGCTTAGACACCTCCGACGGCACGCGCTACGAAAACACCAAGATTCAGCAGCCCACTTTCGATTGGCTGGATGCCCAATTGCCACAACTCGACAAAGCTAAACCAACAATTATTTGGACGCATTTTCCTTTGGGCGAAGCTGTCACTTATCGCCCACAAAACGCCGATGAATTGCTGAAAAAACTCGCCGATTTCAACATTCGCGCCGCCTTTTGCGGGCATTGGCACGGCTACAGCGAAAAAACATGGCACGATGCCGTTTTGCTGACCGACCGCTGCTGCGCTCGCGTGCGTGGCAACGCTGATGGCTCACCAAAAAAAGGCTGGTTTGTCTGCACTGTTAAAGACAATAATTTGTCGCGGCGTTTTGTGGAATTGGAATTGTAAGCAGCATTCTCAAACAGGCCGGATTGAAATGATGGAAAACATTATGCGTTACACCGTTATTATCGAACAAGGCAAATCCAGTTTCGGCGCTTATGTTCCTGATTTACCCGGTTGCGTCGCCGTTGGCGAATCGCGCGAAGAAGTTGTAGAACTCATTCAAGAAGCCATCGAATTTCACCACGAAGGCATGAAAGCCGAAGGCCAAACCATTCCCGAACCACTTTCGACGAGCGAATTGGTGGAAGTTACCGCGTAAAACAAAAAGCGTCGCGTTCTCTTTTGGGAGCGCAGATTTTATAGAATTGAAATTGTGAGGTATTACGCTTATGTCGTCAAAGCACCGCAAATTAATTTTTAATTGGACAGTTAGCCTTTTAGCGTTCTTGTTGGTGCTTTTTTTCGTTATATTCTTCCCCTTCTTCACCGCTCCGGGAAAAGGCTCTTTTGTGGAGAAACTGCGGCGCGACAACGCCACGGTGTCTGGCACAGTCAGCTATGTTATTGGTGTTGGGCCTTTCGGAGTTGGAAAACGCCCTTTAATTGTGGGTTACTACTATTTAGGTTTTTACGGTAAACAAACGGTCCCAGTAACGGATGCCGGAAAATTCAAGGCGGGTAAAAAGATTATTGTGGAGTATTCGCACGTGAGGCCGGGAATGTCTCGTATCAAAGGTTACGGAACGGGCAGCGTTTATATAAGCGAGACGAAAGAACTCTTATGGTTCTACCTTGGCCCTTTTGGCTTTTTCATCTCTGCGTCTTTGATAGGGCTGTGGCTTGGAAGAGCTTTAAAAAAACTATGGACACACACAAAAAGTGCCGCGCTCATTTGAGCGCGGCACTTTTGATAGCTAACAGCTAATCGCTGACAGCTAACGGCTGATTAATACATTCCGCCCATGCCGCCGCCGCCGTGCGAGTCGCCGCCGCCAGCCGGAGCTTTTTCTTTGATTTCCGTGGCGACAACTTCGGTCGTCAAGATCAAAGAGGCAATCGAAGCGGCATTTTCCAGCGCGCTACGGGTGACTTTCACCGGGTCAACAACGCCCGCTTTCACGAGGTCAACGTATTCTTCGGTGAGAGCGTTCAGGCCAAAACCGACGGCCAGTTCGCGCACTTTGTTGACGACAACGCTGCCTTCCATGCCCGCGTTGAACGCGATCTGGCGCAACGGCTCTTCCAAGGCGCGACGCACGATATTGATGCCGGTCTGCTCGTCGCTGTCTTCGGCTTTGAGGGTATCGAGAACTTTAGCAGCTTGCACGAGGGTGCTGCCGCCGCCGGGGACGATACCTTCTTCAACCGCCGCGCGGGTGGCCGAAAGAGCATCTTCAAAGCGATGCTTCTTTTCTTTGAGTTCAGTCTCGGTTGCAGCGCCAACGCTCAGTTTGGCAACGCCGCCCGCCAATTTGGCGAGGCGTTCTTCGAGCTTTTCGCGGTCGTAGTCGGAATCGGTGTTTTCGATTTGACGACGAATCTGCGAAACGCGGCCCGTAACGGCTTCTTTGGTGCCGCCGCCCTTGATGATGGTGGTGTCATCTTTGGTGACGATGATCTTTTCGGCTTTGCCGAGCATTTCAACGTCCACATTTTCCAGTTTCACGCCGAGGTCTTCGGAAAGGAACTGGCCGCCGGTCAGGATGGCGATGTCTTCGAGCATCGCTTTGCGGCGATCACCAAAGCCGGGCGCTTTGACAGCGCACACATTCAGGATGCCACGAATGCGGTTGACAACCAGCGTCGCGAGAGCTTCGCCTTCGATGTCTTCGCTGATGATGAGCAAGGGCTGTCCGCCACGCGCCACCTTTTCGAGAACCGGAACGAGGTCTTGCACGTTGCTGATTTTCTTCTCGTGAATAAGAATCGCCACGTTTTCCAAAACCGCTTCCATGCGCTCCGGGTCGGTCACGAAGTAAGGGGACAAATAACCCTTGTCGAACTGCATACCTTCCACGATTTCAACCGTGGTGCCGGTGCCCTTCGATTCTTCGATGGTGATAACGCCGTCTTTGCCGACCTGATCCATCGCTTCAGCGATTAATTCGCCGATTTCGCGGTCGTTGCCGGCAATAGCGCCAACCGACGCGATGCCGTCTTTGTCTTCGACCGGCGTGGACATATTGCGGATTTCTTCCACAGTAGCGGCCACAGCCTTGTCAATGCCACGCTTGACAGCCAGAGGATTGGCGCCGGCAGCGACAACGCGCAAGCCTTCGCGCACAATCGCTTGGGCCAAAACGGTAGCCGTCGTGGTGCCGTCGCCAGCCACATCGTTGGTTTTGGAAGCGACTTCCTTGACCAATTTGGCGCCGACATCTTCAATCGGGTCTGGCAATTCGATTTCTTTAGCAACGGTCACACCGTCTTTGGTGATGACCGGGCTGCCGAATTTCTTTTCAATAACAACGTTGCGTCCACGAGGGCCAAGCGTCACTTTGACGGCATCGGCCACTTTGTTCACGCCGCGCTCCAACGCGCGACGGGCTTCTTCATTAAAACGAAGGTCTTTCGCCATTTACTTTCAACTCCCTTTGTTACTCGCTCTTAACAGCCAAAATGCTGCTTTCATCGAGAATCAGGTATTCTGTTCCGTCCAACTTGATTTCGGTGCCGCCATACTTCGAGTAAATGACGGTGTCGCCTTCTTTAACGCTGATCTCAGCTTTGCTGCCACTGTCCAAGGTGCGGCCCGGCCCAACTGCGATCACTTTGCCTTCCTGCGGACGTTCTTTGGCACTGTCCGGTAGCACGATGCCACCAGCGGTTTTCTCGGTGCTCGTGTTCGGTTGCACCAGAACTTTGTCACCTAACGGTTTGATAGTCGCCATGTTTGCGATCTCCTCCCTTTGAGGTTTGAATTTGAATTTTGTTAGCACTCAATGACAGAGAGTGCTAACCCGAAGAGAAATTATAGGCGCGATGGTGTTCAAAGTCAACCGTGTTTCATAAAAATTTCTGTAAAATTTCGATTAAAGACACCATTAATTTTTGCTATAATCGGGGCAGGCGTAAAATTCTGACAGGACGTGTTGTGGAAAGGAATTTCGATGACCGATCAAGAACTGGCCCGCGCTTTATTTGAAGCGGGGCTACTCACGCAGGAACAAGTGCAAAGCGCTGCTTCGCAGCGCGCAGCGGGCAAAAACTTCGCGCAAACCGTTGTGCAACTGGGCTGGGTTACACCCGCACAAATCGCGCAATTCGATCCAAATGCATTGGGCGGGCAAATGCCAATGCCAGCCGCGCCACCTGCGAGTGGGCCGTGGCAAAGCGGTAGCGCGATTCCCAATCCGGGACCACTGCCGGGCAGTGCTGGAAACGTCGCACCAGCGGCGACGATTGATTTCTCCGCTATTGGCAAAGCATGGGAACTAACCAAATCTAATTTCGGCGTTTGGGTGCCTGCTGTATTGATTTACGGTTTCGCCATCATGCTTTCCAACATACCATCGCAAATTGCCAATGCAGGTTCACAAACACAGGCTGACCCCAACAATCCTGCTGCCGCGTTTGCCCTTATTGGAGCCAATTTGGGGGCCAGTCTTTTTAGTCAGGCGCTTGGTATTTTAGTGGGTGCATTTTTTATGGCTGGACTTTATAAAATGGCACTTAATCAAATTGATGGACATCCGATTTCACTCAATGACCTGTTTAGCGGCGGGCAGTATTTTGGACAAATGTTAATCGGTCAAGTGCTTTTCAATATCGCTTTGTTGATCGGGTTTCTTCTTTGCTGTATTCCCGGTTTTATGCTCATGGGAGGCCTGATGTTTTGGACGCCTTTAGTGGTGGACAGAAAAATGGATGCCATCGGCGCCATGACTACCAGTTGGAACACTTTGAAGTCACAGGTTTTCACTGCTGTCGGTTTTCTGATTGTCGTCGGTCTGGCCGCACTGGTGGGAGTGGTGGCATGTTGTGTGGGCGTGCTGTTTACCGGCCCTATTGGTGTGTTAGCTCCGGCTTTGGTGTATCGCAGCTTTTTCCCGGCTCAAGGCAGCGCACCGCAAGATCAGCCCAATTATCCGCCGCCACCCATTCCCTCGCCGTTTTAATTTTTGAAACATGACTGAACAAGAATTAGCAGCGGCGCTTTTTAACGCGGGCTTAATGACGCGGCAGCAAATCGAAGCAGCGGCGGCAGAACGCACGCCGCAAAAGAATTTTGCGCAGGTTGTGGTCGCCAAAGGTTGGGCCACACCTGCGCAAATTTCGCAATTCGATCCGAATGCTTTGCCATCGCAAGCCGCATTTGATGTCAGCGCGTTTAGTCAAACAAAGGCCAATCCATCGTTCAATCAAACGCCAGCGAATCAGCCTTTTGGCGCGCCGCCAATTCCAGAGCCGGGTGGTTTGGCGCCCGTTTATCGCCCGGCCTATCAAAGCACATATCCCGAAGCGGTCAACGGCACGACGGTTTTGATTTTGGGTATTTTGGGATTCGTGATTTGCCAGCTTTGCGCGCCCTTTGCGTGGTATATGGGCAATCAGGCGGTTGCCGCGATTGATGCAGGCCGCGCCAACCCGGTCGAGCGCACTTCTGCCAATGTCGGGCGCATTTTAGGCATTATCGGCACGGCTTTTCTGGTGTTGGGCATTCTGTTCTTTGCATTGGGCATGATGGCTTCACTTTCTGCACCGCAGGTTTCCAACACATTCGCGCCGAACACTTCAATGCCATCGGGCGGCAGTTTTACGGTGCCAAACTAAAATTCTTATGCTTGAATCCATCGTTTCTCGACTTCAAAAACGCCAGCCATTGCCGCCGCTTTTTCCCACGCAAATCTGGGATGCCGATTTGTCGCGGGAAATTCAAAACGCGCCGCTTTCCGCTGCCGTGCGCGCCGGGCTTTTGCTGTGGAACGACGATTTAGAAGGTTCTCATACCATTTCGCAAGGCATCAACACGCCAACGGGCAGTTTCTGGCACGCGATTATGCATCGCCGCGAAGGTGATGCCAGCAATTCGCTTTATTGGTGGAATCGCACCGGCGCGCATCCGGCGTTTGCCGAAGTTTACGAAGCGGTTTTAGCTACGCTGGCAAATGAAACGTCCGCACAGGATTTTACGGCCACGTTGCGGCGTGCCCAGACATGGCAGCCCGATGAATTCGTGAAGCGTTGCGAACGTGCTACGCGCGATGATAGTAGTTGGTTATGTCGCGTGCAAGTGGTCGAAATCGAAACGCTGCTGCGCTGGTGTCAAGAACACAACGAGTAACATCGAAAGCCGCAACAAAGTAGCACAAAAATAAGAACGGCGGATGCATTTTGCATCCGCCGTTCTTGTTTTCACAACGAGAAATCGCTTACGCGTCCACTTCGACTTCTTCGTCCACATCTACATTCACGTCATCCACGTCCATGTCTAAGTCCGCATCCACATCCGCGTCCAAGTCCGCATCCATGTCCGCATCCAAATCCATGTCGCTGGGCACATAATGCCCTTCTTGTTCGAGGTCGAGGTCTTCGTCTTCGTCCTGATGCTGCACCATGCGATTGGTTTGCACGCGCACACGCTGGGCGGCGCCAGCTTTATCGGGACTGGGGCGCTTGCGCACCTCAAATTCCACGAGCAAACCTTCATAAATCTCATCGAAGCCGTAACCGTCCATCACATCATCCAGATGGAAGAAGTAATCCAAGCCATCGTGCCCGGCGATAAAGCCGTAGTTGCGATCCCAGAACTTGCGCTTGATGGTGCCGGTGAGACGCGAGACCTGCGGCGCGGTGTCCACGCGTTCCATATAGGCGTCGGTTTCCATTACATTGGACACGAATTGCGTTTGCATTTCGGCCTTCTGGCGCGAGAATTCGCGGCGACATTCTTCGCAGAAGAACTTTTGCCCTTTGCGCGGGTGGAACGTTGTCCATACCATGCGCGCGCCTTTGTGAATCGGCGCTTCGCAAGCCAGTTGATGACGCTCGTATTTCAGTTCCAAGCGATGCAGCAAGTCGTCCAGCCAGACGATATCGAAATCTTTCACGCGCGCTTCGTCGCGAGGATCGGCAAACTCTGGCGAACAACTGCCTTTGATGGAAGCAATAGCCACGCGCTTACCCAAACGCCGCACGCTTTGCAGCATCGGCGAGAAATCGCGATCCCCAATGACAGCGATACCAATATCGTAGGCGTTGGGAATGGCTGAGTAATACATCATCGCGGTTGCCAGCGAGATGTCCACACATTTTTCTTTGGGTTCAAACGGATCGTCGGTGGCGCGGTCTATTTTACGAAGACGGCGTCCCATGAAGTTGACGGGGAATAATTCAACTTCGTAGTGGTATTCTTCTTTGAGCCTATCAAAGAAATCAAGCCAGCGTTGCACGGCTTCATCATCACGCAAATCGTAGTTGGCGGCATAAGAGCCAAAAAGATGCACGCGCACAACGTCAATTTCGGCATCGCCCAACTGTCTGGAAACTTCGTCCGCCAGCACGCGCGGCAGTTTGCCAAAGTCAACGTGAAAGTCTGGATCACCGAATGCATCGGCGAGACGGGGAGTGTTGGCATAAAGCCAAGTCCCGTCAATGAAAAGCATAACCCGAATCATGATATTACTTCCTTCCTCACAGTAGATAGATCGAGAGTATCTCGTCGTTTTGCTCCGACAGGATTTGTGACATCTTGCTCTGCTTAACGCACGAGTTCAGCTCATTCTGTTCTTTAGGATACAATTCTCAAAAAACAAGGGGAAGTTATTTTTCAGTTTCTTTTGAGATTTTTCAATTAAATTGGCGTTAATTTACAAAAACAGGCCATTTCGACGCTTATTTTTACATTTTGAGCATCGAACGCCTGCAAAATGACTTTATTGGCGTCTTGTCAGGTGTTCCGTTTGACCTGACTGGCGGAGGGTTGTAAATTTTAGGCAGAAGGTTTTGGTCGTCTTTTGCAACTTCATGTTCTTGTTTCTTGCCGCCACTCCGCTTATCGAATTGTTTTATCGGGCCAATGTCCGCCTTTTGCTGTGGCTTAATCACTATGCGGCAGAGCATTCGCGCCTCTATAAATTGGCGTTGTTTCTGACTGATCGTGGCTCGGATGTGCTGGTGTTGGCGACGCTTTTGTTGCTGTGGTTCTGGCCGCGCAATGAAAACAGCCGCGTGTTATTCAGCGATGCGACGCTGACAACGAAAAAAGACAAGCGCGCATGGCTGCGCGATTTTTTGGCGATTGTGACTGCCGAAAATGCCAATGGGCCGCTCATCGCGCGCGAACAATCGCGCGCGCAGGTTTTGATTTTTGGTTTGGGCGGCATGGTCGCTTATGTTATCGCGCGGCTGATTGCTTTTGAACTGGATATTAATCGGCCCTTTGCCTCCTATTGGTTGATTTCTTCGCCCAGAGATATGGAAGGCGTTTTCGAGGGATTACGCCATTTGGGTTCGTTTCCCAGCGATCACGCTGCCATGCTGGCTGGCTTGTCTGCCGCGTTATTTTTCTGGAATCGCCGTTTGGGTTGGTTTTGGACGATCACAGCGATTGTGATGAGTATTTGCCGCGTGGCGGTTGGCTTTCACTATCCGCTGGATATGATTTTCGGTGCCCTCATTGGCTTTGTTTGCGTTTGGTTTCCGCTGGCCCTTTACCGCAAGCGTGGCGCGTTGTATCGTGGGGCCAACGAACTGGCGCGGGCCTTTGATCTCAGAAACGCGCCTTATTGTTATCTTTTGTATTTTCTTGTGATGATTGCCGGCTTGGAAGC
>JANMKN010000386.1:0-32026 GCA_031372065.1 Abditibacteriaceae bacterium | reverse complement strand
GTTTCCGGCACCGTTGTGCAACCGATTTTGGCTTGAAAGCATAATTTTGACAGCAAAAACGCCGCCCCAGATGAAAAATCTGGGGCGGCGTTGGAGTTTCAAGAGGTGACGACCGGAATCGAACCGATGTAGACGGATTTGCAGTCCGTTGCCTAGCCTCTCGGCCACGCCACCATATTATATTGCTGCTTGTTAGTTTTGCCGCTTGGGTCACGAAACTGTAACTTCAAAGGCCTAATCCATGATACCGTTGCCGTGATTATCCGTCAAGGCTTGCCAGTAATTTGCAGTGATTTAAGAAGCGCCAATGATGCCTTTCGGGTCAAGCGCGCCCAAAGCTAATAAAGCGGCTTCAAGGCGGACGTTTTTGGTGTAAGCGACTTTTTTATCTAAATCGGTCAGCGATTTTTGAAAGACCGTTTCGTAATCTTTCTCTGCTTTGCGCAAAGCCTCGGAGGCTTCCTTGATTTGTGATTCCATGGTGCTTGCCACGATCAATAGGCGCCGCAGCTTATATTGTGCTTTAGTTACTTCCTGCCGCTCAGTCGAGGTGTTTTTCAGATGCGCCATAATGGCATCCTGCGTTTTCGCGTCCGTAATGCCGTAAGCATTTAAATACTTGGGCAGGCGCTCTAAACGATGTCCCTGACGGTCTGCCTCGCGTTCAGTGAGTTTGTTCAGCAGCTTATCGCCGTTGGCCCGTTGCTTTTCCTTGGCGGCTTTTTGGGCGGCGCGTTGGGCAGCATCGCGATTGGGCGGATTGTTGCTCTTGCCAGTCGCACCCAAATCGGGCTGGGCTTTTGAAATAGTGCCTGAAACCATCAACGCAACAAGGATCGTCGCGAATTTTCTTGTGTTACCAATCATGCTGCATTCAGACACTCTTGCCGCGAACGTGTTGCCACCACAGTTTCCACAACACTCGCACGCCTTCGACGGCGATGCGGCGACTCATTTTGCTTTTGCCATATTGCCTGTCCACGAAAATAATCGGCACTTCACCGATTTTCGCGCCAAGGCGGGTGCAGCGATACAACGTCATAAATAAGAACGCGTAACCTTGCACTTGCACGTCCAAAACACCCGATTTTTCAATCAAATCGCGCTTCCAACAACGAAACCCGGCAGTGCAATCGTTGGCGGATAAATCCAACAAGGTGCGCGCCAACGAATTTGCGCCTGCCGACATAATTTTGCGGTCAATGCCCCAGTTTTTGGTGCCGCCACCCGGCACATAACGTGAACCTATGACCAAATCGCAGTCGTTTTCAGCTTGTTTTTTCAACAATTCTGGCAGATAAGAAGGATTGTGCGAAAAGTCGGCGTCCATTTGCAAAATGAGACGCGCGCCCTCTTTCAAGGCGAGGCGCATTCCATCTTGAATGGCCGAAGCATAGCCTAATTTCTTGCCGCGATCAATTAAATGAACGCGATTCGCATCGCCGCTTGCGCTGTGCGAAAATTCATTGACAAACGCAGCAGTGCCATCGGCAGAACCATCGTCCACGACAATGACGTGCAAGCGCGCGTCGGCAGCTAAAATATCGGCAATCAGCGGCTCGATATTCTCGCGCTCGTTCAAAGTGGGAACAATGACCGCCATTTCCATAGTAGGCGGGTCAGAAACCAAATTGCTTTGGCCGGTTCCCTGTTGTGATGAATTCGCGGTTTCCACAAGGGATATTGATGAAGCGTTGGATTGCCCCAACACGGCTCTCGGTTGAGGGCCGACATTGGTCAAACTCGCATTAAGAGGAAACGTGTTTTCGTTCATGGCACCATTTTCCAAAAGGATTTTCCGAAAAGAATCAAGCGCGTAACAAGCAACAACTTCGCCACGCGCCTACTTTTAGCTTCTCTGTCGGGTTTTCCACAAAATGGTGTGCTTCACTCAATCGGCTTAGGAATTGCCTTGCGCGCGCGAAGAACGCTGCACAATTTGCATGAATTCTTCGTTGGTTTTGGTGTTTTTGAGGCGATCAATCAACAAATGAATGGCTTTATCGTTGTCCAACGCTGCCAAAGTGCGCCGCAGGTGCATTGTCGCCGTTAAATCTTCTTTGCTCAGCAGCAAATCATCGCGGCGCGTGCCGCTTTTGTTGATGTCAATCGCCGGAAAGACGCGCGAATCAAACAGATTACGATCCAGCACCAAGTCCATGTTACCGGTGCCTTTCAATTCTTCAAAAATGTATTCGTCCATGCGGCTGCCGGTGTCCACCAGAACCGTCGCCAAAATGGTCAACGAACCACCTTCTTCGATGTTGCGCGCCGCGCCGAACATACGCTTGGGGCGATGCATCGCTGCCGGATCAAGACCGCCCGTCATAGTGCGGCCCGACGGATTGACAACAAGGTTAGAAGCGCGTGCCAAACGGGTCAACGAGTCCATCAAAATGACGACATCTTTTTTCTGCTCGGCCAAACGCTTGGCCTTTTCAAAGACCATTTCAGCCACGCGCATATGATTTTCTGGTAGTTCGTCAAACGTGGAAGCGACGACTTCACCCTTTACGCTGCGCGCAATGTCAGTCACTTCTTCGGGGCGCTCATCAATCAGCAGCACAATCAAAATGACTTCGGGATGATTAGCAGCAATGGAGTTGGCAACTGTCTTAATCAACGTGGTTTTGCCAGCTTTGGGCGGTGCCACGATCAGGCCGCGCTGGCCTTTGCCGATGGGAGTGACCAGATCAATCACGCGCGCTGTGATGTTTTCCTGTTCCATTTCCAACTTGAATTTTTTGTTGGGAAAAATCGGCGTGAGACGCTCGAATTCTTTGCGCGCCTTGGAGAAATCGGGCGCTTCGCCGTTGATGGCTTCCACGCGCAAAAGTCCATAATGGCGCTCCATTTCTTTGGGCGGACGCACCATACCAGTCACCATGTCGCCGGTTTTCAAGTTGAAGCGCTTGATTTGCGATTGCGACACATAAACATCTTCGTTGCCCGCCAGATAACCATCGGTGCGCAGAAAACCTTTGCCGTCCGGCAGAATATCGAGAATGCCTTTTTTGAACTGATGCCCGTGATTTTCGGCCTGTTGTTCGAGAATTTTGAACACCAAATCGCCTTTTTTCAGGGCAGCCGTGCTGACAATATTTAAATTCTTGGCAATTTCGCGCAATTCGGTCAAATTCTTGTCTTCTAACGTGGATAAATCCAGTTCCTGACGCCCACGCGGCAAATCGCGCTCGAAGCGACCCCGGCCTTGCGCTTCACGATTGGGATTCTCACCGCGAGCTTCACGATTGGCAACTTCACGATTGGGATTCTCACCACGCGCTTCAACGCGACCTTCGCCCCGTGCTTCACGCCCTTCAACGCGCCCTTCAAGACGCGGATCGCGCAGCGGCGAAGCCAGACGTCCACCGGGCAAAACATTGCCTTCTTTATCGCGCATTTCGCGTGGTTCGCGCGCCTCACGAATTTCGCGTATCTCACGTGGGTCGCGCAATTCACGAATTTCGCGTGGATCACGCGAGTCACGCAATTCGCCTTCTTGACGACGAAAGGCGCGAGGATCGGTAACTATGGGCATACCTTGTCTTCCTCTCACTTCGACTCGACCTTCGCGTCCGCGAAAGCGCACACCACGACTTTCTAAAGGCCGTTCTTCACGAGGCAACGCTTCCAGTGGATTCATAGGCACGGACGCAGACGGTCTAAGGGGATTTGGCATTACAGACTCATCGTTGGCTGTCACCATTTCACGCGGCCTTATGCCGCTGTCTTCGCCAAGTTCAGGCGCCGCTTCCACCGCAATTTCTTCTGGGCCTTCGGTTTGTTCATTGGCATGAACAGCAGTTCTTTCTCTGCTGGCGTCCACAGGTAAAGCTTCTTGGGCCATAACCACATTCTCTTCTAATGCAGGGAAATGGGGCGTCTCCACTGGCGTTGCCAGAGACGGCACTACGCTTTTGACGGCCATGGTTTCCATCTCAGTTTCAACAGGCGATTCAGCGGCTGTTGAGACCGGCACGGCAACCGTTGTTGCCGCAGCACGGGAACGGGTGGTTTTTGGTTCTTTAGCAGTGCGCGCTGGAGCACGTTCCGCACGGCGCGCCGGACGCGCCGCCACACCAGCCGCCACAACGGCAGCCTGTTCTAATACATCAATGTCACCCGGCAAAACCGGAGTCTCTTCTTGAGTCATATTCCTTTTAAACCTCAGAACGCGGGGCGTTCTTTAAACAAAATCAAATTGGGGAATCTAAGCGCGCGCTGGTCGCGCTGTATAGCATTGCGTGTTGGAGATAACTTCAATTTTCAGCCTTAATGGCGGCAACACCGCAGGCCACGGCCCGAAAATTTGATCAATGGGCTTTATTCAAAGCAGAGCATTAAATTTTTCGTCATTGTAACGCAATTTTGGAGTGCATCGTCATACATCGGGAATCGCATCGCAAAAGAAGTTTCTACGGCAAAAAGCGGCACTTCGCGCTTATTTTCCTCCATAAACTTCGGGACGTAGCACACCGACATAGGGCAGATTGCGATACCTCTGAGCGAAATCAAGGCCATAGCCCACCACAAATTCGTCAGGCACTTCGTAGCCAATATAATCGCACTTAACATCGGTCAGGCGGCGAGAGGGCTTATCAAGCATAGCGCAGGTTTTTACACTCGCCACATTGCGATTTCGCATCATGTCAAGCAAATAGTTCAACGTGAGGCCAGTATCTACGATGTCTTCCACAATTAGAACGTGTCGGCTTTCAACGGTTTCGTCAAGGTCTTTGACAATTTTAACGACACCTGATGAACGCGATTCCTTGCCATACGACGAAATCGCCACATATTCGAGAAAACAAGGAATAGTGATGGCGCGCAACAAATCAGCGGTAAAAATGCCCGCGCCGACTAAGACGCCGACCAAAACCGGGTCTTTGCCCTCGTAGTCGCGCGAAATTTGCGCGCCCAATTCCTGCACGCGCTGTTGTATTTGTTCGGCTGTCAACAAAACCGATTGGATATCGGACGCCGATGTGCGAATGTCCGAAGACAATTGTTCGGGGCGAAAGGGATGCACCGTGTTCATACTCGTAGGCAGTTTAAAATCGAATCTGTGGCACTTAGCTTTGGGCGTTTTGGTCCACAGGTTCAGAAACCAAGCGCAATAAAATGGTGCGCAAAAGCGCGACTTCCTGTTCCAACTCCGCGTGACGCGCGGCCAAACGGCGCAAGGCTTCCTCAGCGGAGGCTCCGCCGGCGAAAATATCCACAGGCGTCATCTCGCCCGCCATTGTTTTTTGCATTTCCTCTTCCACCGCTTGGCGGAAGGCAATAACAACGTCTTCTTCGTGTGCGGTAGTCATAAAACTCCAGTTTTGAGTCGAAAGTTTTGGTTAGGAGTTGCGGAATTAACTCATAATTCCTCACGGGAAACTCCTAACTTGGTTTACTCCCACTCAATGGTCGCTGGTGGTTTGCTGGTGACATCATAAACCACGCGATTGACGCCTTCGACTTCGTTAACAATGCGGTTCGCAATGCGCTCTAAAATATCATGCGGAATGCGCGCCCAATCACTGGTCATACCGTCTTCGCTGGTTACAGCGCGAATTACAATCGGGTGCGCATAAGTGCGTTGATCGCCCATCACGCCTACCGAATTCACTGTCGGCAAAAGCGCCGCAAAACATTGCCAGATTTGACGATAAAGACCGGCTTTTTTGATTTCGTCAATTAGAACGGCATCGGCTTCGCGCAAGACAGCCAAGCGCTCTTCGGTCACTTCGCCGATAATGCGAATCGCCAGTCCCGGACCTGGAAACGGTTGGCGCCATACCATTTCGCTGGTCAGGCCCAATTCTTCGCCTATGGCACGCACTTCGTCTTTAAACAAAGTGCGAAACGGCTCCAACAACTTGAACTGCATATTTTCGGGCAAGCCGCCAACATTGTGATGGGTCTTGATTTTCGCAGCGGATTTCGTGCCACTTTCAATTACATCCGGGTATAGCGTGCCTTGCGCCAAAAATTTGGTTTTGCCCAGTTCTGTAACTTCGCGGTCAAAAGTTGCCACGAATTCGTTGCCGATTTTTTTGCGTTTTTCTTCCGGGGCCGTCACGCCTTTGAGCAACTCTAAAAAGTGCTTCGAGGCATCAACGTAACGAAACTTTATGTCCGAGTATTGCTGGGTAAAAGTGCGGCAGACCTGCTCTGCTTCATTTTTACGCAAAAAACCGTGGTTGACAAACAAGCACGTCAATTGCGGCCCAATGGCACGATGAATAAGAACAGCGGCAACGGCGGAATCAACGCCACCCGAAAGGGCACATAGAACGCGATCTTCGCCAACGATTTCACGAATGCGCCGCGCTTCAGTTTCGATGAAATTACCCATCGTCCACTGTCCGGTGCATCCGCAATAATCATACAGGAAATTGCGAATAATCTCAATACCCCACGGCGTATGCGTTACTTCGGGGTGATATTGCACGCCAAATAACTTGCGGTCAACATCAGCCATCGAAGCCACCGGACACGAATGCGTGGACGAAGTCGCCACGAATCCGGGCGGCGGTTCGAGAACATAATCACCGTGGCTCATCCACGAAATCAGGCGCGGGTTCAAGCCTCCGTAAAGCGGCGAATTTTCTCGGACGTGCAATTCCGTTTTGCCAAATTCGCGCTTATCAGCAGGCGTCACTTTGCCGCCCAGCATATGCGCCATCACCTGATGACCGTAGCAAATGCCCAAAATGGGCAAACCGGAATGAAAAAGTGCATCGGCACAGCGAGGCGCTTCGGTTTCATAAACCGACGACGGGCCACCCGAAAAAATAACACCCTTGGGGTTGAGCTTGCGTATTTCTTCAATCGTCGCGTCGAAGGGCAAAATCTCGCAATAAACGCGGCATTGCCGCACCTTGCGCGCGATTAACTGCGCGTATTGCGCGCCAAAATCGAGAACGACGATGGTTTCGTTGGAAATAGGATTCATGCGAGTGACGAATTACGATTGACGATTGACGAGTTTTTAGTTGGTTCGTGAGCCAAATTGGCCCGTTTCGTTTTGATTGAAGCAACAGTCATAGCCACAATTTCATTGGCCTCGCCTAACAAAGGTGCTACTTGTTGGGTCGAAACAAAACCACTTTCGCCTAACAATTCCATCCAGTAAATCGCTTCGTCGGCTTCTTCCTCAACAATTTTCATTTTAGCGACAAAATCTGCCGCAGACTTGGCGCGGCACGCTGCACGATAATTTGCACCAACGGAAGTGGCACAACGCACTAATTGTCTGCCCATTACATCCGCCGCATAATTTCGCGGCAAGGTGCCGACAAAACGAATGACATTAAGAGCAAAACTTTTAGTGCGTGCCTTCAACACTCCTGCGTTCATCAAAGTTGCACTCGACAATCGTAATTCGTCAATCGTCACTTTCCTTGTCCGACTTTTTGATCGAACTGCTGGCGTTTTCCTTCGCTTTGCAAAGCAGGAGCAATAAGCAAATCAACGGTGTGCATTTCTTTGAGAGAAAGCGCGCCGCAACTGCCCATGCCCAGTTTGAGAGCGCCCACGAAATTCATCGTTCCATCATCTTTGGTGGCCGGGCCAAATAAAACCTGCTGCAAACTGGCACTTTGCCCCACTTTGATGCGGGTGCCACGCGGCAAACCTGCCGAACTGGTCGCCATGCCCCAATGATAACCTTGGCCGGGCGCTTCAAACGTGCTGGCAATCGGCTGGCCCATCATCAAACCATCGGCGCCGCACGCAATCGCTTTGCAGACATCGCCGCCGTTACGTAGGCCGCCATCGGCAATAACCGGCACATGACGGCCCGTTTTTTGGAAGTAATCATCGCGCGCCGCCGCGCCATCAGCAATTGCGGTGCCTTGCGGCACGCCAAGACCCAAAACGCGCCTTGTTGTGCAAGCGGCACCGGGGCCAACGCCCACTAAAACCGCTGCGGCGCCCGCTTCCATCAAGGAAAGCGTGCCTTCGTAAGTGCAGCAGTTGCCGATAATCACTGGCACGCTGGATTCAGAGCAGATTTTCGACAAATCGAAATCTGAGCCTTTGCTGGACTTAAATTTCGCTGTCGTGGCACTGCTTTGAATCACAATCGCATCGGCGCCGGCTTCGATGGCGGTTTTGGCGAAGTGAATGCCCAGCGGCGTAAAACTAAGCACCGCGACGCCGCCCTGCTCTTTAATTTCGCGCACACGCCGCGCGATCAATTCTTCTTTCACCGGTTCGCGATACAGGTCTTGTATCAGCGGCACAACGTGTTCTACCGGTTCATTTACCAAACGCACAATTTGCGAATGCGCATCTTCATAGCGCGTGTTCAAGCCTTCGCCATTAAGAACCGCGATGCCGCCGAGTTTGCTCATCCGCACGGCCATAGCGACATCTACAGCACCGTCCATAGCCGAGGCCAGAAAAGGAATGCTTAAGCGAAGATCGCCGATTTGCAGCGACACATCACAATCATCTGGGTCAACAGCGGTCAGGCCCGGCGCCAAAGCCAACTCGTCCAAACCGTATGCGCGACGCGCCTCGCGCTTGCCTCCAATAGTCACGAATTCACCTCAAAAATGGAACACCATTGTATTTTCGTCTGAAAAACCGCCCTTTGGATTTGCGTGCCATCGGGCCGACAGCGCCATATAAATGCAGCACAGGGCCAGAGGTTTACAAAAGATTGCACTTCGGGGAGAAAACAAAAAGCGGAATTTTCCGCACCCTTTCACAAGATGCGGCCCGACAAATTCAATTTCGGTTGAAATTTCACAAGCGGATTACTTGCTAATTCTATTGAAGCGCACCGCAAAAGTCAAACAAAAAAACTAATGTGAGAATCACATTCTATTTTCCAGTGCTGTCTTCATGCTGTTCTATCTCTCTACCCTTCTCTTTGTGCTCTATTAACTGTGAGATAACCTTTTTAACCAACACAACCTGCGAAAGACAAAAGTGCAAAGGTATTCCCAACACTATAAACCACGCGCCGTGCTATGTGGCTTTTGGCGCGAAGGTTTCATAAGGTTTCATAGGGCAGTTGGCGCGCACAACTTGCTGGCTATCACACGGGAGTTCAAGGTATACAAAAGAACATCCCATCCGTTTCAAAGTCTTGCAAATACGGCACACGGGGATGTTGTTGATCTTGTGTGAGAACTTTGACACGTCGAGCCACATAAGCCATAAAATCCAAGAGGCTAATGTTTTTTTCGCCTGTTAAACCGCCCCTGCCTTGCAACGCTTCCAACATGGCCGTGGTGAAGGCACCGTGCCCCCATTCTTGACTTTCGAAACTCAATTCATTGCCCTGACTGCTGGCGAAAAGCATAACGCCAACGTTAGCCTGCAAAGCAGATTTTATCAATTCTTCGTTGGTGACCACGCTACCCGAATGGCAAGCATCAAGCAAAACGACAACACGGCGGCTTTTTTGTGCCATTTGTGTCAAGCGTTCCAATATCAAACTCCAGGGCAACGCCGTGTTCTTCACATCATGTCTATTAACGTCATGCGTGGCAAAGTAAAACTGACCTTCCTCATCGCGCCAGCCGTGTCCGTTTAAAGAAAGAATAACCGTATCCGCACGCGAAGTTTGATTGACTAACTTATCTAAAGCCCCAATTAGCTGCGATTTTGTCACTTGTTCGTCTATTAAAGTTTGAATTTCAGCCCCACGATAAAGCGCGCCCGCCTTTTGAAATTCGGTGGATAAAGCTTTACCATCGACACTGGGAAAACGCAAATTCAGGCGTTCGTCCACATGACGGCTCACTCCGACACACAACCCCAGCAATTTTCCGGGCACTGGCGGTAGCACAGGGCGATTTAACATTAATTCCATGCGAGGCGATTGCAAACTATCTTCATCAAAAGCAATCGCTTGCACCCTAACAACGGCCTCATGCGGCGGCAATGGCAATTCCACCAAAAACTGCTGCCAAACTTTGTAGTCTGCTTGATGAATTTTTTGAAACGATTGCGCGTCGTTCAACGTGCGGCTTTCTGACGTGAGAGGCCGACTTACAGCCAATGAAGGACGCGCTTCGGAACGTAAGCCGTTAATAAAAAAGGCGATATTCTTTACACCGCTGTCATCGCCCACTACAACCTTCAGAAAAAGCATTTCGCCGGAACTGGTGTTGGCTTCAGTGCTGCTTGAAGGAGCAGATATTTCTTCGATTTTTGCGATGGGAGGCCGCGCACCCTTGAAAGTTCCTACTTCAGGCGCATTTTCGCCAGCTAAGATACGCCTAACCAAGTCGGGCCGATAATAATGCGCTTGAAAGCATTCTGCCGGATAAATTTCGTTGCCCAGTTGAAATTTCACAAAGCGATCTGCCTGCGCCGAACCTTTGTAATAACCCGATTCAGTCACAATTAAATAACCTCGCTCTGATAATTGTTGGATATTATTCAACGAGCGCGCTTCAGCAGTTAGTGGCTTTGATGATGTTTGTGCTTGAGTTGCAACCTCAAACGGCGATGGAACGACAACCAAAGATGCCCGCAAATGTGATTTCTTGACATCCCAAAGTTTGATTTGATCCTCGCCTGCGCTAACCAAAACCGTGCCCACGCGCAAGAAAACAAAGGAAAACACATAACTTTTGTGTGCTTCCAGTTTATTTTGAAAGACGCCATTTTTCACATTCCAACTATAAATACTGCCTCGTCCGTTGCCGAAAACTTGAGTGCCATCTGGCGAAAAACAAACGGCAGTGCCTGGCAATTTTGTATCTATAATGCGCTTTTGGACACCACTTTTGGCATCCCATAAACGCAAGGTTCTATCGAGAGAAATGCTGGCTAAGAGAAAACCGTTCGTTCGGGGCCTTGGGGCGAAATTTACACCATAAACCGGTGCCCGATGGCCCGACAGAGTGCGCAATAGCAGCCCGTTGGCAACCTCCCAACAGTTAATTGTTTTATCAGCGCTGGAAGTCGCTAAAACCGAACTGTCAGGAGAAAACGCCACAGACAAAACTGGCTTTTGGTGCTCTCGCAAAACGAAACTACTGGTGATTGAAATTTCGTTGGTTTTCTTTACAGCCCACAATCGCGTTGTATTATCTAAGCCACCACTGGCTAATCTTTTCCCATCAGGCGAAAAAGCCAGATTACGCACCCCAATTTTATGGCCGGTTAAAGAGTTCAGTTTTATACCACGGGCAAAATCCCAGACCTGAATTTCCGGCGATAACAACGAGCTAATAACCAGAATACTCCCATCTGGAGAAAAGGCCACTGCACTGGCACTACCCGGCATGGGCAATGTCCGAATCAGTTCTCCGCTGGCAACATCCCATAGAAAAACAGCACTTTCTTCACTGGCTGCGGCCAAGGTTTTTCCATCAGGTGCCAGCGCCACAGACCAGATAGTAGAGGCTCGCCCGAAGACTTGGCGCCGCTTTCCAGTTGCAACATCCCATTCAATAGCTGTTTTATCTTCGCTACCGCAAATAAAACTTTTTCCGTCGGGCGAGAAAGTCATTCCCCTCAAACGCAATCCATGCACTAATTTGCTAAATAAGCGCCCCGTTTTTACGTTGCGCAAACGCACAGTTAAAGCCGTGGCGATGGCAATACTTTCTCCATCAGGTGAGTAAGCCAATTGTGTAATGACCTGCGGTTCCACAGGCAAACTACTTTGTAAAACACCACTTTTGCAGTCCCAGATTTGCACCACTTTATTGGATAAACCTACGGCCAGAGTGGCACCCTGCGGCGAAAAATCAAGCGCGTTTATAGCCTCGGTGGTTTCCCAACTTTTTAACATCTCACCACTGCGTCCGTCGTAGATTTTTACTATTCTCTCCAGAGCATTCGCGAAAACATCCAATTGCGAGTTATAAGCCAGCAGGCCACGTCCCACATTCTGAATGGCGACATTTTTAGGCGTGTGAGTAAAATCTTCCGCATCTATAATCCATTTTTTTAATTGCCCGCCTATGCTGTGTGTCCACAGAGGCTGGTTTTCAGCGCCAATAAATATCAAATCTGTGTCGGGTTCGCTCCATTGGGTTTTCAAAACACCAGATTCCACGTCCCAAAGGCAAATCTGTCCATTTATACCCGCAGCAACTACCGCATTAGCTTGAGGCCAAAAAACTAAATGTGCCACGCCACTTTGCATACCGTGCAGCGAACACTTTAATTCGCCCGTTGCACTGTCCCACAATTTCACAGCGTTGTCGTTGCCTCCCGTCGCGACAGTTTTTCCATCAGGCGCGACAACTACGCTTCGCAAAGCGGCGCTATGGCCTACCTGAATAGAAATCTCAGGCCTACCAATGAAAGTTTCGTCACAAAAAACTTCACTGCTCGGAAAAATAATTAACCCGATGAGAAGTAAAAAAATTCGAAAAAAAGACAATGGATGCATTTCGTGCCTTCACTTTTGATTTTCTTGCAAAACAGGTTCAACGCCATAAAATTGACATAGATACGGCTTAATTTATCACAAGAAAGAAAAAGCGCCAAGACGAATCAGGCGCTTTTCGAAGTCAGTATTTCTGCACCTAAGGCAACGCCAAAAACTTTTCGTAGGCCGCATCCCATGCGCCGCGCGATGAGGGTTTTGGCTCAAAGGTTTCGAGCGGAAAAGAAGCGCGCACGATTTGGCGGATTTCCGATAGGTTTTTCAATTCGCCGCGCGCCAGGGCTTGCGTGAGAATATTGCCCGTCGCCGTCGCTTCAATCGGGCCGGTGATAACCGGACGGCCAAGGCAATCGGCAGTCAATCGAGAGAGCAATTTGTTTTGCGTGCCGCCGCCGACAATGTGCAAAACTTCGATTTTCTGACCGCTTAATTCTTCAAGTCGTTCCAGTGTCCAACGATATTTCAAAGCCAGACTTTCAAGGCAGCAGCGCACCGTCGCGCCGACACTTTGCGGCGGCGTTTGTCCGGTGCGCTGGCAATAAGCGGCAATCGCTTCGGGCATCGAAGAAGGCGCGACAAAATCTGGCGCGTCGGGATTGATAAACGACGTGCCGCCGGTTTGCCCGGCGGCTTCTTCGGTCAGTTCGGCATACGAATACTCGTGCCCGCCGCGCAACCACGCGCGACGGCATTCCTGCACCAGCCACAATCCGGCGATGTTTTTCAAAAAGCGAATCGTATTTTCCAGCCCGCCTTCGTTGGTGAAATTATAATGCGCGACTTGATTGTTAATTAAAGGCTGCTCCAGTTCAAGCCCCATCAAACTCCAAGTGCCGCTGGATAAATAAGCCCAACTCAACCCAGAGGGTGCCCCGGCGCCCGCAGGCACCGAAACAACTGCGCTGGCCGTATCGTGACAACCGGGCGCATAAACCGGCGTGCCTTTGGCGCCAATGCGATTCGCCAAACTTTCGCGCAAGGTGCCGCGCTGTGTTCCCGCTCCTTGAATCGGCGTGAGAAAGTGCGACGGGATGCCTAATTTACCCAACAATTCTTCGTCCCATTGACGCGATTGGGCATTGAGCATTTGCGTGGTCGAGGCGATGGTATATTCGGTGGCCTTTTCGCCGGTCAGCCAAAAATTGAGCAAATCGGGAACAAGCAACAACGTTTTGGCGGCTTGCAATTGCGGCGAATTTTTCAGCGCCATCATTTGAAACAGCGTGTTCAACTGCATGAACTGCAAGCCGGTCGAAGCAAAAATCTCGCGGCGCGGCACCAAATCAAAAGCCACATCCATCATGCCGTCTGTGCGCCCATCGCGGTAATGAACCGGATTGCCAAGAAGCTGATCTTGCGCATCCAAAAGCCCAAAATCCACACCCCAAGTGTCCACGCCGATGCCGGAAAGTTCGCCTTGCTGCGCGGCGGCTTTGCCCAAACCATCTTGAATATCGCCCCACAAGCGCAAAATGTCCCAATGCAGCGTTTCGCCGCCCGCGTTACCCACGCGCACCGAAGTGTTGGCAAAGCGATGCGCTTCATCCAGCGTCAGTTTTGCGCCGTCGAACGAACCCACCAAAACGCGCCCCGATTCGGCGCCCAAGTCAATTGCGGCATATTTTTGTGTTGCCATGATGTTCAATGTTTATAGCGTCCTGACGCTTTCGGCGCAAGGTTTTAACGCCCACAAAATGAATTCTCTGAAACAAATTGGAAATGCAAAAATTACGCAAGATTAATCTGCTGCGCGGGGACTTTGAAACACCTGTGGCTCATATTACTTAGTGACGAAAAGCGAAAGTAACGATGGAAAACCACGATTTCACAGAAGAACAAAAGCAATATTTGCAGGGATTTTTGAGCGGTGCCAATTTGGCGCGCTCTTCGAAAGGCTTGCCGACTTTAAGCGGAAGTTTGAACCTCAATGGCGCGTCAAACAGTCACGCCAACCACGACTCCGGGCCGCCGACGCCCGATAAATACGGCTGGGAAGCGCAAAACGAGGCGATTGCGGCAGGAAAAAAGCTGACCGAGCAGGAAGAAGCCAAGCGTGTCGTGCATCCGCTCGATCAATGGGACGACATCGCGCAGCACGCGGCAGAAAACAAGTTCCCTAAAGGCCTCGATGTGCTGTCGTTCAAGTATCACGGCCTGTTTTACGTCGCGCCGGTGCAAAATTCCTACATGACGCGCCTGCGTTTTCCCAATGGCGTCATCACTTCGGCGCAGATGCGCGTGGTGGCGAATATCGCCGAAAACCAAGGCGGCAATTACGCGCACGTTACCACGCGCTCGAACCTGCAAATTAGGGAAATTCAAGCGGACGATGCCTTGATTGTATTGGAGCAGTTGCATGAAGCAGGAATCGTCAATAAAGGCTCCGGTGCCGACAATATTCGCAACATCACCGGCAGCGTCACGGCGGGCATTGACGCGCAGGAACTGATTGACACGCGGCCTCTCACGCGCGCCATGAACCATTACATTCTCAACCACCGCGAAATGTATGGCCTGCCGCGCAAATTCAACATCGCTTTCGATGGCGGCGGCACAGTTCACACGCTGGAAGACACCAACGATATCGGTTTTCAAGCGGTGCGCGTCGGCGCGGGCCAAAGCGTGCCCGAAGGCACCTATTTTCGCGTTTTAGTCGGAGGAATTACTGGCCATCAGGACTTTGCGCGCGACACCGGCCTCATGGTGGCGCCCGAACAATGCGTGCCGATGGCCGCCGCGATTGTGCGCGTTTTCATTGACGAAGGTGACCGCACCGACCGCAAAAAAGCGCGCCTCAAATACGTCATTGACCGCCTCGGTTTGGATGGCGTGATGAATCTGGCCAAGAAATATCTTTCGTTCGAGGCGATTTCGTTTCCGCTTGAAAACTGCAAGGCGCGCCCGAAAACCATCCGCAACGCGCATATCGGCGTGCATTCGCAAAAGCAGGACGGCAAATTTTACGTTGGCGTGGTGCTGCCTGTCGGCAAGCTGTCACCCGACCAAATGCGCGGCTTGGCCGATTTAGCCGACCGCTGTGGCAGCCGCGAAATGCGCCTGACGGTCTGGCAAAACCTGCTCATTCCCGACGTCAACGAGGCCGACATTGAAACCGTGAAAAGCGAACTGAAAGCGATGGATTTGCATTGGGATTCCAACAACATCCGCGCCGGTTTAATCGCCTGCACCGGCAGTTTCGGCTGCAAATTCGGCCTGTCCGACACCAAAGCGACGGCCCTGAAAATCGCTGAATATGTTGAAACGCGCGTTCAACTCGATCAGCCGGTCAATATTCACGTTACAGGCTGCCCGAACTCGTGCGCGCAGCATTATATCGGCGATATTGGCCTGCTCGGTGTGAAAGTCGAAGTGGACGACGACATGGTGGACGGCTTTTCGATTTTCATCGGTGGCGGTTATGGCGACGACGCGGGCATCGGACGCGAAGTGTTTTCCGAGATCGTCTGCGACGAAGTGCCGTTCAAAATCGAAGCGATGCTGACTTCTTACATGGAAAACCGCGATGGCGATGAGCCTTTCGTTGAATGGGCGCGCCGCCATAGCATTGAGCAGTTGCAGGAGTTGTTTGAAGGCCAATTGGCTGTTGTTTAGAAAGCTGTTATGTCCATTCCCGTTCTCCCGCCCAGCGCACCGTTTTCGCCGGAACAGCGCGCTTATCTCAACGGTTTTTTCGCCGGATTATTCGGACTCGACAGCGGTGCCAACACCAGCGCCGCGCCGCTGCCATCGAACGGCGCCAGTTCCAACGGCGCCGCGCATTCTGCACCCGAAACAGTTGAAGACACGCCGTGGCACGACCCCAATTTGCCTTTGGACGAGCGAATGCAATTGGCCGAGGGCAAATCCAAGCCGTTGCAACTCATGGCGGCGATGGCGCAACTCGATTGCGGGCAGTGCGGCTATCTTTGCAAAACCTATTCAGCGGCCATTGCCGACGGCAGCGAAAAAAGCCTGAAAAAATGCATCCCCGGCGGCAAAGAAACCGCGACCAAGCTGAAAGAGTTGGTAGCCGCTTAGAAAAAACAGCCGCTAATCTCCGATTCACAAAAACAGCGTAAACCGACGCTATTTTTGTGAATTTTGCGTCGTTTTTACGCCGTTTTTGCGTCGCCGAAGGCGTAGCGGCTCATTCATAACTCTTATGCCTCACATCCTGCCCGAAAATTCACCTTTTACACTGCAACAACGAGCTTGGTTGGATGGCTTGTTGTCGTCCACTTTGGGCGTTTCCAACGGCGCGGTTTCGACGAACGGCGCCAACGGCGCGGCGCCGAAAGTTGATGCTGCAAAAGTCATCCGCGCGCCGGAAAAGACGCAAATTATTTACAGCCGCGACGACCCGTTTCCGGCGCACGTTTTGGAAGTGCGGAAGTTGAGCGGCGAGGAATCGGCAAAAGATACGCGCTTTATTTCGATTGATTTGACCGGCAGCGGCCTGACTTACGAAGCCGGCGACGCCTTGGGCATTTATCCCGAAAATAATCACGCGACTGTTGAAGAAATCTTGTCCACATTGGGCGCGACGGGCTTCGAGCCGGTTGTCACGCCGGAAAGTCGCATTGTTCCGGCGCGCGTCGCGCTGCAAATCGGCTACGATATTTCGCGGCCCAGCGACGATTTGCTGCTGCTTTTATCCGAAACCGCGCACGACGAGGGCGAATCCGCGCGTTTGAAGCAGTTAGTCGAGGACGACAGCGAAGATTGGCTCGATCACCGCGACGTTTTGGATATTTTGCGCGCTTTTCCTTCGTGCAACGCGCCTTTGGCCGAAATTGTCGCCTCGCTGACGCCGTTACAGCCGCGTTTGTATTCGATTGCTTCGTCGCAAAAAGAGAATCCGACACAAGTGCATCTCACGGTTGGCGTTGTGCGCTGGCACGCCAACGAAAGGCAGCGACACGGCGTGGCGTCCACGTTTTTAGCCGACCGGGCGCTGCTGGTTTCCGGCACCAAAGCGGGCGTTTTCGTGCATCCTTCGCCCGGTTTTCGCTTGCCCGAAAGCGGCGATACGCCGATTATTATGGTTGGCCCCGGCACCGGTATCGCGCCCTTTCGCGCCTTTTTGCAAGAACGCCGCGCCACGGGCGCCAAAGGCCACGCGTGGCTCTTTTTCGGCGACCAAAAAGCCTCGTGCGATTATCTTTACCAAGACGAACTCGCGGGGCACTTGCAAGACGGCTCGCTTTCGCGCCTCGATTTAGCCTTTTCGCGCGATCAGTCCGAAAAAATCTACGTTCAAACGCGAATGCAAGAGCGCGGCGCCGATATTTGGCAGTGGCTCGAAGAAGGCGCGCATTTTTACGTTTGCGGCGACGCCAAACGCATGGCAAAAGACGTGGACGCCATGCTGCATCAAATCGCGCGCGAACACGGCCAACTCGACGAAGCAGGCGCCAAAAACTACATTCAAAATCTCAGTAAAACCCGCCGCTATCAGCGCGACGTTTATTGATTTATTTTGTCCCCTCACGTCTGTCCCCTCACCCCCGGCCCCTCTCCCCCAATTCGCTGCGCGGGGAGAGGGGTGTCCAAACTTATGCGCCCCGAATAATTTTAAACGGGCAAAAGAGTTGGCCTCGCTCTCCCCTCTCCCCGCGCAGCGAATTGGGGGAGAGGGGCCGGGGGTGAGGGGAATCTACTCCACAAAAGCCACAGCGCGGATGGGTGAACCATCGCGGCCTTCAAAATTCAAGGGGAAACCGATAAAAGTGAATGTATCGGGCGCTTTATCGAGGTTCGCCAGCGATTCGACGATGACCATTTCTGCGCCCAGCAAAATGTGATGCACCTCAAAGCCGTCGCGTGAGGGTGTGGGCGTGTCCATGCCGATAAGTCGCAACTTTTTCGAAGCCAAATAACGCGCGGCGTCTTGTGTCATGGACGGAAAATCGGTAAAAAAATGGGGCTGGCCGAACTCAGTTTGCCAGCCGGTTTCGTAGATAATCCGCGCGCCGGGCACTAAAAATTCCTCGAATTTCTGAAAATCTTCGGTTGTGATCTCTTCTTTGGCCGCTTTCGGGATGCGAATCAGGCGCGCCGCGCCGAAAAACCAGTCGAGCGGCATTTGATCGAGCGTTTTGCCGGTTTCTACAAAGTGAAACATGGCGTCCAAATGCGTGCCCTGATGCGAACCCATCGCAATGCGGCTGACGTTGCAACGCGCTTCCATCGCGGTTGTGTAATGGATTTCAATATTCAGTTCCGGGTCGCCGGGAAAGCTCGGCAAACCGTGTTTTAAAGCGTGAGAAAGGTCAAGAAGTGGCATTTTCGGTGGTTTTTGCAGGAAATTAACGAGAATTTGCTCTGGGGGAACGGTAATTTGTTCTGGGGGAGCGTTCCCCTTTTGTAGGGGAACGCGTCCCTTTTGTAGGGGAGCGCGTCCCTTTTGTAGGGGAACGCGTCCCTTTTGTAGGGACACGCGTCCCTTTCGCAGGGGAGCGCGTCCCTTTTCAAGGGGAACTCATCCCCAATCTATTTTTTCTGGTAAACGCGCACATAATCCACTTCAAAGCGGTTGGGATAAGGCGCTTTGCTGGGGTCACCGCCGTTTTGACCGCCCAAAGCGAGATTCACAATGATGAACTGCGGCGCATTCAAAAAGGGATTGCGGCCATCGGCGTTGATGGTTTGCTTTAAATCCTGCTCGTTGAGCAGCGTGTCATCCACATAAAGGCGGATGAATTTGTCGTCCCAGTCCATGCGCCAGATGTGGAATTTGCTGGCCCATTCGGGGTCGGTGAAGTCGAGAATCGGCTTCTTTTTGGAATTCCATTTGGCGTTCCAGCGCTTGTTGGTGCCCCACGCGATGTTCGCCAGCAGATTGCCGCGATAAAACTCCATGATGTCTATTTCGCCGTTGGCGGGCCATTCGCCCTGCGTGCCGACAGTCCAGAAAGCGGGCCACAGGCCGGGCGAAATATCAATTTTGCCGCGCATTTCAAAACGGCCATACGTCCAATTGTGCTTGCCATTGGTGGACAGGCTCGCCGAGGTGTATTCGGCGAAAACGCGCTTCTTTTTCCAATCGGTGCTGCCTGCTTCGTAATTCGGATTCGGCTGGCGCTCTTTGCGCGCTTCGATGATGAGTTTGCCGTCTTCCACGCGCGCATTTTGGCTTTGATACCATTGATCTTCCTCGTTGCGCACGAAGCCCGTTTCAACGTTCCAATTGTCGGGATTGGGCGCGCCGTCTTTGTCGAATTCGTCCGACCAAACCAGTTTCCAGCCTTCTTTTTCGGTTTGGGCCGCGTTTTGGGCCAGCGCAAAATGGTTCATAGTCATCAAAGTGGCGCCCAGTAAGGCGGCGCGGCGCAAGTTTTTCATGGTTTTCCTTCTCTGTGGAATTGATTCTATTTTAACCCAATTTGCTTCTTATTTGCCGGTTTACCAGCAAGCCAAAACGGGGCAAAAGCGGTCAATTGTAGTAACCTTACTCACGCGCGAAATGCGCTGCTGTCGTTCCGATTTTGTAAAACATCGCAGTCAAGTGAGGGCAGATTGAACGATCCGAATATGGCGCCTCCGCCGCCCGGTCAGGGACTTCCGCCGGGAAACCAAAGCGGCCAAGGTCGAAGCCAATCCCACAACACCAGAGCTAATGCGTCCGCTTACGCCTCCGACATTGTGGCACCGGCAAGCGGGCGCGCCGCAGCGGCGCCTTATGTGTTGTGGGCTTCCGAACCCGAACGGCGCAACTCCATCGACTTTTCCGATATTACCGCCATTCTCCAGCGTCGCCGTTGGACGATTTTTCTGACGCTGCTCTTTGTAGCGGCGCTGGCGACGGCTTATCTGATTTTCACGCCGCCGGTTTACGAAGCCAAGGCTTATTTGCAGGCGCGCGTGCCCGAAAACGATAACGACATCCTGACGCAGGCTCTTGGCCCCAGTCAGCCGCGCTCTTTGCAAACGCAGGTCGCCATTGTTTCCAACAACATCATCACACGCGACGCCATAAACACAAATCCTAATTTTTCCTTCCCACGCCGTGCCGAATTGCACCGTAACGGCGATGTGCTGATTGACTCGGTGCCGGCTACCGACTTGATGGAAGTGAAATCGCACGCGCGCAGCGGCAAAGACGCCGAAGATTTAGCCAACGCGGTTTGCGATTACTATGTGGGTTTTAGCCAATCGAACAACCGCCAGAACACAACGGGCACGCGCGCTTATGTGCAAAGGCAGGCTGTGGAAGCGCGCCGAAAGTTAGATAAATCGCAGCGCGCCCTGCGCGATTACAAGCAGAGAAACGGCGTTTTCAACCTGACCAAAGAAGCTGATGCCTTGGTTGACCAAACGCAACGCTTGGAGCAAAGCTGGCGCGAAGCCAAAGCGCAAAAAGCGGCGGGTCTGGCGCAATTAGCCGAAACGCGACGCGTGGTTCACGAATTGCCGCCCGCCCAAATTGTGCCCGTCGAAATCCGCCGCAAGCCCGAAGTTGAGTCACTCAAACTGGAATTAGCGCGCCTCGAAGCCGAAAAAATTCGCTTATTGCAAGAGTTCACGCCCGAAAGTGACCGCGTGGTGCAAATCACCGGGCAAATTGGCGATTTGCGCAACAAACTCAACAGTCAGGCGCAAACCGAAACCGCCTCGTGGCGCGTCGAATTCAGCCCGGTCAAGCAGGTCGCGCAGCAGGACATCGCGCGTTTGCGCGGCCAAATTTGGGGCATAGAAGCGCAAGGCCACGCTTATAAAAACTCGTTAGCCGAAACGCGCCGCCGTCTCGCCGCCTTGCCCGAACGCGAACTGCGTTTGACTCAACTGACTTTAGATGTTAGCTCGCTGCAAAGCGCTTACGACCAACTCAACCAGCGCCTTCAAGCCTTGCGCATTAGCGAACAAGCGCGCGTTGCCAGCGCCGAAATCGTTTTCCGCGCGCAGCCCAACAGCGCGCTGAAAGTGCGTCCGAACGTGCCGCGCACCATTGTGCTGGCGATAATGGCCGGTTTGGTCTTGGCGATTGGCCTCGCGGCTTTGATTGACCAATTGGATGACCGCTTGCATACTGACCGCGAAGCGACGCAAATCACGCACTTGCCGGTATTGGCGAACGTGCCCTATTTAGATCGCACGGCGGGCAGCAGCCTTTATGAACCCACTGCCGCGCCGACGCTTTTGCTGGAAACGTTTCAATTATTGGCGACCAACATCGAATTTTCGGCAGTGGACGATGCCATTGGCGTAATCGCCGTCGCCAGTGGCCTGCCCAGCGAAGGCAAATCTACTTCGGCGCTGAACTTAGCCATCGCCGCCGCTTTGGGCGGACGCAGCGTCATTTTGGTAGATTGCGATCTGCGCCGCCCGACACAGCACCGCCTTTGTTCGCTGCCCAATCAGCTTGGCCTGAGCAATGTGCTAACGGGAGCGCATTCTTTGCAGGAAGCCTTGCAAGAAACCGATGTCGCGGGACTGCGACTCTTAGCCAGCGGCCCGACGCCGCCCAATCCGATTCGCTTGCTCAAATCGCGCACCGCCGCGCAAGTTCTCAGCGAACTGCGTGGCATGGCCGATTTCGTAGTCTTGGACACGCCGCCCGTTTTGGCCTTGGCCGATGCTCAGGTCGTCACTGCAATGGCTGATGCCACGCTGCTCGTCGTTTCCAGCCGCGACACCGGACGGCGCGACGTGACGCGCAGTTTGAGTTTGCTCGCCCAGTCGGGCACCGATGTCATTGGCGTGGTGCTGAACAAAACCAACGCGCGCGAAGGCAGCGGCTATTATTATTATCGCGATTACGGGCAACAGACTTAAGATATTCACTGGCCCTCATCCCTGGCTCCTCTCCTCCTGCCCAGAGGGCACCCGCGCTTCGCGGGAGAGGGGTGAGGGCTGAAAACTATGGCCGCTTCCAACACTCATTCGCCACTTTCCGATGCGCCTTCCCTACCCGCGCGCAGCGGTTGGTTGGTGGTGCCGCAACACGACCGGCCCGGCCATAGCATCAGCTTTGGTTTTTTAGTGCTGTTCACGCTGCTGCTGTATTTTCGCCCGCAAGATTATTTTCCGGCTTTAGATCGCGGGCAATTAATCGCGGCGGCGCTAACGGCGATGTGGTTCGTGCCGACACAGTATCTTTTGGAAGGTCGCCTCACCGCGCGCCCACCGGAATTAAAGTGGCTGCTCGGACTTTTAGCACTCGCGGCGCTTTCGATTCCCTTGGCAGTTGACCGCAGCGATTCGATAAAGATTTTCACCGATCAATTCGTCAAAATTGTGGCGATGTTTATCGTGATGATAAACGTGGTGCGCACGCAATCGCGCTGGAAATGGCTGTTTTGGGTGGCGCTTTTGGCCGGTTTGCAATTGGCGGGCAACGCCATTCATGATTGGCGCACCGGACAAACACCGCTTGAAGGTTATCGCGTGCGCGGTGCGGCGGGAGGAATGTTTGCCGACCCCAACGATATGGCGTTGTTTTTAGTGACAATCATGCCGATTGTCTTTGTGCTATTGCTCATCGCCCGTTCTTGGTGGACGAAAATCTTTTACGGCTTATGTTTATTCGTCTTGGTCGGCGGCATGATTTTTACCTATTCGCGCGGTGGATTTATCGGTTTCACGGCCATGTTTGCGGTTTTGGCCTACAAACTCGGACGCGGACGGCGCTTACTCATTGGCGCGCTGTCGCTCATGGTTTTTGTCGGCTTTATCGCGCTCGCGCCGGGCAATTATGCGACGCGTTTGTCGAGTATCACTGACACCAGTCGCGACACTACAGGTTCGGCCAGTGAACGGCAACAACTGTTGTTTCAATCCATCCAAGTCGCCATTACGCATCCGGTTTTCGGCGTTGGTATGGACAATTTTTATCACTATACCGACCGGGGCAAGCCCAGCCACAACGCTTACACCCAAGTCGCCGCCGATTTGGGATTGCCCGCATTAGCGGTTTATTTGGGCTTTATGCTTGTGCCGCTAATGCAATTGCGCCGCATGGAACACGAAACTGCCGATGTGCCGTCACATAGCGACATTTATTATTTATCGGTTGGTTTACAGGCATCGCTGGCGGGTTATATGGCGAGCAGCTTTTTTCTTTCTGTCGCCTACTACTGGATCGTTTATTATTTGGTTGGCTATGCTGTCTGCCTGCGCCGCATCTACGAAACCGGGCCGGGCCGTGTTTTGGGCCGCGTTTTGCCTGCGGAAACTCTTGAAGAAAGACCTTTGCCCGTATGAATGAGCATAAAAAATGCGACGTTGCCAAGCTGTTTTTTTGGGGTAGCGCGGCGACTTTGGCTTATACCTATGTTGGTTATCCGCTTTTGGCCGGTTTGGTCAGTCACTATAAGACGCGCCCGGTGCGCCGCGAAAACGGTTTCGAGCCAATGGTGAGCCTGATTATCACGGCTTATAACGAAGAACTGGGCCTGACCGCAAAACTCGAAAACACGCTGCTCCTTGACTATCCGCCGGAGAAATTGGAAATCCTCGTTGCCTCCGATTGCTCGTCCGATGCCACCGACGAAATCGTAAAAACCTTCGCCACACGCCGTGATAATCCGTTTCGCACGCGTTTGCATCGCCAAGCGCAACGCGGCGGCAAAACGGCGGCGCAAAATGCCGCTGTCGAATTGGCGGAAGGCGAAATTATTCTGTTTTCCGACGCGACAACGCTGTATAACTCCGATGTTTTGCGCTCTATGATGCCCAACTTCGCCGATGCAGAAGTCGGTTGTGTGGCGGGCCGTTTGCTATATGTTGACCCCGCACAAAGCGGCGTGGGTAGTGGCGCGAAATCGTATTGGGGCTACGAAACGTTTCTAAAGACCTGCGAAAGCCGTATCGGTTCGCTCATTGGCGCCTCAGGCTGCCTTTACGCTGTGCGCCGCGCCGCTTATGTGCCTTTGCCGCCCGAAGCGTGCAGCGATTTTGTGATTGCGACAGTCATGGTCGAACAAAATTTGCGCGCCGTTTTCGAGCCGGACGCGGTTTGCACCGAAGAAACCAATCGCCGCACTGACCGCGAACTGAAAATGCGGGTGCGCATCATCACACAGACGTTTACCGATTTATGGACGCATCGCGCCATGATGAATCCGCTACGCAGCGGCTTTTATGCGGTGCAACTTTTGTCGCACAAAGTGTTGCGTTATTTCGCGCCGTTTTTTTTATTGGCATTATGGCCGTCTTCGGCGCAATTGGCACGCAAATCGCGTTTGCATCGCGCGCTTTTCGGGCTGCAAAACTTGTTTTATGCTTTGGCGGCAGCGGGGTTTTGGAAATCGCGCCAACCAGACGAACAAAAAGGCAAATTGGCGCGCCTGACGAGCTTACCTTTTTATTTTGTGCTGGCAAATTATGCGTCGTTGCTCGCTGTTTTTCAATGGCTGCGGGGCGAGCGTTACGCGACTTGGGAAACGGCACGCGAAGCTGACCAAAACACTTCTGAAACTCCAAAAAATGAATGAATCGCCTCGAATTTTATACTTTGCGCCCAAGGAATGTTGGCCGCCCAGCACTGGCGCGCAGTTGCGCAATTTTTATTTGGCGCGCGAACTCGCGGCGGGCGGCGAACGGGTGACTTATTTGGGTTTTTCCGACGAAAAAGCCCGCGCCGAGCAAAAAGACAGCTATCAATTTGAAAACCGCAACCCCGTTGGCGAATGGTGCGAAGATTTGATCACCATTCCACTCGAAAGCAGTTACAGCGTAGGCAAATTGGCGCGAGGCTTAATCGGTAAAACGCCACTACCGATTCTCAATTACACCACGCCCGCCATGCAACAAAAACTGGCGCAGGTGTTGGACGAAAAAGATTTCGACATCGTGCAAGTCGAAGGATTACACCTCGCCGATTATTTGCCGATTTTACGCGCCGCGCGCAGCAAACCCAAACTGATTTGCGATTGGCATAACGTTGAATCGGAACTGATGCAGCGCTACGGCGAACAGGAAACCAGCCTGCCACGCCGTGTTTATGCGCGAATGACCGCCAAACGCATGGCCGACATGGAAAAGCGCATCATCAACCTCTTTGATGCTCATGTAACCGTTAGCGAACGCGACCGCGACCAAATCATGCAATGGTCGCCCACAGTGCCGGTTCACGTCATCGAAAACGGAGTCAATGTCGAATATTATTCGCCCAAAGCGGGCGAAGAAATGCCCAAGCAATTTCGCATCGTGTTTATCGGCTCAATGGATTATCACGCTAATACCGAAGCCGTCACGCGCTTTGCCGAATCGGTTTGGCCGCGCATTTATGAAAAATATCCAGACCTCGTTTTCACAATCGTAGGCCGCAATCCGACGCCCGAAGTGTCCGCATTAAATGACAAACCCGGCATCGAAGTTACGGGCCGCGTGCGCGATGTGCGGTCTTATTGCCGCGAAGCGTTGGCTTCGGTGGTGCCACTTCGCATCGGCGGCGGTTCGCGCTTGAAAATTCTCGAAGCAATGGCCGCAGATTTACCGATTGTCTCCACGCGATTGGGCGCCGAAGGCATCGAAACGCGGCACGGCGAGAACATTTTGTTGGCTGACAGCGACGACGATTTCACGCAAGCGATTTTGCGGCTCTGCGCTGATGAAAACGAACGCTTGAAATTAACTCGTGCAGGCCGCGCTTTGGTAGAACAACATTATGATTGGTCGGTTTTGGCGGCGCGCCTGCGCGAAATTCACGAAGGACTTTTGGCGCAAAAGTCAGCAGCACGCTAAGTCAGCGGCGCAGCGCCTTTAATTCTTCGGCGAGGCGCGCGGTGCGGCTGGCATAACTACATTCGTCCAATAATTCTTCATTAGAAATCGCCGCTGTTTGCCCCGCTTGAAATTCCTGCCAGAATTGTTCGAGAAATTCAATCACACGTTCCTCAGAATAAGCGGACACCGCGCCGTTAGCCATCGCCAATAAATCGGCAGTGGCGCCGTCTTTATCAACGCTGGCTAAAATACGCCGCCGTGCCGCCAAATATTCGTAAAGTTTGCCGGGAATTTGGAGCGGTTGTTTGTTGGCAAGCAGCAACAAAACGTAATCTTCGGCCATCAATTCGCGCACACGCTCACGCGGCACTGGTGGATTGAGCGTGATGACCGATTCCAACCCCAATTCAGCAATCAATTCCGGCACCGTGCCGAATTCCGGGCCGACAAAACGCATACGCAACGGCACATTTTCGCCAGAGGATTTCTTCTTATCAAGCCACACGCGCAAGCCGCGCAAAAACGGGCCGGGATCGCGCTTGCTGTAAACGCTGCCATAGTGCCCGATGGAAAATTGTGTAACCGCCGGAGCCTCGTTCGAGGCAGGTGTTACGCTGCAACCGTTGGGAATGGCGATACTTTTGGCGGCGACCTGCGGATAATTTTGCACCACATCATCAAGCAGACGATTGGTGTTGAGAACGATTTTATCGGCGCGGGCCAAGCAAGGCAAAAACAATTTTTCGTAAGCGCGATCCAGCGTTTTGGAATTGATTTCGTCCACATCTTTATACCACGGGTCGCGCAAATCCATAAGCCACGGCAAGTTGTGACGCCGCGCCAGTTCCAAAGCAATCGAATGCACCACGCGCGGCGGCGAAGTGGAAATGATCGCATCAAATTTTTCGCGCGCCAACAATTTTTCGGCGGCTTCCAAAGCCGGCTCGCGCCAGCCCGCCATCGCGTCGGGAAACCACAGCCACGCCAACAGCAAGCGTGTGAACGGCGTCGAACGCAAGAATCCTTCGCTATTGATGTCGTTGGTAGCAGAGGGAGTGGTCGCCACAGTTTCAACGGCTTCGCGTTGAGGCCGCAATTTATTTTTCAAACGCGAGGCAAAACGAATGAAACGCACGCGGCGCGTTTGTCCAACGGGCGTGCGAATGATGTGTTCGGGCGGCACGCCTTCGATTACATTTTGCTTTTCCTGCCGTTCGATAAATTCCGGTTGCACCGTTAAAATCCACGGCTCAATGCCATAGTCGGGCAGCAAACGTGCAAATTGATAAGGCCGCACCGCGCCTACTTCGGCGTCGGGCGGAAAATGATAGGAAATTAAAAGCACGCGCATGATAAGCAAAATGCAAATTGACAGTCTGGCGCAAACGACCGTTTCGCCGTATAAATTCTATCAGCAGTTTGTTTTTGAGTTAGCGCACAACCTTCACATTTTGATTGCGAAAACAATGACAGAACCCAACATACTGAAAGTGATGTCCCTCGTCGAAGCAGCAACGATTACCGGCCCAGCGAAGAATCTCTTAGATTTTCATGCCAGCGAAAAATCGCAGAGCGCTACATCACAAGACGGCACGCCGCAAGACGCCTGCCAAGTTCGGCTGTCGTTTGTCACTTATCATCGCTCGCGCACGCCCATCGCGCCGGATGCGGTGCCCAACGAATTTGTGGCTCGTTCTCGCGCCGCCGGAGTGCCAGTTGATGTCGTTGCCGAGCGCTTTCCCTTCGACAGCCGCGTTATTAGCGCCTTGCGACGCGTAGCTGCGAAACGAGCGCCGCATATTATCGAAACGCACCATGTCAAATCGCATTTTTTGTTGCGCTTATCGGGCGCGTGGCGCCGCCGCGCGTGGATTGCGTGGCATCACGGCTACACGCAAACCGATGCCAAAGTGAAGCTGTATAACAATTTGGATTTATGGTCGCTGCGCGCCGCGCGCCGCGTGATAACCGTCAGCGGCGCTTTTGCCAAAGAATTGGAAGCACATGGCGTCAAACCCGAACGCATTCGTGTTTTACACAATTCCATCGTCCCGAACTGGCTGACTCCCGAACGCGCCGGAGACAAGGCTGCCTTGCGCGCGGCGCTAAAAATCGAGCCAAATACGAAAATCATTTTAGCCGTCGGACGTTTTTCGCTTGAAAAAGCGTTGGACGATTTAGTGCGCGCCTTGGCGATTTTATGCCGCGAAACTCCGCAATTGTCCGTGCATTTAGTGCTTGTCGGCGACGGCCCGCAGCGCGCTGAAATCGAAGCCTTAGCGAAAGAATCGGGCGTGTCCGAAAAAACGCATTTCATCGGCCAAGTCAGCGATCCAGCGCCCTATTACGCGCTTGCTGATGTGCTGGCCTTGCCGTCACTCAGCGAAGGCTCGCCGCTGGCGCTGCTCGAAGCGATGGGCGCCGGTTTGCCGATTGTGGCTACGCAAGTCGGCGGCGTGCCGGAAATGGTCGAACATGAAAACAGCGCGCTTTTGGTGGCCTCGCGAGCACCAAATGCCTTGTCACAGGCCCTAAAACGCGTTTTAACCGAAGAAACTTTAGCGAAAAAACTGGGCCAGGGCGCACGAGGCCGAGCCAACACACATTTCACGCCGCAAGCGCATCGCGCCGCGCGTTTGGCGATTTATGAAGAAGTGGTGCCGAGCTTTTTTGAAAGCATAAATCCAGCGTAACGTTGTTAGCCTTCACAGCAACCTTAATTCGGTCGGTGGGAACCCTAATAGTTCCGACGGGAACCCTAATTTGGTTGGAGGGAATGTTTACAGTGCCAACGAGAACTCTGAGCGCAATGACTTTAGTAGAATTGGCAGTCCAAAGCATTTAAAAACACGCGCTAATGCATCATTTCCATCTCAAAAATCACTTTTTTCTGCAATTTTCATCTTTTTAAATTCAAAATAACAACTTTTTTCAGTAAAAATTATCAATTTGGTATAATCGAATCAATTCTCTTAAATAAGAGAATCGTAAGTGCTGTGATGCTTCCACTTTGATTGGTAATGCATTAACAGCATAACCGTCCCAAAATGCCGTAAAATACGGAGGTTTCATGAAGCACAAATGGGCTATATTGCGTGTTTTGTTTTTGATTGCGGTGTCAGGAATTCTCCTGAGTAATTGCGCTTGGGCACAAACGCGGCAATCATTGGAATTCAGCGTCAAGACCTTTGACAAACTGTTCGCGACGCTGAAGCCGGGAGAAACCAGTGTTAACGTCGGGGATATGCGCTACCCGGTTGATGAATTGAAGGATTGGCGCAACCACTTGCAGCAACGCCTTACGGGTGGCATCTCAGTGCGGGGTGCCTTTGGCACCGATTTTAACAATTCATCCAAAAAATGGCCCAACGCTACAGTGGGTTACGCCTACGATAGTAGTATGCCGCCCGCTACCATCGCGACTTTTGAACAAGCGATTTTTTTATGGCAGAAGGCAGCAAACCTTAAATTCACGAAGCGAAGCAGTGGTGATTACCTCAACATAAAGTTCAATATATCCACACCGGGCAGTAATCCGCCAGATGCGCCCATGAACTCTTGGGTGGGACGGCAATCCTCCCAGCCGCAAGAATTGAACGTTGCCGACTGGGGTAATGTAGTGGATATGGCGCATGAACTTGGTCACTCGCTGGGCATGATTCATGAGCAGCAACGCACGGGCCGAGATACGTTCGTAACGATTAATACGGCCAATTTCGATCCGTCCTATTCGTCGGACGATTTTACAGCCAATTATGCTATTGTTCCAAATTCGCTGAATCAAGGCATTTATGACTTTGACTCTTTGATGCATTATCCGCGCACAGTGCCGGGACAGGCCAAGCCTGCCGGTGCCATTCTTATTCAGGTCAAGTCACCAAATACATCATGGAGCGATGGCATTACCCTGTATCAGCATCCCGACGGCAGCCAAGACTCCATTTACGATCCTAACGGAACGATCCTCAACGGAGAAATCGGCCAAAAAACCCATTTGAGTGCATCAGATATAGCAGCGATGGGTGCCACCTATGGCAATCCTCTTTCGATTTCAGGACGCGTTACCGATGGCTCCGGAAATGGCATCCAAGGTGCTGTAATCACTTGCACCAGCACCGATTTTAACAATCCCTATCGCGGTCCAACGGTAAATACATTAGCTGATGGCACATACACACTGCCCGGCACTTCAACCGGCAGCTATTCAGTGAGTGCTTCCTTTGTAGGACGCGGCTTCAAAACACGAAGCGTGACGATCACTAATACATCAGCTACGGGAATTGATTTTATTCCCAGCGCTGTTATTGCGCGCACTCCCTCATCAATGGGATTTGGCGTTTTTTACGATGCCAACACGGCGCCCAACCAAACTTTCAAGGTTTTCAACAGCGGTGGCAGCGGCACTACGCTGAACTGGAAGGTAACGGAAAACAGCCCCTTCCTTAGCTTCATCGGCCCGACGACTGGCACTTCGACTGGAGAAGAAGATACTGTCACAGTTGCCGTCAATGCGTCGGGTCTGGGCGCTGGCGTCTATAGCACCACGATTACGATCAGCGATCCGAACGCCAGCAACAATTCCCAAACGATTGATGTGTCTTTGTATCGCGGCGGTGAAATTACTTATACCGGCAACGCCGACAACCTCGATTGTGTGATACCGCCTCAAGTGGGCGTGGCTGGCGACCCGACTGAATGGCGTGATAACCGCAACTGGGGCAGCTTTTGCGATATTTTGAGCCGCGTGCCTAATCGTTATGACAAAGCCATCATTGGCAATGTTGACCATATCGGCGAGTTTCAAGTCAAGGTTTCTTCGTCCGAAGAAGTCGGTGCTCTGGAACTGGGATTTGACTGTTCGGTGGTCGGAACCGGCAACCTGACTGTCAACAAAAACCTCGATTGGACGGAAAGCGGAAACGCCGGAGAGATTGGCTGCAACATCATTATTCCGATTGGCGGCGTGTTCACCATAGCGGGCGATGCGCCGCGCACGTTTGCCGGCGCCACTCTCACCAATCGCGGCACAGTGAACTGGTCGAGCGGCCTGATTCAAATGCGGGACCACAGCAGCACTGGCGCTCCGGCCACAATCATCAACCTCGGCACGTTTCGTGTTACGGCGACCGGGGGATCATCGAGCAACTTCAACCTGACCGGCAATAGCGCAGGCACGCCCGTTTTCAGCAACGGCGGCACTCTCATAGCCAATGCTGGAGTCGGAGAAACCGTTAACTTTGGTGGTGTGAAATTCAACAACACCGGCTTTGTTGACGTAAAAAGCGGCGGTCTTGCCATCTTCACTTCCGGGTTCAGTGGCAACCACACCGGCACGTTCCAGACGGCGGCGGGCACCACGTTTTTCCTCAACAGCAACGGCACGGGATTGCAAACTTTCTCCGGACCGGGTTTCATCGGCGCGGGCCAGTCAACCCTCGACAACGTGGCACTGGCGGGAACGTTAACCGCTGGCACCGCAACGGGCGGCAATGGCAGGCTGATTTTGACGGGAGGCCAAACCGCCCTTGCCGGTGTGTCGCTCAAAACTCTCGGCGCTGGCCTGATTGAAATCGGCACTCCCGTTTTCGGTAGCGGCGGCACCGGACTATTCGGCGGAACCTGGACGATCACGCCCAACAGCAAAGTCAACATGATTGACGCTACCAACAACCAGATGGGATTCGGTGCCGCCAAGTTGGATAATCAGGGCACGCTGACGGTCAAGAAAACCGGCTTCAAGTTCACCGCTCCCAACACCACCTTCACCAACAGCGGCACCTTGAATTTAGATCTGGATGACGGCTTCCCCATCACGCGCGACGACGCTTCGGGCCTGACCACGCTGACCAACACCGGCACCATCAACAAGAACAACGCCAACACCAACGCCATCAGCGGCTTTATCAAAGTCGTCAACACCGGCACCATCAACGGCAAGGGCGGAATTTTGCGCTTCAACCCGTCAGAGGCGCCGGGTGTGCCCAACGTTTCGTCGTT
>JANMKN010000307.1:0-11221 GCA_031372065.1 Abditibacteriaceae bacterium | reverse complement strand
GTTACGCGAACGGAACTCGATTCGCCGCGATCTGGACAAAATAATTTTATTTTTCCACAGAAACGCGACCACCACGCGTTTCTGTTTTTTCCTCTCAACTTTCTCTGTTTTCCTTCGAATTTTTCTGTTTTTCCTCGAAATTTTCCATTTTCCTTCGGAAACTTCCTCGGCGGGTGCCGAAAGCGCGCGATTATCGCGTCTGTCGCCAAAAGCGGCGGCTTCTTTTTGCGCATCCGTCAAAGCGGCGCTGTCAGGTGCCGATAATTCGCGGCCCCAATGGGCGGATTGCTCGCGATGGCCTTTCAAGCCATGCACAATATAAACCTCAACTTCTTGCGCTTTGCCTTTGATTTGCGCGCGCGCGCTTTCGCCTTCGACAAGTTCGCGCGCCGCTTCAAAAGTGGTCGCCGAACACATAATCCACGAGCCGAATTCTTTGTTTTTGCCTTCGAGTCGCGAGGCCAAATTGACCGTATCGCCGATGGTGGTGTAATTCAGGAAGCCAGATTTCGTGGCGCCGATGCTGCCCGCGATCATTTCGCCGGAGTGGATTCCGATACGCATATAAAATTCGATGCCGGTGTCTTCTCGAAAACGCGCGCATTCTTCTTGCATGGCAATGGCGCACAGCACGGCTTGCGAAGCATGATCGTAGCGCGGCACGGGAATTCCGAAAAACGCCATGACGGCATCGCCGATGAATTTATCAGTGCCGCCGCCATGCGTGCGAATGATGCGCACCATGCGGTCAAAATAATCGTTCAGCGCCTCCACAACATCTTCGGGTTCGTGTTCTTCGGAGTAACTGGTAAAGCCTTCGAGGTCGGTGAAAAGCATCGTCGCTTCCACGCGGCGAGGACGCACAAAGTCGCCTTCGGCTTGCGCCAAAATCTCATCGCGCACTTCGGGCGCCACATAAGCGCCCAATTGGGCTATCGTTTTGCGGCGCTCCACGCTTTCGGCGCCGTATAACATGATTAGCACCATAACTGAAGCCGTAATCGCGCTGCCGAGCGGATACACCACGATAACCCATAAATTTTGCGCTTCAAAAAGCCATTGGCAGACTGCCCAAAACCCCAACAAAGGGGGCACGAGAAACAACGCGTAGAGCGTAAACCAAATAATCGCGTGCAAACCAATGCGTAAGCCAATTTTACTGGCCCGCGCCTGTGCCACGCGCGACAGGCTATTGACCCAGCCACGCAAAATTACCGTCCACAGACCCGCAAAAAGGCTGAGTAAATAGACCAGCGAACTCGTGGTTTTCGGTTTCACGGTGCGAATATATTCGCCATCCATGAGCATGGCGGCCACCGAAGCGTGAATTTCCACGCCATCAATTTCTCCCGTGTTATCAATTTGTCTTGTATCTTGAAGTCTGGTTTCAAAAAAAGGAGCGGGGAATCTGTCTTTCAAAATATGCGCGGTGGAGCCAATAAAAACTAATTTATCTTTGAAACGCTTCTTCATTTCCGCATCGCTGTAGCCCCGCACAATTGGCTTGCCGTCATAGGGGATTTTTAAACTCAGGACATTTACATACGAATAGGTAGCAAAAGTTTGGGATGGCCCCCAATAATAAATCGGCGTGGTGTAAAAGACGGGTGCATCGGCATGAGCAGGCGTGGTATATTGCAGCGGCACCACCTGCATCTTGTCATTCAAAGTCGGAAATACGCCGCTTTTCAAAGCTAATTCATAGGCTTCATTTCTTCTGCCGTCTATTAAATTCTTTTCAAAAAGCGCGACAGCTAAAACCGCCAAGCCGCCTACGCGCACTGTGCCATCGTGATATTCCGCCCGAAAACTATATCTTCGAGAGGCCTTATCTAAATCTTGATCCAACGTAGCCACAGCCAGATCGGGTGTTTGCTCGTCTAAACCCAATTCCTTAAACGAATTGTAAGCGGCTTGTATTTTTGGGTCGTTTTTTGTCTCTTTAGCAGCCAGAAACCACCAATCATCATAATCGGTAGCGGTTAAAGGTGAATTGAAGAAATGTGTATCGCGCTTGAGGTTGTCATCCAAAATATCGGTTTGCGCATCGTCATACGAAGGCAGAATCACATTGCCTGCTTCGGCCATCGCTTTTGCCAGTTCGGTATCTTCTAATAAATTTTGGCGGTCACCAAAATCCATGTCGAAAACGATGACTTTGGCCCCGGCTTTTTTTAGGCGGCGGATTAATTTGGCGTGCGAACTGCGCGGTGTGGGCCACGTTTTGAGTGCCGTAAGCGAAGCCTGATCTAAACCAACAATTGCAATGTCATCTACGCAATTAGGAAGACGTGGCCCGCGATTGGTGAATCTCGCATCGTAAAGAGCGAACTCAATCGCTTCCAACTGCTGCCAAAGCGGCAAGAATTTCGGTGCTTGGCGCGCTTTATTGAAACGGAGTTCAAAATTCCAGACGTGCAGCACAAAAAAATTGCTGACTAATAGTGCGATAATCAACGCCGTCATTTCCAAGCGGCGGGCTTTAAGGAAAACGCCCCAATCGAAGCGCCCATAATTAGGTGCGCGCGGTTTTGGTTTTTTGGTGGATTTTTTAGCCTTGCTTTTTGCTTTTTCCGACGCGGATAATTTTTTATCCTCGCGCGCTTCGATTTCATCGTCACGCTTTTGAGCCGCAGCGCCATCCACCGTTGCCAACGAAGAATCCTCCGCGTCGTTTGGCGGCGTTGGATTCTCCGGCGCATGGCCGTTGGGATGGGGCGTATCAGAAGATTTCATCGGGTGAAGAATCGGGTGAACAATTACGGCTTTTATGTGGGCGGCACGGCTAAACTACATTCAGCATGACGGCTCCGCACGATTTATCAGATACCTCATCGAAACCAGCCATTGAAGCCACACATTTAACGCGCTCTTTTACAACGCATCTCAAGCAACCGGGCTTGCGCGGTGCTTTAAAAGGCTTGCTGCGCCGCGAATACAAAACCAAAGTCGCCGTAAATGACGTGTCGTTTTCGATTCAGCCGGGCGAATTTGTTGGATTTTTAGGGCCAAACGGTGCCGGAAAAACGACGACACTCAAAATGTTAGCCGGAGTTTTGCATCCCACTTCGGGCACCGCGCAAGTTCTCGGACACGTTCCGTGGCGGCGCGAAGCGGCTCTGCAAACGCGATTTTCGCTGGTGCTGGGCCAGAAAAACCAACTGTGGTGGGATTTGCCAGCGCTTGATTCGTTTTTGCTAAACCGCGACATTTACGATGTGCCGCAGGCACAGTTTGACGCGAAAGTGGAGGAACTGACTACCCTGCTCGATTTGAAAGAACTTTTGCACGTTCCGGTGCGCAAACTTTCACTGGGTGAGCGCATGAAATGCGAAATCGCCGCCAGTTTGCTGCACGCGCCGCAAATTTTGTTCTTAGATGAGCCAACTATCGGCTTGGATGTCGTTTCGCAGTTGCGCATTCGCAACTTCCTGCGCGAATATAACGAGCAAAACGGCATCACCGTTTTGCTGACTTCACATTATATGGCGGATATTGAAGCGCTGTGCAAACGGGTTATTATTATTAACGAAGGCCGCGCGATTTTTGATGGCCAACTGCAAGAATTAGCCGATAGCATCGCTCATAAGCGGCGGATTCGCTTAACTTTAAGCAAGACGCCCGACAACGAAACATTAACTACGCTGAATAATTTTGGTGAGGAAATTGAAGTCGAAGGAGCGCGCGTTTCACTTCATGTGCCGCGCGACGAGGTACCACAACGCGTTGGACAATTGCTTCAGCAATTTCAGGTTGACGACCTGACTGTCGAAGATGTCGAAATCGAAAGCGTCATACGCGAACTTTTCACGAAAAAACAAGACGCACAAAAATAAAAGCCTCTTTCTGTGAAGAAAGAGGCTTTTCAAATTGTTTGTTGCGTCTGTCCATCAGTGCGCTACGTGACGGCGTCCACCAGAGATGGCACGAACAATGGCAATCAAAACGCAGGCGCCGATGATGCCAAAGATCAGTCCACCAACGCTAAAGTCTGTGCCCTGCTTCGCCATGCCAACCAACGGAGCTAAGAAGCGTCCAATTACGGCACCAACCAAGCCAACAATGATGTTAGCCATAGCACCCATGGAGCCATCGGTGCCCATGATCATCGAAGCGATCCAGCCAATCGCGGCTCCTGCCAGAATAACCCAGAGTAATCCCATTTCAAACACTCTCCTTTGATTTGCACCCACAGGTTTGAATTTGAAGATTCTTGGTCTGTTTTGGTGCAGCAATTATCTATTAGGCAACTTGTATGCCGAACTTGATAATCTCTCAAAATTTTTTACGTCATTTTTTCAAGCCATAAGAATCAGTCCATAAGATCAATTTGCCAACTGCCGTAAACTAAGCGACGGAGTTTGAACCATGCCTTACGACGAAACACCTTTTGAACAGCAGTTGCACGAAGATGTCGCCGCGCGCCGAACAACGCCAACGGCCCAAACCATTCGCATTGGCAGCGATGCCCAAGCGAATGCCGATGTCGCTTCGCCAACAGCGCCTCCGGTGAGCGCACCCTTGCCATTGGACACACCCCTTAATATCGCCAAAGAGCGCACGCCGCTACCCATTCTTATCGCGGTGGCAATGGCACTGGGCGCGGTTTGCGTGATGGGCGGCTCATTAGTTATGCGGCGTTTGGTGCCCGGCACAAAACCGTATTTCACCACGAATTCCGCTGCGCCACGGGGCAACGAAATCATGAATCCCGATTTGGTGATTCAAAACCCGGAAACCGAAACACCAACGCCACAGGAAACTCCCGCTGTTGAAATTAATGACTTGCCAAACAGCGAAACCAAGCCCGAAGCCTCGCCGCCGCCCGCGAATTCGCCTGCACAAACCCATGTCGCACGCGATTATGAACTGACGCCGCCGGGCGGATTCGCTTTAAGCCAATCGGGGCGCCGGACGATTTGGAAACACGAAAACGGCGCGCAAATTTTAGTGGAAACCGGCAAAGCGGGCGCTGGCTCGCCGCGCAGCGGTTGGGTGCGTCTCGAACGCGATTTGAAAAAACGTTATGGCAGCCGCTATAAATCACTTGGCATTCATGAGGGAGAATTCGCCGGTCAACCTGCCTCGATTTGGGAATTTGAATTAACGGGCAAAGACGGCATTACGCGCCGCAAAATTGATATTGGCATTCAAACCAACGGACGCGGCTATGCCATTCTTGGCAGCGCGCCCAAAGAAAATTTCGATGCTGTGTTTCCGCAAATTCGCAGCGCCATAGATTCGTTCAAGTTGAAAGATTTCGGTATCGCCCAAAACACACCTCAACCAACTACTGCACCAAAACCAGAGACCAAACCAGAAACGAAACCCGAAGCAAAACCTACGAAACAACCAGAAGACATTAAGGAATTAAGTCCGATTCCGCAGCCCGATTCCGAGCATCCCACTCACAAATTACCGGAGCCAAAACCAACAACCGAACACGGCTATTAAACTACGCGACTTAATCTAAGGCCCGAAGAAAGCAAATTTTACTCTCTCCGGGCCTTTTTTTGCCTATTTCGGGCCAATTTTTGAACTCTCGGTGCCAATTATTGGCCGCTTCGGGTCAAACATTGGCCGCTTCGGGTCAAACATTGGGCAGTTCGGGCCAAACATTGGGCACTTCGGACCAAGTATTGGCCGCTTTGCATCAATTATTGAGGTCTTCGGGCTAATTATTGCCCGCTTCGGATCAATTATTGGACGCTTCGCGTGAATTATTAGCCCCTTCGGATCAATTATTGAATGCTTCGTGCCAATTATTGCCCGCTTCGGATCAATTATTGAACGCTTCGCATTAGTTTGAAGGTTAGTCATCTATCTCATGTCGATCAAGACGCGATTCCATCGTTCATCTTCTCGCTAAAATGGCAGGCGGCGCCGTGATTTATGGCGACTTCACGCAGCGGCGGAATTTCCTTTAAACACGCTGAAGGCAGCGTGCCCTGACCGAGTTGCCGCGCTAAAAGGCAACGCGGCGCGTAGCGGCAGGCGGTTTCGTGAAAAATCGGCGCGGCGGGCGGTGGCGAGATCAAAACGCGTGACGGATCGGGTTCGGGCACCGCTTCGAGCAAAGCGCGCGTGTAAGGATGACGCGGCGCCTTATAAAGCGAAGTTACCGGCGCGGTTTCGACGATTTTGCCGCGATACATCACGGCCACGCGTTGCGCCATGTGCCGCACCACAGCTAAATTGTGCGAGATAAAAAGATAACTCAGGCCATGTTCGCGCTGCAAATTCTGCAAAAGCTGCACAATTTGCGCTTGAACCGACACGTCCAAGGCCGAAACTGGCTCGTCCAAAATAATTAATTGCGGCTCGACAGCCAAAGCGCGCGCGATGCCGATGCGCTGGCGCTGTCCGCCCGAAAATTGATGCGGATAACGATCTATTGCGCCGGTATCAAGTCCGACTTCGGTTAATAACTGCGCCACGCGTTCGCGGCGTTTTTCAGGCGCGACCAAATTATGAATTTGCAACGGCTCGGCGATAGCCTGCCCGACGGTGCGGCGCGGATTGAGCGAGCGAAACGGGTCTTGAAAGACAATTTGCACGCGATGCCGAAAGGATTGCAAATCGCTTTCTGGCCTTTTTCCTTCTAAAAAAACATCGCCGCTGTCGCGGGGCAGTAATTGCAAAATCAAGCGCCCCAAAGTGCTTTTGCCGCAGCCGCTTTCGCCGACCAAGCCCAATGTTTCGCCGCGTTCGATGTGCAGCGAGACATCATCCACTGCGCGCACCGGCGCACCGCCACCGCGCGCCGGAAATTGTTTAACGAGATGTTGGGCTTCAAGAAGCATAGTAGCGGTTAGCTTTTAGCGGTTAGCAATTAGCTTTTAGCTCACCGCTAAAAGCTAACCGCTATTAAACAATTTTCATCGCCAAAAGCGCGGCGCCGGTGGCGGCATCATGTTGGGCGCGGACGATGCGCCAGCCGGAAAGCGGCAGAAAATCGCGCTTCATTTCGACAATGCGCTCGCCGGTTTGAAAGCCGGTCATGGAGCGAAACGCGTCGTCCTCGAACAGACTGCCGCGCAAAGTCACTAACAATTCCAAAGGCTCCGGCGCGAAAATTCCGGCGCGTTCGCGGCGTTTTTGCAGCATGGCCCGCGCCACCGCCACTACGGTGTTGCCCAAATGCAAAGCGGCGCGCTGCCGAATATCCGTAGCCAGCGCGTCGCCGTTTTCTGCCGCGTCGAAAACCAGACGCGCTAATTTGGCGATGACATCGCGCTTAGTTTGCGGCGATTGAATCAGTGGCACGAGTTCGTCTATATGTGCCAGATTAAGCGAATCGAAAACCGGCGCGGTGAGCCTTGTGCGTGGCGCGCGACCATCGGCGGCGCGGCACACAGCGCGCAGGGCTTCGACACCAATCCAGTAGCCGGAGCCTTCGTCGCCCAGCAGCGGCCCCCAGCCATCGGCATAAAAGCGGTCGTTGTGTTCGTCGGCGCCATAAGCAATCGCGCCGGTGCCGCCGCTAAGAACCACGCCCGGCCCGCCGGCAAAGGCGCCCGAATGCGCCGCCGCGACATCAGTGTCCAGATAAAAAGGCTTATCTTCGGTCACGGCGCGCAACGCGTCTTCCATGATCGCCGTGTCTTTGGGGCGGCGCACACCAGCCAAACCAAGTCCCCACGCCGCAATATCGTCGGCTGTCAGGGCAGCGTTCAAGCGACGCGCTTCGGCCAAAGCAGCTTCGACAGCAAACAAGCAATTACGTGCGGCACTCTCGGCGCCCGCCACATAATGATTGCTCGGCCCCGATTCGCCGCGCCCGATAACTTGCAGCACATCGTCCAAAATCACCGCGCGCGTGCTGCTGCCTCCGCCATCTACGCCCACAAAATACTTCATCGCCAGTAGTTTAAGCAAGACGGCAGTCGGCAGTAAGCCGGAGGCAGTTGGTAGGAGTCAGGATACTGCCGTCTGCCACCCGCCGTCCGCATCCTGCCCCTACTCTAAATCACATTGGCGGCGCGAGATGCCCAGCACCACACCGATGGCAAAGAGCATGACAATAAGACCGCTGCCGCCATACGAAACGAGGGGCAAAACGACACCGGTCACAGGCAAAATGCCGGTGACTACGCCGGTATTCGCCACCACTTGAATCGCCAGCAAGGAGCCAACGCCCGCGCAAAACAGCGATTCAAACGAAGACGAAGCGTTGTGCCCAATTTGGAAGCAAAAGAAAATCAAGGCGCCGAACGCCGTCAGCAGTGCCAACGATCCCGCGAGTCCCCATTCTTCGCCGATGATACACAAAATGAAATCGGTATAAGGCTCCGGCGTGTGACCGTGCTTGTAAAATGAGCCGCCCGGCCCGGCGCCTAAAATGCCGCCGCGACGCAAAGCGTTCATGCCCTGCTCGGCTTGATAGTTGGCGTCTTTGAAATCTTTCTTCTTAGCACCACCCGCATCGCCGTGACGCACCACGAAGGCACGAATGCGTTCTTGTTGATAATCTTTGAGGCCCGGACATTTGCCAACCACACAAAGCGCCACGACAAGAGCAGCCACAGCCAAAATAGCGCCGCCTATCTGCGCCATGCGTTGCCACGGCGCGCCCGCGAAAAACGCGATGCCGCAGGGCAAAACGAAAAGCACCGCCGCCGCCGACAAGTGCGGCTGCAAAAAGACCAACCCAATGAGCGGCAAGCCAATTAACCAACCCACAAGCCACGGATCAAGCGCGCGGCGCTCGCGCAAAGACAGCACGCTCCAAAACTGCGCGACCATGCCAATCAGCGCAATTTTCGCAAGCTCCGACACCTGAAACGTCACCGGCCCCAATTTCAGCCAGCGTTCGATGCCTTGATCGTCCGCGATGCCCAGCGGCGAGAATTTGGTGAGCAATAAGCCAAAAATCGAGACCAAATACAAACTTTTGATCCATTTCGGCAAATTGTTGGGATGAATGCGCGAAGCGCCGAACAGCACCATTAAACCGATGCCGACGAAGATTAATTGACGCCACAAATAATAATCGGCGCTTTTGTTGTGAGCCAGCGCATCATCGGTGGACGCCGAAAAAATCAGCGGAATAGACAGCAAAGTCAAGGCGAACGTGACGGTGGTCAAACCCCAATGCGCGGGCGGACAGCGGCGCATTTTCTCGGCTTCGCGCGCGGCTTGAAGGGCGGCCCGTTCGCGCGCGGCTTCTTCGCGTTGCACCACGAGGGCTTCGCGTTCGTCGTCCGACAATTCTGTCCACACCGGCACGCGATTAATGCCTTGCGCGCCCCCACGCGCTTTTTCCAGCCAACGATGGCGCGCCAAACGCTGCTGCGCTTCGCGTTGACGCGTCAGGCGCGCGCGGCGCGCGGCAGCGGCCATAATGGTGTCCTGATTGTCGGCGGGGGCCGTGTTTTGGGGCGGGCAGGCTGAAGAAGACGGGTTTTCGGCAGGCGGACGCATGAGATTCCTTGCTACGATGAAACTGTGATGAAAACTGCGATTTTTGCTGTGATGAATGCGCTTTTACGACTTTTATCGCCTGAACAAACGCCCGACGAATTCGCGGAATTTTTCGCCGCGATCTTCATACGACTTGAACTGATCGAACGAGGCGCAGGCCGGACTGAGCAGCACGGTGCCGCCCGGCGGCGTGACCTGACGGGCTTTGATAATCGCTTGTTGCAGCGTGTGCGCTTCGATGATTTTGTCATCGGTCAGCCCGTTTCTGGCCGCGACATCGGCTAACATAACCGAGGCTTCGCCGATGGTAATCAGCGTTGCGCCACATTTGACGATGGCTTGTCCAAGGGCCTCATACGCCGAGGCGTCTAATTTGGCCTGTCCACCCGCGATGAGGGTAATCGGCGGCTCGAAAGAGTGCAATGCCGCAATCGCCGCAGCGGGAATGGTGGCTTGGCTGTCGTTGACCCACGTCAAATCGCGCGCGTGCGAAACGATTTCCAAACGGTGCGGCAGACTTTCAAAAACGCTGATTCTGTCAATGATGTCTTGCCGGTGATCTATCGCTGATGAGCCAATCGCCGCGCCGACGGCGGCCACGGCAGCGGCCACGTTGGAAATATTGTGCGCGCCGCGCAGGGGAATGCTGCTCAACGGCAAAAGCGGCGTCCACTGACCTTCGTGTTCCCAGCCCATCCATTCGCTGCCCGGCTTGATTTTGGCTTCGGCGGCGCGCGGCGCTTGTCGCGCCGAGGCAACCATAATGCGCGCCTGAATATTTTCGCGCACGCTGATAAAATCGCTTTCGCCATTGACCATCGCCGCCACCGCTGCGTCATCAATATTGAAAATCGCCACATCGTCCGCCGTTTGGTTGGCGAAGATTTTTAATTTCGTTGACCAATATTGAAACAGCGTCGGATGATAATCGAGATGGTCAGGCAAAAGGTTCAGCAAAACGGCAATGCGAGGCCGAAAAGTCGGCGTTTTTTCCAATTGGAACGACGAAACTTCGACCACAGCCCATGAATCTTCATCCAAGGCGCTGAGTTCGGCAATCAGCGGCGTGCCGGTATTGCCGGCGCGCACCACTTTGGCGCCAGCGGCCTGCATCATCTCGGCGATAAGTTTGGTGGTGGTGCTTTTGCCTTTGGTGCCCGTCACGGCAATAATCGGCGCCGGGCAAAAACGAAACGCCAGTTCCAATTCGCCGATGACTTCGGTGCCCCACGATTCGATGCCTTCGAGCAGCGTTTTGAGCGGTTCTTGATGAATTTTCAGGCCCGGCGACAAAACCACAGACTCACATTTTTCGATGCCTTCAAATTTATGGTCGCCGGTTTTGATTTCGACGCCCAAACCGAGCAAACGCTTGGCTTCAAGGCCGAGTTCTTCCATCGAACGGCTGTCGTAGCCGATAACGCGCGCGCCGCGTTCGGCCAAAAAGCGCGCGGCGGGCAAACCGGCCCGCGCCAACCCCAAGACGGCGAACAATCTACCGGCCACGTCTTCGGTGACCAGCTTTTTTTGCGAAGATTTGAACGAGGTTTCTTCGACGAATTCGGGCGTATCCGCCTCGATTTCTTCGGGAGAATCAATTAAATTGGATAACCCTTGAAAAGTCTCTTCCAACTCTTCGTTGGAATCATCATGGTGCCGCTTACGCATTATCAATCAATTTTAACGATAACGAAGCCTCAAAACACGGTTAATTTGCTGTTTTTTATCAATTTTGCCGCTTGTGAAACGTTTCCCAGCCCCAAATTGCTTCCCCATCACTCTCCGCAAACGTTTGCGG
>JANMKN010000292.1:0-20766 GCA_031372065.1 Abditibacteriaceae bacterium | reverse complement strand
GAAACCGGCGTCTGTAGAGGCAAAGCCTGCCTTCGCAGGCTCAAAACCTCCATTTTTAGGCCACGAAGGTGGCCTTGGCTCTTGCAGAGACCGGTTTCAACCGGTGTGAAAACCAAACCCGCCCATCTGTCAAAGTTGGAGGAATTACGCTTTCAAACGCCTTAACTTAATGCCATTGGGCGCCAGCCCCGCTATAGGGAACATCACGGAATTTCGTAGCCCAACACGCGGGCTTTGAGTTTGACGTTCTCTTTTGTGCCTTTGAAAGCGACCCAGCCTTCGCGCGAGGAGCCGCGCGGCAGAAAAGCGATCTCAAAATCGGCGGCTTCCGGTTTCTCGCTGCCGCGTTGCATTTCGACTTCGATATGCACGCCTTCGGCGGTTTGGCGACCTTTGTTGGAGGCTTGCACCGAAACAATGAAACCCGCTTCTTCTCCAGCCGCTTTTTGTAGTTGCTGCGGTTTGCCCAATTGCAAAACGATGTGCGGCGGCGCTTTGTCGAATAGGAAAATCTCGCGGCCCAAATAGCCCAGCACGCCCAGCACCAAAAGCAAACTAACAGCAAAAACAGCCCATTCGAGCGGGTTCTTGCTGACAGAGGCTTGAGAATCGGCGCCTTGTTTTTCGTTGTTCGCGTGGCTCATAACTTTAGTCAATTTAACTGGATTCACGACGATTGATTGCCTTGCACCAACAAACGTCCGGCAGAAGCGCCTAAGGCGGCGGGCAAACCCAAAACGACACATTGCGCGAGATTAATCGGCCCCGAATTATCATCAAAGCGCCCAAAAAACCATAGCACAGCCGCCGAAGCACTCAGCGCGATGGCATAGCTGACAATCGTTGTGGAAAGCACGCGAAACCAGTTTTTTCGCGGTGCGGGCGTTGTAGAACGGTCTGTGCCGTGAAAGGCGCTGAAATTCAAAATCAAAGCCGATAAAGCCAGCGCCGTTAGCACCAGCGCCAACAAGCGCAGCGGCTCGTTTTCCACGGCCAAAACCACAATCTCTTCCGTAGGCGCGACGTTGGCGGCAAACAAAACCGCGCCGCAAAACGCCAGCACTGTTTGGCCTGCAAACGAATTGTCGTCTTTGTCCATGCCAGAATCGCCGTCATCGTCGCTGCCCAATTGGGCGGTGCCCACCGAAACGCCGATGGCGACAGTCAACGCTTCAACGACAATCTGCCCCATAATGGCGTCGAAAGGCATTTCGCTATGAATGCGGCCCAGCAAAAACAGCAGAAATGCCGATAGAACAAGGCCCAAGCCCAATTCTTCAATCGAATCTATGGCCACTTCCCCAAACGAAGAATCGCTGCGCAAACCCGCAAAGCGATTGTAGCCCAAAAGCAACAAAAAAGTGCCCAGCAAGCCAAAGAGCAAGCGCGAAGGATGGGAAATAAACCCTATCCACCACATTTCCATTGTAAAAAGCAGCGGCAAACTGAAAATCAGCCCGCCCGCTATGCCTCGCCCGTATTCTTGAAGCGATTGTTCAATTGTGCGACACGAATCGTTGGACATAAAGTAGCTCGTAGTGTAAACGCCTCTCGTTTTTTGCGTCGGGCCACTGCATCGTTTCTCCATTAATGCACCAAACCATTGCGCCGCCGACGGGCAGTTGGTAAATGAGAAACCATGTTTGCTTTGCGCCGCTTTTTTGTCTTCGTTTTGCTGTGGTTCGTTCAAGGCGCGCACGCCGCGCGGGAATTTGCGGGCACGCCACCGCTGCCCACCAAAGAGCCGCAGGAAGAACGCTTTTTGCCGGAACGTTTGAGCGTCGCCGATGAAGTTGTCAAAGACGCCGTCGAACACAAAAATGTGCCCGGCGCGGTTTTGCTGATTGCGCGCGATGGCAATGTGGTGTTGCGCAAGGCGTATGGTTTTGCCGGTGCCCGTCCCCAAACGCGCGCCATGCGCGAAGACACCGTTTTCGATTTGGCTTCGCTGACCAAACTTTTCACCGCCACTGCTGCGATGCGCCTTTTGGAAGAAGGCAAAATCGCACTGGACGCGCCGGTGGCGAATTATCTGCCCGCTTTCAAAAACGTCGCAGACGCGACAGGCGAACGCGCGCAAATTACGATTCGCCATTTGATGACACATTCGGCGGGCTTTCCCGCAGGTGGCGCTTATGCCGGAAAAACGCGCACTGTTGCGCAAATTACCGAAGAAATCGCCGCTTCGCCGCATAAATACGCGCCGGGCACGCAGTTTTTGTATTCGGATTTCAGTTTCATCACCCTTGGCGCCGTTATCGAAGCCGTCAGCGGCCAAACTTTGGACGCGTATTGCCACGACATCATTTTCGCGCCGCTCGGCATGAAAGATACGGCGTTTCGTCCACAAGGCGAACTGGCCCAGCGCGCCGCTTCGACTTCGCCGGATGCCGATTTGCCCGAACTGCGCGGCAAAGTTCACGACCCAACAGCAGCGGCTTTAAATGGCGTGGCGGGCAGCGCGGGCATTTTTTCGACAGCCGACGATTTAGCGAAATTCTGCCAGATGTTTCTCAACGGCGGCGAATACGGCGGGGCGCGCATTCTCAAACCCGAAACCGTAGCGCTGATGACAAGCAAACAATCGCCGTTTGCCGGCAGCGCGCGCGGTTTGGGTTTCGATTTGGATTCGCCTTATTCCATTCGCGGCGCGTTGCCGCCCGGTTCGTTCGGGCATACGGGTTTTACCGGCACATCGCTATGGATTGACCCGCTGACCAAATCGTTTATCGTTTTGTTGGCTAACGGCGTGCATGGCAAACCGCCGGTTGTTTTAACGCCGCTGCGCCGCATGGTTTCAAGCATCGTGGCGGCCTCGTTTGCCGATTTATCGCTTGGGCCGGGCCGACTATCATCAACACTGCCGAAATCTTTGGAGGAATCTGTGCAAGTGCAAACCGGACTCGACGTTTTAATGGCGGAAAATTTCAAGCGGCTCGAAGGCAAAAAAGTTGGCATTGTTTGCAATCACACGGCGGTTGACCGCAAAGGCAATCATTTGGTGGACAGCGTTTTCGCCAACAAAAATGTGAGTATCGTGGCGCTTTTCTCGCCCGAACACGGTATTCGCGGCGCCTTGGACGAATCCATCAAAAGCAGCACCGACGAAAAAACCGGCCTGAAAATTTACTCGCTGTATGACACGGGATTAACGCCCGAAACCCGCTACCGCGCCACGCCGGAAATGCTAACCGGCATTGATACCTTGGTCTTCGATGTTCAAGACATCGGCGTGCGCTACTATACCTACATTTCGACTTTGGGCTATTTGCTCGAATCCGCCGCGAAAAATAAAATCAAAGTTTTGGTTTTGGACAGGCCCAACCCGCTGGGCGGTTTAACTGTCGAAGGGCCGCTGCTCAACGCGGAATCGGCGTCGTTTATTGGCTATCACACCATGCCGATTTCGCACGGCATGACGATTGGCGAACTGGCGCTGATGTTCAACGCCGAGCGCAAAATCGGCGCGGACATAGAAGTCGTCAAAATGCCGAACTGGAACCGGCGCTTGCTGTTCGACCAAACCGGCATGACGTGGGTAAACCCTTCGCCCAACATTCGCAACGTGCGCCAAGCGGCGATTTATCCGGGCGTGGGAATTTTGGAAGGAATGCCGATTAGCGTCGGGCGCGGCACGGATGCGCCCTTTGAAGTTATCGGCGCGCCGTGGATGGATGGCGTGGCGCTGGCCGAGAATCTCAACGCGCGCCGCTTGGCCGGCGTGTCGTTCGCGCCGACGCGTTTTACGCCGGTTTCCAGCAAGTTCAAAAACGAGGAATGCAGCGGCGTTCAAATCATGCTGTGGGACAGGCGCCTATGCCGCCCAACGGAACTGGGCATTCACTTGGCCGACGCCCTTGCGCGCTTGTTTCCCGAAAAAATGGACGCCAAAACTTTGGAAATCATGCACCGTTGGATTGGCAACAAAACGATTCCCGCGCAAATCGCGCAAGGCACACCGCCCGAAGAAATCATCGCGTCGTGGAGCAAAGATGTGGACGCATGGCTGGCCCGTCGCAAAGCATTTTTGCTGTATTCGTAGATAATTTTTGTCTTCTGGAAAAGTCGCTTTGTTACGCGTGAGCAATCTGGTAAACCTTGCAACTCAAACAAGTTTTCAAGTTGTTTAAGGAGAATCTTCGTGGACACTGTTGTTTTAGCTTATTCGGGCGGCTTGGATACGTCCGTCGCCATTAAGTGGATCAAAGAAAAATACAATCTCGATGTCATCGCGTTGACGATTGACCTCGGCAGCGAGCGCAATTTGCCGGAAATCAAGCAGCGCGCTTTGAATGTCGGCGCCATTGACGCCAAAATCGTGGACGGACGCGAAATGTTCCTCAAATATTTCGCGTTTCCGGCCCTGCAAGCGGGCGCGATTTACGAGCGCGAATACCCTCTCGCCACCGCGATTGGTCGCCCGCTGATTGCGAAACTTTTGGTGGACGTGGCGCACGAAACCGGCGCCAAAGCTGTGGCGCATGGCTGCACCGGCAAAGGCAACGACCAAGTGCGCCTTGATGTTTCGGTGACGGCGCTCGACCCGAATTTGAAAATCATCGCGCCGGTGCGCGAATGGAAAATGTCGCGCCCGGCGGAGATCGCTTACGCCGAAGCCAACGGCATCCCGATTCCGGCCAGCGTCAACAGCCCGTATTCCACCGATGTGAACTTGTGGGGCCGCTCCATCGAAGCCGGAATCTTGGAAGACCCGTGGATTGAGCCGCCCGCCGATGTGTGGCTGTGGACAAAAAGCCCCGAAGAGGCGCCCAATAAGCCGCAATATGTGGAAATTCAGTTTGAAAAAGGCATTCCCGTTGCCTTGGACGGCGAAGAAATGGACGGCGTGAAACTGGTGCTTCTCTTAAACGACATCGCGGGCGAACACGGCGTGGGCCGCATTGACCACGTTGAAAACCGTCTTGTCGGCATCAAGAGCCGTGAGATTTACGAATCGCCCGCCGCTGTGGTTTTGCATCAGGCGCATCACGCGCTCGAAGACATGACCCTTTCGCGCGATCAGGCCCGTTTCAAAAACACCGTCAGCGCGCAGATTTCCGAAATGATTTACAACGGCCTATGGTTTTCGGCCTTGCATCAAGACCTGCGCGCTTTTGTCGAATCGAGCCAAAAACACGTTTCGGGCACCGTGCGCGTGAAATTGTTCAAAGGTTCTTCGATGATCGTCGGACGCCAATCGCCCAACTCGCTGTATCGCTACGATTTAGCGACTTACGACGAAGGCGACAACTTCGACCAAGACGCCGCGCTCGGCTTCATCAAACTGTGGGGCCTGCCGCTGCAAACGCAAACCAAATATCAAATGCTCCCCGCCGCCGGCAACGCCGCGCCGATGCTGCCCGAAAGTTTGCTGGAAGAAGAATAGCCCGACAGTCAAGCATCGAAAGCCGCTGTCTATTGTCTTATAGGCAGCGGCTTTTGCTTTTTTATACTGCCTTGTTATTCAAAATTAACGAACAAATGGGCTGAAAGACTATACAAATTTGGCCTGAATTGACCATACTGCATACAACTAAAATGCCTGCCCAAGAAACCGTGAACCTCAGCACTGAACTGCAAAAATACGGTGTGCCCGACGGTAGCATTAAGTCTCTCCGCGAGCCGTTGCCGGAAACACTCGACTACCTTGACCTTATAGAGCCTCGCGGTGGTTTGGAGTTGTCACCGGATTATGTAGTCGAAAGCCAAGGACGCCCGCTCTTGTTCGTTGTAAATGCAGGGCGGCTCTCGCAATCTCCACAAGAATCAGAAAAACAAATCCAGAGCTTGCGACACGCCGTGGCCTGCCGTGGGCAGCGTGCTTATGTGGCGCGGCTTAGTCCCGGTCAGTTATCCATTGTTTCTGTTGCGTTGAAGGAAAAAGGTTTGCCTTGGAAAGAATACACAGCAGGCAGCGAAAAAGCCTTGTCTTTTTTCCCTCGCTTGGCGCGGGGACATTACGACGGAAAAAAAGAAGCGGCAAGCGGCACGTTGGTTTTTGACCAGATGTTCAAGTTGCTGAATCAGGCAGCTAAAGAACTTGTTGAGTGCGATTTAGATAGACGTGATGTTCTTTCCTTGGTAGGGCGGGCGTTGTTCCTGCGTTTCTTACGTGATAGAAAAATCGTTAACGAAAATGATGCTCATCGCATCGCGTTGCAAACACAAAAATTAGATGACTGCTTCTCAAATCCTGAAAATGCTGCTCAGACCTGCCAATGGCTTGATGACACTTTCAACGGAGATTTCTTGCCGTTAACAGGCAGAGGCTTGAATTTCTTTCAAAGCGTTGGGCAGAAATCTAATGAAAAGATTTTTTCGCACCTCAACGCAATTACACGGGCTTATGAGGCGACGGGCGAGGGCAATTATCAACTTCCTTTATGGAATGATTTTGATTTTGCCCATGTCCCCGTTGGATTGCTCAGTCAGGTTTATGAAGAGTTTTCTTGGAAGTGGGGCCCAGACGCCGCTTCCACGAGCGTGCATTATACGCCGCGCAATATCGCCGAGACATTAGTTGGCGAGGTTTTCGATGGCTTGCCAGACGCCCACAAATGCCGTGTTCTTGACCCGGCTTGCGGCGCCGGTGTCTTTTTGGTGATTGCTTTTCATCGTCTCTATCGTGAACTTTGGAAAGCAACTGATGAACGGCCCGATACGGCTGCCATTCGTAAAATCTTGATGGAGCAGATCAAGGGCTTCGATATTAGCGAATCGGCTTTGCAATTTGCCGCTCTTAGCCTCTATCTCACAGCCATTGAGCTTGACCCCGACCCGAATCCGCCGAAGAAGTTGATTTTTGAAAATCTGCGGGATACTGTTCTCATCAAATGCCGAGAAGACGATGACGCTCAGGGCGGGCCGGTTTTAGGTAGCCTGAATCCAAAATACACAGGTAAGTTTGACGGCCAATTCGACATTGTCGTAAGCAATCCACCGTGGACGAGCTTTGACGAAAAGCATAAATCACTCGCGGCTCAGTTAAATGAAGTCAGCAAGGACATCATCCGACGCAAGGGCGACGAGGATTTGGCAGTGGCCTATCACAATCCCGATAGCGCGCCGGATTTGCCGTTTCTTTGGAAATCTACCGAATGGTGCGTGCCCGGTGGACGCATCGCAATGGCATTACCTGCGCGCATTTTGTTTAAGAAGGAAGACGTTCCTTCCGTAGCGCGTAAAACCCTTTTTCAATCGCTCGAAGTCAACGGCATCATTAACTGCACAAATGCCCGTGAAACTCAAGTTTGGCCGGAGATAAAGCCGCCAATCATGCTTTTGTTTGCCTCCAATCGCCAGCCGAAAAGTGGTCATCGTTTACATTTTGTTACGCCTTATTACGACAAAGCACTCAATCGGCGTGGGGAAATGTGGATTGACTCTAAGTCAGCAACTCCGGTGGAGGTTGAAGCAACTTTCGATGAGCCGTGGTTATGGAAGGCATTGACGGTTGGAACGGCGCTGGATATTGAGATTGTGCGAAAGATGAAAGAGGCTGAGGGGCGGCCACTGGGAGAGTATTGGGAAGATGATTTACAACTGAAGAGTCGTCAAGGTTATATTGCTATAGATAGACAGGAAAGCAGAGATGCAGGGTTCTTGCGCGGGCTGCCGGAATTAGACAATGAAAAACTACCACGATTTTATGTGAAAGCAGACGAGGTCGAAAAGAAATTCAATCGTGCGCGGTTAGCGTGGCCACGCACTCGTGATGTTTATCAAGCACCATTAGTTTTGATAAAGGAATCACCTGGCGTTGAAAAAGAAAATGGTCGTGCCCTGTTGAGCTTTGATGATGTAGTGTATGACAAGAGTTTCTATGGCTATTCAACCAAGGGACATCCTCAAGAGAAGTTACTGGCGCAGTATATCCATTTGTTTATGCATAGCGACATTTGGATGCACTATGCTTTGTTGAATAGCCCTGTGTTTGGGGCAGAGCGCCGACGATTTTACAAGTGCGATATAAATGACTGCCCCATCATCCCTCTCGACTCACTCACGTCCGCACAGGAAAAGACTATTGCGCGTCTAAGTGAGCGATTGATTAAAGAAGACATGAACGTCTTCGATGATATTGACTCTTTCTTTGCGGGACTCTATGGCTTGGACGAACTCGACATGGAAGTCATCCGCGATACGCTCGCTGTCGGGATGCCTTACGAATCAGCGCGCCAACGCGCCTGTAACGCGCCAAACCCTGAAGAATTTGAAGCTTTTCGTCAACGGTTGATGAAACTTCTAAAACCGTTTTTCAATGTCGTGGGGCGCGAGTCGAATCTCACTTTCTGGCAGCCGCAAACTAATCAACGATTGGTTGCTTTTTCTGGGTCACCTTCGGATAAAACGCCCTATGGTGTTTTGCTGATCGGCGAGAGTGACAAAATGCCGTCTCCCGATGAAGATTTGTGGCGCAAGATCGTAAAAGAAGCCAGTAAAAATGGCGCGACGCGCATCTTCTACCCAATTGAAGGCGGTTTAGCCGTCGCCATGTTAAATCAATATCGCTACTGGACGCCAACGCGTGCGCGCTTGTGCGCGGCAGAAATTGTGCGAAATTACATGGATATTTTTGAGGACTAAAATATGCTGATGTATGAGCAACCCCAGTTGCCCCTTCCGCCGCATACAAAAATTTCAAAGGCGCAATTTTTAATTGTGGAAGAAGCTATGGTTGTGGCTTGGGATTTACTCCGAACACAGCCGCCCGCCGGGTTTGATTGGGCGAAGGCAGATGAAGACACAATCACTCACCATCTACGCCTCATACTTTGCAACAAAGTTCTGAACAAGCGAATCGTGGATGGATTTAATCTTGATATTTTTCGCGTGTATCGTGAACCGAAATTTGCCAACTATCTTGGCAAAGACATTGACAAAATGCCCGACCTTTTTGTTGATATAATTGGGCGTCCCGAAGTTGAATTACATTCTGATGACGGCCTTTTCATCGAATGCAAGCCAGTTGATTCAACCCACACGGTTGGCTCCTGCTATTGCAGCGAGGGCTTAATTCGCTTCGTAGATGGGCGCTATGCGTGGGCGATGACTGAGGCGATGATGGTTGGTTACGCTCGCTCCGACTATGAGATAGACCCTAAAAAGAAACGCGGCACAGAATCATTAAAACAGGCGTTAAATAAGAAGCCGTCGAATATTACTACCAAAGCAGGCCCTTCGCCGTGCAGTCGTTCAAAAGCTACCGCTTTAAGCGAGGCTGTCCATGTTACCCAACACGATAGAAAAGATGATAAAGGCAATCCTCTTATCTACAAAGAAACGGGAGATAAAATCCCGGATATTACAATTCGACATCTGTGGCTGAAACGTATTTGAGACGTGTTACTTCGCGTAATGGCTGCCTGAGACAAGAAATCACGAACTGACGATGTTGGGGCCTTGCCAACGCTGCCGCAAAGCGTGATAAAATAAGAGTAATCCATTTTTGCAGTGTGAAAAGTGTTCTTCGGAAGCCTGCGGGCATTTTGGGGGAAGGAAAAAGTGCCCGTAGGAAGTTTCGGGCACTTTGAGGGAAGGAAAAAATGCCCGTAGCTTCCTGCGGGCATTTTGAGGGAAGCAAAAAACGCCCGCAGCTTCCTATCGGGCACTTTGAGGGAAGGAAAAAGTGCGCGAAACTTCCTACGGGCATTTTGAGGGAAGGAAAAAGTGCGCGAAACTTCCTACGGGCATTCTGGAGGAAGGAAAAAAGGGTCGTTGACTGTTTTTTGCTGGTTATATTTCTTCTGGGAGGCATAAAATGGCGGAAAATCCTATTTTTAACAAAGTCGGGCCGCTTTTGCGGCAGGCGGAGATGGCAGCGGCGGGGTTGCATCTGCATGAAACGACGCTGGGTGTGGCGCATAACACCGAATCTAATGTGCTGATAGATCGTGCGGCGTTGGTCACGGCGCAGAGGAATTTTGTCAGCACGCGAACGGTAAAAGCAAGCGCCAGCAAAACACGGCAGTCTGTGGTGCGGCAAATGACGCCCGAAATACTCACCGGGCGCGATTTGCTCAAGCCGCATCTGGGACGCGATTATTCGCAGCCTTGGAACGCCGCCGGTTGGACGCATCGCACGCTGGCACTGCCGCACGACCCGGATGATTTGGCGCTGCTACTCGAAACGCTGGCCGCTTATCTGACAAGTCATAGCGCACACGAAAATGCGCCACTCAACTTCACAGCGACGCGCATCACCGCGCTGCACACGCAATTAATCGGCGCTATTGGCGGCGAAATCACGGCGCAAACCGCCAATCTCAACGCCAAAAGAGCGCGCGACGCGGCGATTCGCACGCTTGTGGGGCGCTTGCGCAATCTCATTAAAGAACTTTCCAGTCTGATGCCGGGCGACGACGCGCGTTGGTATGATTTCGGTTTTGTGCCTCCGGCTGTGGTCGGCGCGCCGGGCAGCATCAAAGCTTTCGTGGCGCACGCGGGCGTGTTGCCGCAAAGCGTCATGCTCGATTGGCGCGATAGCGATTTGGCCACCAGTTACCACGTTTATGTGCAAATCGTCGGCACCGACGCGCATTTCAATCTCAACCAAACTGTGCATGACAGCGACGCCACCGTGCTGAATCTGCCAGCGGGCGGGACAGTGCGTTTCATGATTCGCGCCGTCAACGAACACGGCGAAGGCCCGGTTAGCGAAGTGCTTGAACTGGCCGTGTGAGGCTGAAAGCAGAAAAAAGGCCCGTTGCAAATTTGCAGCGGGCCTTTTTTTTATGATGAATTCCACTGTGCGCTTCTGCTCAAGCCATAGAAACACTTCAAAACTACGCCCGCAACGCCGCCAAACTTTCGAGAAACGGCGCGCGGGCGATGCCTTTTTCGGTGATGATGGCGGTGATTAAATTCGCCGGTGTCACATCGAAGGCCGGATTCCAGACCGGCACATCAAAGGGCGCCAAATTGGTTTCGCCAGCGTGCGTCATTTCCGTCGGGTCGCGTTCTTCGATGGGAATTTGCGTGCCGTTTTGCAAATCGAAATCAATGGTCGAAAGCGGCGCGGCAACGTAAAACGGCACGCCATGATAATGCGCTTGCACCGCGAGGCCGTAAGTGCCGATTTTGTTGGCGGTGTCGCCGTTGGACGCGATGCGGTCAGCGCCGACAATCACGCAATCGGCTTTCCTGTCGCGCAGTAGCACGGCTGCCATGTTATCGGCGATTATGGTGACGGGAATGCCGTCGCGCTGCAATTCCCACGCGGTCAGCTTCATGCCTTGCAAGCGGGGCCGCGTTTCGTCGGCGAAAACATGAATTTTCTTGCCGATTTCCACCGCGCTGCGAATCACGCCAAGCGCCGTGCCGTGCCCGACGGTGGCAAGCGCGCCCGCATTGCAATGCGTGATAACGCGCGCATTATCGGGCAAAAGCGCCGCGCCGTGCGCGCCCATTTGACGGTTAATATCTACATCCTCGCCCAGCATTCGCGTGGCATCGCCCAAAATAATGGCGCGGATTTCTTTGATGCCGCCTTCGCAGTTGCGCGCGCGTTTCATCAGGCGGTCAATGGCCCAAAACAAATTAACGGCGGTTGGACGCGCGCCTTTGAAAGACCACGCGGCCTTGTCGAGTTGCAGCAAAAAATCTTCGCGCGAATTGCCTTCGATTTGCTGCGCGGCAAGGGCCAAACCCAGCGCGGCGGTGGCGCCGATGGCGGGCGCGCCGCGCACCGTCATGATACGAATGGCGTCCACCACATCTTGCCAACGCTCAAAATTCAAGTAGCGCATTTCGCCCGGCAGCGCGTTTTGATCGAGCAAGCGCACCGCGCCGTTTTCCCAGGATACAGTCAAAAGTTCATTCATAAAATTCACAAAGTCGTCATGGCGTCTACATCAACAATCAGACCGCTGCGTGCTTCTTGGGGCAGTTCGTCGTAAACCGCCAGCACGCGATGCAGGCGCGGGCGATTGCGATCTCGCAGCATCAAATGAAAGCGAAATTTGTTTTTAACCCGCGCCAAAGGGCAATCTACCGGGCCGAGAAGTTCGGTTCCGCCGCCGTTTTTGGCAATCGCGTCGTGAAAACGAATCGCTAATTTTTCCAAGCGTCCGCGCGCGATGTTTAAATCTTCGTCGCTGGAAATCACGTTCACGATATGCGTGAACGGCGGATAGCACGGCGATTGGCGCGATTCGATTTCCTGATTGATGAACAAATCGTAATCGTGTTGGCAAGCGGCTTCGATGGCGTAGTGGTCGGTGGTCAAAGTTTGCACCAAAACGCGGCCCGGACGGTTTCCGCGTCCGGCGCGGCCCGAAACTTGGGCCAAAAGCTGAAAAGTGCGCTCCGACGCGCGAAAATCGGGCACATTCAACGCGGCATCGGCGGAAATCACGCCCACCAAAGTCACGTTCGGGAAATCCAAACCCTTCGTCACCATTTGCGTGCCGATGAGAATTTGCGCGCGGCCATGACGAAATTCCGACAAAATCCGCGCGTGCGCGCCTTTTTGCATCGTCGTATCGCGGTCAAGGCGCAAAATTTTGGTGTTGAGCTGGTTTTTATGCAATAATTCGGCGACTTCGGCCTCGATTTTCTCGGTTCCGGTGCCGGTGAAACCAATCATCCAGCCCTTGCATTGCGGGCATTCCTGGCGCACTTCGCGCTGAAAATCGCAGTGATGACAGCGCAAAATGCCGTCGCCTTTGTGATAAGTCAGCGTCACATCGCAGTTTTCGCAGCGCTCGGCGTGGCCGCATTCGAGGCACTGCACATAAGTCGCAAAACCGCGCCGGTTAAGGAACAAAATCGCTTGTTCACCGCGCGCGACAGTGGCGCAAAGTTCTTCTTTTAAGCGGCGTGACAGCGGCGGCAAAAGTCCCATTTGCGCTTCGCCGGTCATGTCAACGGTTTCGACTTCGGGCATGACGCGAATGCCGACGCGCGTTGTCATTTTGACGTGCGTAAATTCGCCGCGCGTGGCGCGATAGTAACTTTCGAGGCTGGGCGTGGCCGAACCCAAAACCACAACGGCGTTTTCATAGGAAGCGCGCTTTAAAGCCAAATCGCGGGCGTGATAACGCGGCGTGGAATCTTGTTTATAAGAATGATCGTGTTCTTCGTCAATGATAATCAGGCCGACATTGCGGCACGGCGCGAAAATCGCCGAACGCGCGCCGACAACAATGTCAGCCTTACCGCTGCGGGCGCGGCGCCATTCGTCGAAGCGCTCACCCGCGCCCAGCGCCGAATGCAAAATCGCCACGCGTTCTTGAAAACGCCGCTGGAAAATCTCCACCGTTTGCGCTGTAAGCGCGATTTCCGGCACCAAGACCAAAGCGCGACGGCCCATTTGCAGGCATTTTTCAATGGCCGTCAGGTAAACCTCGGTTTTGCCGCTGGCGGTGACGCCGTGCAGAAGAACAGTGGTCGGTGGTCGGTGGTCGGTGGTCGGTGGCTCTGCTGAGGGCTGTGTTTTCTGCCCACTGCTCACTGCCCACTGCCCACTGGAATGCAGCGCGGCTTCGATTTCGGCTACGGCGTTTTTTTGTTCGTCGGTGAGAACTACTTTGCCGACATCGGCGATGGGCATATCGGCTGTTGGGTCGCGGCGAATTTCGAGATGCGAAAATTCGACGTAGCCTTTCTTTTCGAGCGCGCGCAAAAGCGCCGAATCCATGTTTTCCTCGCGCGCGAGTTGCGCGGCGGCGATGGGCGTTGTGAATGTCAACAAGCGATGCAGCGCCTCGGCTTGTTTGGGCGCGGCTTTTTCGAGAGCGAGCCACGTTTCTTCGTCGGGGGCCAGGTCGGGTAGGGCGCGCACCGCCAAAACGCGGCGCGGTTTTTGGCCCGAATCGAGAACTTCTTCGTTCATTTGCACGGCGCCGTCTTCGACTAATTTTTTCAAGCCGTCGCTGAGTTTGGCGCCGCCAAGTGCTTTTTCGATTTCCTTTTGCGTCATAGGCCGCGCGGTTTCGATAAGCAATTGAAAAATTTGCGCCTGACGCGGACTGCGCGATAAATCGCGCAGCAAACGCAGGTTTTCGTGGTGATCTTGCGAAGCCAAAACAAAGCGCCGTTCCAGCGCAACTTGCCAACCGTGCGGGATGAAACAATCAAGGCAAAAATTGAGCGGGCAATGGTAGTAAGCGCTCATCCAACGCGCTAATTTAAGCGAATTGCGGTCAAAAAGCGGCGCTTTGGATAATAATCGCGCTAACGGACGAATTTGGCCGTCGAAATCGGCTGTCTGGCTGAATCCGGTGATGAATCCAGTCACCATTTGTCGTCCGACAGGCACTAAAACCGCGAAGCCGGTGCGCATAAACGGGCGCCAATTTTCGGGCACGGTATAAGTCAGTTCGCGGTCGAAGGATGACTGCCCGCAATCCAAAGCTACCATCGCAAACGGCGGTGCGAGACGTGGCGGCGCGCCATTCTGAGTGCCGCTTTGCGTGCCATTTTGCAGGTTTAGCGAATTTTCCGCGTGGTGTTGGTGTGGTTCGTCGGACATCATCGGAGCAAATTTTACCATGCGTTCCGGCCTCGCCGCGCTATAAAGACAAAAAGAAAGCCAACCGATTCGGTTGGCTTTCTTTTTTACGGCTTCTTGAGGAACAAGAATTACTTGCTCATCATGGCGTTGCCCATGCTCATGTTGGCACCGGCTTGCGGGTTGTAAACTTCGTAGCCCATCGGCACGATTGGCAAATCGCTGGATGATCCGTTATTGATGAGCGGGAGTTTGAGATCGAAGTTCAAGAGTGTTTTGGTGTTTGGCTTATACACACCATAACCCATTTCACCGACGCCACGGCCATTGACCGAAACGCCTGTGGCTGCAAAACGGTGGCTATAAGACGAAGCGGCGCCATATAAGGCAGATTCTACATAGCCTGTGGCCTCAATGTCGTCATTGAGCAGCAAGGGTGTCTTACGGCGCATTCCCTCGTCATGGTTCGGAGCGCTCATGCCTTCCATCGGAACACGCACCAAAGTCCACATCGGAGCGCCACCATCCGTTGACTTCCAAGTGACTTCGGTTGGCACATTGCGGCCTGACATGGTGCGATGCACCGCGCCTTTGCCCAGCCATGCGGTTTCGATGATCAAACCCATGATTTGGCCCTTATCGTCCACGATCACTTTCTTCAGCTTGCCCGCCACACTCATGTAGGTAGGGTCGCCATCGGTGTAAGGCATCGCTGTGAGGCTGCTCCAACTGCGACCGGCCATCGCGCTCTGCCAACTGGTCGGCTGCTTGTTGCCCATACCAACCATATCCCACTTCTGCATACCGCCTTCCATGCTGCCCTTGACCCACAGATCGGCCATCGAGCCAACTGGATACAATTGCATGGTGCGCATAGCCATACCCGGCGCAAGACGAACTACGGCGGGGCCATTGGCTGTTTGCACGTCCACAGCAGTTACATAACCGGACTCGTCCGTCCAGTAATTGTTGACCTTGCCGCTCACCATCATCGGCGCGGACATAGCCATGTCCCCCATCATCTGATGGTCTGCTACAGCGGTTCCCGTCAATGTCGGTGCGTTCAGCGCAGCGGCTCCAAGAGCCACTCCAAGAATCAAACGTCCTTTTCCCGTCTTTTGAATCATGTTTTTATTCCTCCCTGGAATTTTCTCCACGAGTTTGTTTCCGACTTTCCAGTGGTTCCGAAGCCTTTGCAAAAGCAATGCCACGGCTCCGAATGTTTTTGGCTACCTTTTTTTTTGAAAAGTGGAGTCCGACGGTGCCGCAGAGTAAACGGCAAATTGCAAGCCCAACTCAAGGCCTTCAGTCATAAAGCTAACTAAACGCCGCGCCGGTTGCCATAAATCAAAACGTGCATTTGCGGCAATACGGTGACATTGTGCCAGCCATCAGCCAATACGCGCTCGCCCCAGTAGCGTAATTTGTCAGTCAGTTGCTCTGGCGAAAATGGCTCGCTGTCCTGACTAAACGGATTGCCGACTTGCAGATAAAACGGAATATCGGCGTGCTGCTGTTGCACGTTGCGGGCGAATTGATAATCATCGTCGTCGAAGACCACAACTTTTAGTGAGATGTGCCCTTCTTCACGCTCTTGGCGGGCAGCGGCGATGCAGCGACTTAATTTTTTATCATCCATCGGCATTTGCGAACTTGGCGGCTTGGGCGACAAAACTAAATAATCAAGCTGCGCGAACCAATCGCGCGCTATGCTGCCCTGCGTTTCGAGCGCGAAGGTGTAGCCGCGTTCGTGACCTTCGGCGATTAATTTTCCCAACGGTTGCAACGCCGGATTGCCGCCGGAAAGCGTGACCAGCATCGGCACGCCGCGCGATAATTCATTGAGGCGCGCGAAAATGGCGTCTTCGCTCATCGGCGTCCATTGCGCGCGATATTCGGGCAAAACCGCGTAAAGCGTATCGCACCAATCGCAAACAAAATCGCAGCCGCCAGTGCGCACAAAAAGCGTCGGGCGGCCAATAAGCGCGCCTTCGCCTTGTAAAACCGGGCCGAAAATTTCGCTGATTAAAATTTGCTTGTTCTTTTGTGTTGAGTTTTCAGGCACAGGGAAATTTTACCGTGAATCTTGCGAGAAGAAATGAGTGTCAAAATCTGGTAATCTACGGATTACTTTTGTTTGAAAGGACGTTCCATGTTGACAAAGAAGGTTTCGCGGCGCAGTCTGTTAGCTTGCACTTTGGGGGCAATGCTGGGCCTGGCGCTGGGCGCGCATCAAACTCTCGCGGCTGAATTTACGGTTCTCAAAGGCACCGTTATCGGCACGGCGGGTTCGTATCAGGACGGCGGCAATGACCGCTCCAAAGCATTCGACGGCGATCACAGCACGTTTTTCGATGCGCCGGAAGACACCAACGGCAACGGCGTGTGGGCAGGTCTGGATTTGGGCGAAGGCAAAGCCTCGCAAGTCACGAAAATTCGCTATTATCCGCGCGACGACTTTCCCGGACGCATGGTCGGCGGCAAGTTTCAAGGCGCCGATAATCCCGAATTCAAAGACGCCGTGACCTTGGCTACCATTGACGCCGAGCCATTTGAATGGATGGAAATCAAAAAGATTGATTCCGATAAAAAGTTTCGCTACCTGCGTTACCTCGCGCCCGATGAAGGCTGGGGCAACGTCGGCGAAATTGAATTTCTGACGAAGTAAAATTTCATCACCAACCAAAAGGCGCAGAGATTTTTATGATCTCTGCGCCTTTTGATTGTTTGAGGGAGAGGAAAAACGATGTCCCAAACGTCTAAACGCTGTCCCAGACGTCTAAACGCTGTGGCGAACGGACAAACCACCACCACGCCGCACGCAAAACGGCCCTAACGCAAGGCAGCGAACTTTCCGGCGGTTAAAACCACCACCAAAAGCGCCCCGCGAAAGTTTTCGCGGGGCGCTTTTGCGTTTTTCAGAGGATAAATCGGTGTGGAACTTTTATAGTAATTGGAGGCTTCAACCTGTTACAAGAGGCCTTTAGTTAGGTCACTATGAGGATAATTTATGTTCTAATTTTTGAATAAAGCGAATACCTAAAATCAACACCAGCAGGATTATGAGAAACAATTCAATGAATAAGGCTGGTTGCGCATGTTGAGCCAGAATTTTGGAGATTTTTTCAACCTCGACTATTACAAACATCAAAGGGAAAAATAGAACAATCGCCAGAGGAAAACAGCCCAAAAGAGTCCAGAGCACTACGGCCTTAAAGTGGTCATCCGTTACGCGTGGCTCCTTTTTATTTAAAACAAACAGCAATAAAAACGACCCACCAACAGCACCGGCTGGCAAAGTTTCAAAAAATATCATCCCAAATTGCCCATCACCTAATGTAGCTGGCACAAGAACACCAGCCATGACATAAGGTAAAAGAGACAAACCCAATGCCCCAAAGGGAGCCCCCATGCACAGCGCAAGATACATTTTTACTGAACTGGACATGATAAAGGCACCTTATTCAAGGTGGAATACCTTTGAGCATCACACAACCGAGCTTCGGTCAGTTTCGTTTGCCCGAAAGATTTACACCAAACGGCTTAATCAAAAAACGCTCGGCGCAAATGACGAATTTAGCGCGGCTTTTTCGGCCCTTTGGGGCCGCGTGGACGGAATTTGCGCGGACCGCTGGAAGCGCCTTTGCGATGTTCTGTTTTGGGTTTGCGACTGGATTGCACTACTTTCTTTTCTGTGGGGGCCGTGCGGTGTTCGTGTTTTTCCGTTGGCGTCCACGGGCCTTCGAGCAAAGTTTGCAGCATTTCCAAAGTGTCGGCGCGCAAGGCGCCGCGTGAGCCGCGACTGACGATGAAACGCAAAGGGCGATCTAAAATCGGCAACTCGCTTTCCTTTATGGAACGCGCGATTTTTTCGGGCAAGCGCAAGCGCGCCACGGCGAGCGGCGCGCTGTCTTCGTCTTCCAAATCGTAATCAATTTCGACTTCGTGATTTTGAACCAAAAATTTCGCCGGCAGCGCCCATAATTTTTCGCGCACATCGGGCGGCACGAAATCGTCGGCGTGCAAATTCAAATCGGCGTTGCGAAATTCCAAAAGTGAAGTTACATTTTGCGCGGCTAATTTTTGGGCGTAAACATCGGACAATTCCGCGAAACCAAGTTTGGCGGTTTGCGCGCCGGAGCGGTTATACAATTCGCGCACTTCGTCCACGACTTCGCGGTTTTTGAAAATGTCTTTGTGCTGCGCTTCAAAGCGCGCCAGAGCTTCGGCCAAAGCGCGCTGCGCTTGCGGAAGTAATTCGGGTGGGAACTGTTTTATCGGGTCGTTTTGGCGCTCCAAAACAAAGCCGAAATACTGCGTGCTGCGCTTGAGAAGCAGGGGCGCGTTGGGATAGCGTCCGTCATAGATGAACTCGGCCACGCCGCGTTTGGCGTAGCGGCGCAGAGTGTTCAAGGGAATGCTGGTGCCTTCGATGAAAGCGCGCGGCACGCCCTGACGATCCGCGAAAAAACTGAGCGAACCGGCAATCGCACCCCATTCGGCGCAGACGCTTGAGCGCGAAACACGCGCGTCTTGGCCGTCAGAAGTTACGCCGTCAATCACCAAATCGAACGGCATGAACTGCGCCAGCAAATCGGTAAAGCGCTGCCCGATTTTCGTGGTGGCGGGCGGCATTTTTTCGGGCAACGGCAAGCCGACGCTGCGAAAAACACAGGCCATCGCCAAAGCCGCGTCTTCGATGGTTTTCACCAAAACGCCGCGCTCCTCGGCCCATTTGTTAATTGCTTCGGTGTCGAACAAATGGCGCGGCAAACCGTGAACTTCGCCGATATAACCCGCAGCGGCAAAGGCTTCGGCGTAAAGATTATACGTCGTCAAATGATCGCTGCCGGGCGCCACCAAGCCGCGCAAATCGTGTTCGTCGCGCGTCATGCGATGCAAACTTTCAATCGAACTCATCACGGCCAAATAAGGCAGCAAATCTTTGTCGCCGTTGACGATAAGTTCGGCCCACGCGCGGTCAACCGGCAAGGTTTCGATGGCTTTGCCGTAGCTTGTCAAGCGCCCGCTTTCGTTGATGATGCCGCGTTGTTGCAATTCCGAAAAGGCGCGGCGATAAGCGAATTTGTCCAGCGGAACAGGCAAGTCCAGTTCGTCGGCGCGCACGCCCAAATCGGCGCAAGTTAGAGCCACGCGCTCCGAATCGCCCGCCAATTGAAATTCGGGCGCAGTGGGTTTGAGCGAGGCGAAATTGATGGCGCGATCCGACAAAATAAACACGCGCCCGCCCTCGACGCGGCCATGCACGCGCCCAGCCATTTGCAAAATTTCGTTGCTGCCCAAATGCAAGCGCGTCAGCACATTGCGCCCGCGCTGAATAACATTGGTAAAGCGCGAATCGTCAATGATAACCGTGTCCAAGCCGCGCACGTTGAGGGCGCTTTGGCCCGCAGCGGTCATCGCCAATAAATACGGCTTCGGCGCGCCGTCTTCTTCCAAAAAAGGCCGAATGGCGCGCACCGGCTCGCCCCCGTGATAAAACGCCGCATTCAAACGCGGAAAACGCGCGCGAACAGCGGAGGCAGCTTGTTCCACTCCGGCGCGCGTTGGCATGAAAAGGCCGATGCCGCGCTTTTGTTTGATGGCTTCCTGAACGAAGCGCTCATTCAAAAATTCGCGCGCTTCTTTGTTGACAACTTCGACTTTCGCGGCTTTTTTCGGGTCGAAAGAATACACTTCCAAAACATCTGCCGAATTCAAATAAGCGCGATAAAAAGCTGGGTCAACTGTCGCCGAAAGCCAAATAAAGCGGCAGCCGACGCGTTTGCCCAAAGCCAAACACAATTCCAATTCGGCGGACGTTTGATGGATTTCATCAACCACCAAAGTGTCATGCGGCAAAATATCGCCGTCTTGAAACCAACGTCGGGCGATGCCGGTTGTGACAACAATGGCGTTGAGATTTGGCAGTTCGGGTGTGGCTTCGCGTTCGCGATTCACAACGCCGATTTTTAAAGGCGCTTGTAAAATCTCTTCGGCAATCGGGCGCACGGCCAGCGTTTTTCCTGTTCCCGTGCCGGCCACGATGCCAAAACCGCGTCCCCCGCGCGCCAATTCACGCAAATTCTGGCCGTGCGTGGTTTCGAGATACGTTTCGAGATGCAAAGTCAGCGCGATTTCGATGGTTTCGCACGCCGCGCGCGTCGGCGCGATGATGATGACGCGGCCCGTCGGCGGTTGCGCGGCGACGAAAGCCTCGTGATCGGGCGGCAAATAGCGGTCTTGAACCGAAGAAAGCATAGCGAACGCAGGTGCAAGGACGACGCCGCACGGCTCAACACTTTCATGGAAGG
>JANMKN010000212.1:0-14474 GCA_031372065.1 Abditibacteriaceae bacterium | reverse complement strand
ACGTTTGAAGCCTCAAAACGACAAAAATCGGGCAAAAGTGGTTACTTTTGCCCGTTTTTTGGTCTTTTTTTCTACTAAATCGCCTTGCCGGAGGTTTCACAACTCCGCAGAGAAGCAACTTTTACTCATCCCAAACATCTTCGATTTTTTCTGTCAGTTGATGCTTTGTGGCCGCTGTTTTCGGGCGAGAAGATGTGGCAGGTCTACTTTTCGGTTTCGCACCAGCTAATTTGCGCAATTGGCGCACTTCGCCGGATAATAGTTCGCGCACGGCGCCGGGTGGCAAGCCTTCCAAACTGAGGTTGGCAAAACCGGCGCGACGCAGAGCGCGCACCGGATGGCCGACGGCTTCGAGCATCCGTCGCACTTGCCGGTTGCGGCCTTCGTGCAGCACTACTTCCACTAAAGTATTGGTAAGTGTTTCGGCTTTGATGCGCGTGTGGCAGGGCGCTGTCGGGCCGTCTTCCAGCATGACGCCGCGCGCTAATTTTTGCAGCGTTTCGCGCTTGATTTTGCCTTTGATGCGCGCCCAATAGGTTTTGGTGACGCCGTGCGAAGGATGCGTCAGCAGGTTGGTCAATTCGCCATCGTTGGTGAAAAGCAGCACGCCCGCCGTTTCGTAATCGAGGCGCCCGATGGGATGCAAATGCTCGTATTTTTTCGGCAGCAAATCCATCACTGTGGGGCGACCTTCGGGGTCGTTGCGCGTGGACATATAGCCTTTGGGCTTGTGCAACAGCAAGACAACGGTTTCGCCCGCTTCACGCAGCGGATTGCCATCCACAACAATGCTGTCGCTCTGCGGATCGGCTTTGGCGCCGAGTTCGCGCACGATATGTCCGTTGACCGAAACGCGGCCTTCTAAAATCAATTCTTCGGCTTTGCGGCGCGAAACAACGCCCGCCCGCGCGATGATTTTTTGCAAGCGCTCGGCGGGCGATTTCGCATTTTCGGCGTTGGTTTGAGAAGGCGTTTTACCAGCGGGAGCGGGACGATTTAGCGAATTCGCTCGCGTTGTTGAATTCGGGCGCGAGGTTGCCGTCTTCGTTTTCGTCGTCGAGGAAGCGCGCGATGAACTGCTCGCCGAGACAAGGCTGGGCTTCACGCTTTGTCTTGCGGGCCTTGTGGCGTTGTTGGTGGAGACTGCCGGGCGCGCTGTGGCGGAATTGTTGGGCTTGCCGGGCCGCGTGGCTGTGCGCTGCGTTTCGCTGTTGCGTTGCGCGGGGCGGCTGCTTGCTGTCGGCGGACGGCTCTGGCCGCGAACTGTCCGCTGATTCAGGGTTTCGTCGGTTTGTATTGTTGGGGTTTTGCCGGTTGGGCGTTTGATTTGGGGCCGGGCGCCGCGCTGGTTGTTGTCGTTTTTCATTCGATTGATTTCGTCCACTTTTCAAGCCGCCCCAAAGCAAGGTTACACCCAAAAGCAGCAAGCCGGAAGCTAACAGGCCCGGCGCAGAAGGCCAATGCAGCATGGAAAGGTGAAGCAAGCCTTTAAAAGGCGAAGCCGCGCTCAGGTTCGATGGAATTATGCCTGCCAAACGCGAAACGGGCACATCATTTTGCGCCACCAGAGGCAGCGCGGCCACTTTTTGCCCGTTGGCGAAATAATTCAGATGCCCCACAACTTGTCCGGCTTGAAGCGGCGCCGATAATTGATTCCATTGAACTTCGCGTGTCAGGCTGTTTTTTTCGCCCTCGCGCAGCGTCAAAATGGCATTTTGCGGCAAAATCGCTTTCACTTGACCGCCATTTTGCACGCTGGTTTCGCCGATTTCATCGCCCGAACGCGCCGCTGTAAACGGCTTGAAATGCGCGAAGCCGTGATATTGCAAAAGCGCCTGCGCGTCGTGCCACGAATCGGGTGATTTTAACACGACACTCAGCAAGCGCCACGATTCTTTGTTGTTGGCCTCAGTTTTCGTGGCTGAAGCAACCAAGCAACGTCCGGCTTGCCGAGTATAGCCAGTTTTCACGCCGTCGCATTGATTCCAGCGAAAGAGCAGGCGATTGCGATTCACAAGCGGGCGCACCGGCCCGATTTTCCAGTTGCCGTGAATCGCGCCTTGCTTGGTGCGCGTGATGGTGTTGAATTCGGGATAACGCATTGCCGCTTGCGCGATAAGTGCCAAATCATAAGCGGTTGTGTAATGATTGGCCTCGTGCAAGCCATGCGGGTTGCAAAAATGCGTATTTTTAGCGCCGAGTTCTTTGGCTTTGGCGTTCATCATTTTGACGAACGTCGGCACATCGCCCGCGACGGCTTCGGCAATCGCCACGCACGCATCGTTGGCCGATTTAATCAGCGCGGCGTTGACCAAATCGCGCAGCAAAAACCGCTCGCCTTGTTGCAAAAGAATGCTTTGCTCGCCGGTTTTGGGCGGATTGGGGCCGATTGTAAAAACATCGTCCAACTTGCCGCTTTCGACAGCCAAAAGCGCCGTCATGGTTTTGGTTGTCGAAGCCGGAAACATCCGCTGATGCGGGTTTTTCGATTCCAAAACGCGGCCTGTCGCGGGGTCAATGAGAACCCACGCGGGCGCTAAAACCGTATCAGGCGCCGGCGCGATTATAGGCGCTGGTTTCGGCGCCACTTTGCGCGAACTGCGCGCTTGAAGTGGCGCGGCTGTGAGCAATAAGCCAAGTGCGAATGGGGCGAGGATGGAGAGAGCAGGCAAACGCATTGCCCGCAGTGTAACGAGATGCTAATAACGCGGCTATAAAACGATAAAAAAGGCCCCTTGCGAGGCCGTTTTTTGTTACTTGAGGGCAAATGGGTCACTTCGTCCGCCGAAGTTTTTCACATCTTGCGGTTTGAGCCACTTGATATGCCCATCCACAAACAAATAGTTTGCGCCACCCAAATGACGATACATCGGACTGCTTTGGTCATCAAGCCATGAGCCAAACGAGGTTTTGCTGTAGGTCGCGTTGGAATTATCGCTGCCGTCATTGCCGTCACCGATGAGCAATGTTTGTATGGGCAAAACTACCAACTTTTGCGGCACGCTTGCAAGGTTGCCATTCAGCCAATAATCCGTATAGCCAGCGTTTGAGCGATTAAGGTTGCCTGTGGTTTCAGAAGGGCACATATAAAGCGAGTCTGAGCGAAGATACGGGAAAATCCCATCAGCCCAGCCCACTGGTTTTCCCTGATAAAAGCGCAACGACTGCTTCACTCCGATTTTCCACGGTTCAGGGCCGCTGTAATTTTGGCTATCCCACCCTGTTGCTGTTACGCCACCAACAATTGAGGGCGGAAATTTATCATGGTGGTCTATTGCGTATTGCCTCATCGCCATAGCAATCTGCTTAAGGTTATTCTGGCACGATGAACGGCGCGCCGATTCACGGTTTTTCGCAAAGCCGTAGAACGGATTAGTGTAACGTGTCGCTTCCTGAAAGCCCTCATTCTTCACAAAGAAAGGAAAAAGAAGGATTAGCAAAGGAATCGTTACCAAGAACAGAATGAGGGGAAACCGTTTGCGAAGCAAGGTCTTATTCGACAAAATTCTCCAGCGTGCCGATGCCTTCGACGGTAATTTTCACGACATCGCCGCTGCGGAGGGTGAAGCCATCGCCGGGCACGATGCCGGTGCCAGTTAAGAGCAAAGCGCCATCGGGAAATGTCAGTTCGCGAAAAAGATATTCGGCTAATTCCTGCGGCGTGCGGCGCATTTGCGCGGTGGAAGTTTGGCCGCTAAAAATGGCTTCGCTATCGCGCATAATTTCTAACTCAATGGCGCGTTCTTTTTCGCCGTTGAGGGCAATCAGCGGCCCGATGGCGCATGAGCCGTTGTAAGTTTTGGCTTGCGGCAAATACAGCGGGTTTTCGCCTTCGATGGAGCGCGAAGAGACATCGTTGCCGATGGTGTAGCCGACGATTTGGCCGCGCGCGGAAATCACAAGCGCCAACTCCGGTTCGGGCACGTCCCACGTCGAATCTTTGCGGATGCGAATTGCTTCGCCCGGCCCGCGCACGCGTTGTGCGGTGGCTTTGAAAAATAGTTCGGGGCGCGCGGCGTCGTAAACCTTGTCGTAAAAATCGCCGCCGCCTTCGCTTTCCTCCATGCGCGCCACCTTCGAGCGAAAATACGTCACGCCCGACGCCCACACTTCTTGCTTATCGAGCGGCGCTAAATAAGCCACCTCGTCCAGCGGAAACGCACGCGCTTTTTCTTTGGTCGCGTCAAGGGCAGCGAGCGGATTTTCCAATTTTAGCCACGCCGCGATGCTGGAAAAAGAAGTTTCGTCAGCAGAAGTCAAATCGTAGTGTGCGCCGTCCAAGAGCAGGCCCAAACGCGGGCCGTTGGGCGCCGCAAAGCGAAATAAATGCATGAGAAAATTATAACGAAACCTATGCTTGTTGCTGGCTGGATTGCTGATTGGCGTGAGTAATGCGGTTGCGCCCGTGTTCTTTGGAAAAATACAGCGCTTTATCGGCAGCGGCGATTAAATCGTCGGGGGCCTCGTGAGCGGAAGTCACGGTGGCAACGCCAAAACTGGCGGTGACGACGCGCAAAGGCCAGCTATCTTCTTCAATGGCGATGCGCAAACGTTCGGCAAAAGTGGCCGAGGCTTCTTCGGCGGTGTTGGGCAGAATCACGATGAATTCTTCGCCTCCATAACGCGCTACGATGTCGGTTTCGCGCGCTTTTTCGTGCAGCAAAGTCGCGACACGCTTTAAGACTTCGTCGCCTGCCGGGTGGCCGAAGGTGTCGTTATATTGTTTGAACTTGTCCACATCCAACATCAAAACCGAAAGCGGCAAATCGTAGCGGCGGGCGCGATTCCACTCGGTGGCAAGGCGTTCCTTGGCGGCGCGATGATTGAAAATGCCGGTCAGCCCGTCCAACGTCGCTAAGTCTTGCAAGCGGCGATTGACTTCGCGCAGTTGCCCATTGGCTTCTTGCAAGGCTTCTTGCTGTTCTTGAATGCGTCGTTCGTAGGATTTGCGCGCCGTGATGTCGCGCAGCGTAATCAAAGCCACGCGTTTGTTTTCCCACTCCGAAGGCACGGCGCGCATTTCGACAATCAATCCATCTTCGTCATGGCCCGGCACGCGTAGGGCAATGACAACTTCGCGCGTGCGGCCCAGCACAAATTCAAAGGGAAACGGTGCCTCGCTAATTTCTCGATGGGACTTGTTGAGCAGTTCCTCGCCCGCCGGGTTGACAAAGCGCACTAAACCCGCCTCGTCCACCACGAAAACGGCATCGGTGTTGTCATTGAGCAGCGCGCGAAAATTGTTTTCGGAACGTTCGACCCGCGTATTTTGCAAGTGCAGTTGCACATTTAAATCGGTCAACTCGCGCTGCGTTTCGGACAACGCCTGATTTTGCCGCACCGCATTTTCGTAGGTCGAAAGCAACAAATTCAACATTTGCCGCCGCCCGGCGGTGACGATATGGTTTTCGCCTTCAAGAGAAACTTCCAAACCCGGCGTGTCGCGCGCGACAAATTCTGCCGTGATGCGCCCGTCGCGATCAAACGCATCTACGGGCTGTCGCAGCAAGGCGTTGATGCGCGCGACCAGCACTTTTTCGTCGTAAGGCTTGGTTAAATAAGCATCGGCCTGCGCCTGCAAACCGCGCAGAATATCGCGCGGATCGGCCAGCGTGGTCAGTAAAATGACCGGCACATCGCGCAAAACATCAATCAATTTGATTTGCTGACACATGACATAGCCGTCCATGCCGGGCATCACGATGTCGCTGACGATGAGGTCAGGCGACTGCATTTGCGCCATGTCAATGGCTTCTTGACCGCCACGCGCCACACGCACGTCAAAGCCCTGCTCTTCTAAAATGATTTGCAGCTTTAAAGCCTGCGTGCGGCTGTCATCCACCACCAAAATGTCGGCGCTCATAAGCTGAGTTTAAGGTGCCAAATCCAAGGTTCAAGGTCCATTTTTGAATTTGGTGCCTTGAGTTGCATTGTGTTCCGGCACGATTTTACCGTGTCCCAACGGTCAAAACCGGCAAAAAACGCCGTTTCGGGCCATCGAACGTGCTGCAAGCGTGCTAACCGGAGCGGTTAGAGGCTCTGCACCTGCTACAACGGTGCTGACCGCTCCGGTCAGAGGCTCTGCACCTGCTGCAACGGTGCTAACCGCTCCGGTTAGCACGCACAAACCATCAACTTTTTGCAAAAGGGCGCCCGGACTCGCCTTTTGTCACTTTTAACCGGCACTTTGTTAGAGGTCTACTGGGGAATTTGCCAGTTGCCGTCGAAAAAGCCCGCCACTAAGGCGTGATTGGTTTCGTCGGTGAAGTCGAAAATATGCTTGGAAACGCCCGCTTCCATCGTCGAATCGTAAACGATGTAATCGGGAATCAGATCGTATTTATGATTGGGCGGCAGATCATCATGCGGTGAGATTTGCAGTGGTTTTAGGCCCCAATGATGTCCCGAATGCACCACCACCATGCGTTTTTCCGAAAAAGGCGAAGGATAACAAAAACGCAGGCCAATATCGTCTGGTTCGGGCACTTTGACTTGTTTTGTCCCGATACGATAGCCATCAGGCAAAAGTTCAAGCGGCAATTTATCAGCGATTTCGGCCAGCACTGCATTGCTCTCGCGCGTGCCGATTAAAATCAGATTGAAATTCTGGCGCTCTTCCGGCGTGACCTCTTTATCGGTTTTCACACGAGGCGCACCATCGGCATAGACTGCCCATTCGTTGTAAAAACGCAGCGCTTCTTTCATATCCTCGCTTTGTGCATTGGCGGCGCCTGTCGCTGCCACCGGATTGGCTGCCGGTTGCTTCAAGGTGCCGTAAACCACCAAAAACGGGTCGCGATAGCAGTTTTTCACCGGCCCGGTGTGCTCTGGCGATTTCACGCCGGGAAACGAATTCACGCCGCCCGCCGCAATCGGGCCTTCGGCGGGCCACAGAATTTCATCGCCAATTTTAAAAGGCCGCGCATCCGGCGCGCTGTTGACGACCAGCGAAACCGGCAAATTCTCTTTCAAGGCTTCGGCAGGCGGCTTCAAGCGAAACTTCGCCACATTGCGAGTTTGCACTTCGATGGCATTGTGCGTGCGCGTGGTCTTAATTTCCGCGATGAGATGGGCGCTTTGATCGTATTTTTCAAAAGCCTGAATATCTACCCAATAAGAAGAGTGGCTTTTCAAATCGCCGGTGGTGAAATCTATTTTCTTTGGGGCGGTGTGGCGCGTCACACCGAGCGCCCAATCCATTGGCAACGTATAAGTTTCGTTGTCGAAATAAATATAATGATCGCCGTTTTCCACTTCACGATATTTAATCGGCACACTTTTGGCTTTGGCATCCGCGAAAAAGTCGCGGGCGTGTTCGACTTTGTTAATCGAATCCAATTCGCCGTGCTGTGTGAAAAACGGTGTATTCAGCGCATTGCCGACCAAATGGCGCGGATCGTTGGCATCATAGAGAACACGTTTCCACCACGGCACTTTGGCACGTTCTAAGTCGAACCAGCGATAAAAATCAGTGCGCCCCGCAATCGGCGCCACGGCGGCCCAATAATCCGGGCGATGCAAGCCGACAATATACGCGCCATAGCCACCCATCGAAGCGCCCATTAAATAAACGCGCTCCGCATCCACGCCATAGCGCACTTTTACGGCATCGGTCACGGTAATCATGTCATCTTCGCCGATGCCCACGAAATCGGAATTACGACGGCCATAAGGCACCACGAAAATGTAGCCACGCGTTGTGGCAAGGCCCCAGATGCTTTCGTCCGGCACCCACGGCGTGACTTTACTTATATCAGGGCTGAAACCATGCAAAAAAACAATTAAAGGATATTTTTTCTTCGGGGTGTAATCTTTGGGCACATAAACCCAATACGGCTGCGAGGAACCGTCGTTCTCGGCGATATAAGCGCGTTCATGTTCCTGCGTGGCGGCGGGAAAAACGGCGTCGCCTTGCGCTTTCCCCACGCTTTCGGCGCGGGCAATCATATCTTGCGCATTGCGCATAGCATCTTCGGGCCACGCTGTCAGATTGCCATCTACTTCATAAATCCATAAACGCGCCTGTTCCATTTTAAAGCGCAACAAGGCCATGTTTTGCGGGTCGGCAGGCACTTGTCCGGCATTCATCGCCTTCGCCAAATTGTTATAACGCAAGCGCACCTGATGGCCATCCACCGGCAGTTTTGGCGGCGCTGGAACGTTGGTAATCGCGCTGTTTCCGGTGGAATTTTGGTTTGTCTGACCCGGCGCATTTGGATTGAAATCATCCGGCAGTTTTTGCGCGTGGCAAGGCAGGGCGCAGGCCAGAAAAAAGAAGAAAAATCGTTTCATGCTGAATTTATTTACATTCGCAAGCCGCCGTCAATGGCAAAGACCTGTCCGGTGATATACGCGGCTTCGTTCGAGGCCAAAAAGACTGTGAGGGCCGCCACTTCGGAGGGTTGCCCAAAGCGACCCAGTGGCACGAGTTTGCGTTGCGCTTCGCGTTTGGTTTCGTCGGCTTCGAGCATTTCGGTTTCGATAAAACCCGGCGCGATGGCGTTGCACGTCACGCCTTGGACGGCCAATTCGCGCGCGGTGGCTTTAGTTAGACCAATCAGCCCCGCTTTCGCCGCGCAATACGGCGCGCGAAGCACATCGCCCATCTGCCCGGCCTGCGACGACATATTAATAATGCGCCCGCTTTTGCGCCGGCTCATCGAACGCGCCGCTTGCTTCGAGAGCAAAAACGCCGCCTTTAAATTGACATCCACCACTTCATCCCACGACGCTTCGCCTGTCATCGCCAAAAAGCCGTTTTTGAGAAGCCCGGCGTTGTTGACCAAAATATCAATCGGCGAAAGCTCGCTTTCGACGCACTTCCATAAGGCTTGTAATTCTTCGCCACTGCGCGCATCCGCCGCGAAAATCGCGCCGCGCCTGCCCAACGCTTCCACTTGCGACAGCACTTCGCGCGCTGCCTCCTCGCGCGCATGATAATGAATCGCCACATCTGCGCCCTGCCCAGCCAATGCCAGCGCAATCGCCCGCCCAATACCGCGCGAGGCGCCCGTGACTAAAACGGTTTTTCCTGTTAAATCGAACAGAGATTCTTCTGCCATAAAAAGAAAGCGGCCCATCAAAACGACCCGTCAAGAGCGTCCTTAGGTTGACAAAAAACGATTTGCAAAGCTACGGCTTCAGTCTACGCTCGCAATCAGTCTTCGTCAGCGGGAGTTCATGTATTGCCAAGTAGAATCTCCACGAACAAACGCCTCTAAATCGTTATGTAATCTTTTCAGGAAACCACCAAAATTAGAGGATAGTTGCTCAGGAGCATTAAACGGCGAGTCCGTGTGCCAAATGGATGAATGAACATCACCACCAGACGGAAGATAGAGAACACTCCCACTTCCATCAGTCACAATAGCGAACCTTCCACCGCCACCGTTACAGCCAAAAACAAGAACATCTGCCTCGATAATTCCCTTAATTCGTCGCACTTCTCCTTGCCGCACGCGATGAGCAATTTCCTCAAAACCAAATACCCAATAGCCATTCCAAACATTATGCATATTTACGCCTCCACAATGCAGATAGAAGGACTTTAAAATGGCGGGAAGGCCATACAATACCAACAATTCATCAAGAATCACCACATCCCCTGTTGGCTCATGTAAAATATTACTGCTTAAGGGAAAAGGGAAGTCCTGTTTTTCCATTTCTCTCAACAGTTGGCGTATAGACTCGCACCACTCTGCTAAATCCAAGTCATTCTGCACCTCAATCATTTTTCGCCTTATACACCTTCAAAAATCACCACAGCGGCGGCGACACCGGCATCGTGGGTGAGAGTGACGTTGATGTTTTTCACGCCCATTTGGGCGGCGAGTTCGGCAGCGCGGCCCGAAACGCGCAAAATCGGCTTGCCCGACGGCAAACTATCCACCTCGAAATTTTTCCAATGCACTCCCTGACGCCAGCCGGTGCCAAGCGCTTTACTGGCCGCTTCTTTAGCCGCGATGCGCGCTGCATATTGTTCGGCGGTGTGCTTAAAAAGCTGTGCGTGCGCGATTTCACGTTCGGTAAAACAGCGCCGCGTAAAACGCTCGCCGTAACGCTCCAAAAAGCGCCCGACGCGCTCAATGCCGCAAATATCTATGCCAAGGCCGATGATCATTTAAGTGGTCAGTGGTCAGTGGTCAGTGGTCAGTGGTCAGTGGTCAGTGGTCAGTGGTCAGTGGCAGAAATTCCGACCACCGAACACTATTCACTAACCGCTGAATTGATTCACATCTTCTTCGCTGAGGACTTTGCCAGGGAATTTGGCGGCGACATCTTCGAGATTAACGCCTTTATCGCGCGCGGCGCGGCGTGCGGCGGGCGTGGCACGCAGGCGGGAACCAGCAGATGAGGGAGGCGCGGTTGCAGGTGCAGGAGTGCTAAGGGAAGGCACTTTGAGCGTCGCTTCGTTGGTGTCGGCCACGTCTTTTTTCAATTCTTTCAGCGCCAGATTTTCGGCTTCGATGTCGGGCAAAACTTCGCCTTCCTCGCCGACAAACGCTAAAGTGAAACCTACCGGCACGATGGATTTTTCGGGTGCCAAAATCAAACGCAAAACGCCTTGGCCTTCGGCTTCGAGTTCAAAGGTAGTTTTTTCCGTAATCAATTCGCAAAGCGCATCGCCTTGGGAAACCGTTTCGCCTTCTTTTTTCAGCCACGCACCAATGGTGGCTTCTTCCATATTCTCAAAATACTGTGGGACTGTAACGTAAGTAATCATCGAAAAATAAGCCCTCCGCTAAAGGGGTTCGCTACTGTGCTGCTGGATTTTTCCGAAAGGGCAACCGGAACGTGCGCAACCGGCCCCCAGTTTCCCGCGCCATCCTGCGCTTGTAAATGCATATAATACAATCCCGACTCGGCTTGCACAGTGCGCGAAGTTTCCGTCGCGGCTTCAGTTGGCTCGGTATTCGGCAGTTGATTCCACGCGACGCGATAAGCTTTCACGCCGCTTAAATCTTGGGCGCGCCACGACAATTTCGCTTCTTTGCCACCGGCTTGCTGAATCAAAAAATTGTCCAGTTCCCACGAAACATTGGCGGGTGTTTTCATCGCGGCATCGGTAAATCCGAAGCCGGTGATGGTAGAATTGCGCGATGAACGATCACGCTCCAAAAAATCGCCTAAATTAAAGGTGGCGGTGTGCCATTTGCCGTCGGCGACAATATCGGGGATGGTGCCAATGGAACGCTCTGATTTTTCACCGGCAAAATTGAGCGGCCACGAGCGGCCATTAGAAAATCTCAGGCGCAGCGTGACATTGGCTTCGGGCGGCAGTTTGTAATCGAACGAAATCAGCCCATATTTGCGTGGATCCCACACCGAGGCCTGCGGCAAGTTGGCGTCCACCACAAAAGCAGCCCCCGCCGTCGCGGTGGTAAAACGCGCGGCATGACCGCCGTTTTCGCGTTCGACTTTGCCGACTTTGCTGCCTTCGCCCGCTGACCATTGCAAATCGCCTTCGCCGTCATCGAAAAAATACAGCGCGTGTGTGTCCGACGACAAAATCACGCGCGGGCCGCTTTTGTCCGCTGCAAAATCATTGATCCAATGACCTTCGGCAGGCTCGGCGGCGATTCCTAAAAAATCGGTCACCGGCGCTAATTTCCAGTCTACACGCGCGCCGTTTTCGGGCACTTTCATGTTTCCCGAAATCAACGCTTGCGCGGCATCCCAAATGATTTTGCTGGCCTCTTTATTGTAAGTCAGCGCATTGTCTTTGGTGTCGAATTCATGACCGGCGACGGTGAGTTTGATCGTCTCGGATTTGATGCCGCCTTCGGCGCGCAGCGGAATTTCCAGAGCCGCCGGCACAATATGCGCCCCATTGGGCGGCGAAATGTCATTTACGGCCACTTTCGGCGCGCCTTCACTGAGCCAAAGCGGAACATCCAACGCCGGACTCCATTCGCCTGCGCCGTTTTGTGCCCGCACATGAAGCCATTTGCGGCCTGTGCCGGTTAATTCAATTTTGTTGGTGCTGGCCTTCACTTGTTCCGGCACTGGCGTTTTCGGGTTTTCATCCAGCACCCACGAGACGCCTTTCACGCCGGTTACATCGTCCACAGCGACGGTGGCCTGCAACGGCGTGGCTTTAACCAATGGCACGAACTGAAAATTATCTAACCAGTATTGCACGCCGCGCGCGTTGCCCATCCAGCCACCATCGCCGATAAAAAGCGAATCCACGCGATATTCAGCGCGATCAGGCTTTATTTCGCGCAGCATAGCACCTAAATTGAACTCAGCGTGATGCCACTGGTTATCAGCAATCACAGTGGGAACGCTACCAATACGCGGCGCCGGATTGTCTTTATCTGTGAATTGAATCGAATAAGTTACGCCATCGAAGAGCAACATGAAATCGGCGCGCAATTGCGGTGGGACTTTGTAATCGAACGAGATGACCGGAATTTTAGCGGCATCAAAACCACTGGTGCGAATAGTCGCCCAAAAACGCACGCCGTTTTTCGGGCAAGTCAGCCGCAAAGAATAATTGCCCTTGGCTGCCGTGCCGTTGTCGCGATCAAGTTGTGCATCCTGAGCGCGGCCCTCGGCGATGTCGTCGTCGCTATCTGCATAATTTCTCCACTCGTCCATGCTTTCTTCAAAAGTGCCGTCTCCGGCGCCAAAAATCGGCACCGGTGCGACAGGTTGCACCATTTCCGTGTTGCGCAATTGCGGGCGCGGTGGCGGGGCGGCCACTCCTTCGATTTGGACGTGCGGCAAACCCGGCGCGGCTTTGTGCGTGGCGTAACTGACCGCTAAATTGCCTTGCCACGCCGTTGCAGCCCGCTTTTGCTCGTCCTGAACTCCATTGAGCGCCAGCGAAACTTGCGCGCCATCTTTCCACTGCATTCCAGCGGCACCGGCATCAAAGGCGAGTTCTTCGCCATTCCATTGCAAAAACTTCGAGGTGATGCCGTAATCTTTGCCGTTCAGCGTGAGTTTGAGATCACTGAGGTTCAGGCCACCGGGCGCGGCAATGGGAATGCGAATCAAATCGCCATCCATCCGTGCCACGCCGATTTTCGGAGCGCCCGGCGCCGCAAAAATCGGATACGCTGCCCATAATTTGCCGTTGGCATCGCGTGCTTCGACCAGATGAAAACCATCGGTGGCCGCAGTCGCCACCGTTGCTCCTTCGCCTACTTTTTTGCCATCCAAAGTCCAATGCGCGGCAGGCGGATTGGGCAAGGCCTTGCCATCGTCATCGCGCAACTCAAATTTGGCTTCGCCCGGCCCGGCGCCGACCAAGGCAAAATTATCTACCCACCAAGAGGCGCCCGGCCCGTTGCCGCCCATGCCCGCCATTAACCAGCCGTCGTTGTCCCAGTTGCCAAAGACGGCGATGTCTACATCTAACGTAGTCGCCAGAGGATCACTTTCGCGCAGCCAATCGCGCAACGGAATATGGGCGCGGTGCCATTGGTTATCGGCTTTAACGCCTTCGATTTTGCCCAGCAAAATCGAGCCGGGCCGCACGCGGTTGGGGCCGCTGAAGGTCACGCCATAAAACTTTCGGTTCACCCGAAAAAACAGATTCACTTTGACATCGGGCGTCAACTTGTAATCAAAGAAAAGGTGCTTGTATTTGTCGGCATTGAACGGCTTGATTTTGGTATCCACGCTGAACGACCCGGCAAAGGCATTGGTCATTTTCAGCGCGCCATTTTCCATGACGAAGCGGGCGCCCGAAGCCACGCCTCCCGGCACAGCAAACGCCTCAAACGGCGCCGCGCCGCTGTTGAAACCATAATAAACCGCATCGGGATGCGTCGAAGAAACCACACTCGCGGCTTGAACCGTGTTTTGCGTAGCACCAAATACCGCACAAAGCGATAGTAAACCAATTGTTGAACGGAATTTATCTTGTCGAATCACGGGAACCTTAGACGCTGCGTGTTTTGCTCAGGTGTCACCTTGAACCTGCCCCACCTCATGCCACACGAGACATTTAAAATAACTTTACAAAAAGGAAGTGCAAAGCCCGTAAAGAATTAGTTTGAAAAGTCCTGAAAGGAGGAATTTTGTCCTCTAAAAGGAACTCCTGCCCCGAAAATTCTCGCAAAACAGGAAAAAGCCTGACAGATAACTGAAACGGTGCGTCAGAGAACCAAAACGCTGTGCAGAAGACCCATTCATTAGTGAAGATCATTAATCAGGCGCGTATTCTTATTGTTTTGCTGCGTGAGATGACTGAAACGGTGCGTTAGATAACCAAAACGATGCGTTAGAAGACCCATTCATAAGAATAGTTCATTGATCGGGCGCGTATTCTTATTGTTTTGCTAATTAATCGAGTTCAGCGGCTACGTGAGATAACCCATTCATGAGAATAGTTCATTGATCAGCACAATATTCATATTCGATGCTTATGAATGCCAGTGTAAGCGGCCCAACAGTATGAGATTAAACCGTCAAAAAGCGAGTGGAAGCACGGAGCGCGGGCGTCTCGCCCGCATTTCACA
>JANMKN010000191.1:0-8039 GCA_031372065.1 Abditibacteriaceae bacterium | reverse complement strand
CTACCGGCATCATCCCCGAAGACAGCCACGCGCAACTCGTGCGGCTGGGCAGACATCTTGGGAAGTGACCGTTACACGCCGCGCAAATCAAGAGTTTCCGCGCCAGTTAGGGAAGATACAGAAAGTGCATTTCCTTGAGTTCGATCCGACGGAATGAACGAAGAAATCGCTGTTGTTAGCTCACCACGAATCGCACGCCTGAAGTCAGGCGAGCTATTGCTTTGTGTCGGTGTTTTGGAAATTTTTCTCGCCATCGATTAAAGAATCGCGGCGGCGGGGCTATACTGTTTATATCCGCTTATAATTTAAAAAATATGGCACTTCGATGAGCACTCAAAAAGAGATCGCGCAAAAACTGGGAGTCACACCCGTATTAGTTTCGCGGGCGCTTAGCGGGCATCCTTCGGTGGCGTCGGCTACGCGCGCACGCATCGAAGAAGCGGCTAAAGAATTGGGCTACGGCGCTACCAGCAATATTCACGCGCGCACGATGGCAGCGCGTCGTCATGGAAAAAAGATCGCAACGGGAATGTATGCGGTAGCTTTGCCGTCCTTTGGCGACAAGGCCGGTTTGCGCGACAACATTTTCTTTTCGCGCCTGCTGGGCGGAGTCGAAAATGAGGCGCTGGAACGCGATCAGGAATTGGTTCTCGCCACATATCGCGCACAACGCCCGCCGCGTTGGTTGCGCGAAGGCGAGGTTGATGGCGTGGTTTGCCTGAATTGGGATCCCGACCTTTTCCAAACCCTGCGTCGGAAAGCACTGTCTTTCGTCACGGTGCAGGATTTTTATCCCGGCGCGCTCGGCATCGCGTCCGCCGAGCGCGAAGGGATGCGGCTGGTCACGGAGTATTTACTGGAGCTTGGTCATCGGCGGCTGGCGTATCTGGGGCTGAGTGGACGTGGCCCGTCGCAACGGCGTTTGCGCGGGTTCTATGATGCACTGCGCGCATCGGGACTTGCCCCGGACGATGCACTTGTCAACGTATCGCACAATTTGCTCGAAGACGGTGCGAAAATCGTGCGCGAACTGCTGGCAGCGAGCGGCAAGAACACTCGCTTCACCGCCCTGGTGTGCCACAACGATATGATGGCGATGCAGGCGGTGCGCGAACTGGAACGCCAGGGTCTGCGCGTTCCTGAAGATGTCAGCGTGACGGGCTTCGATGATTTGTCCGCCGCGCAACATTTTGAGCCGCAATTGACCGGCGTTGCTTACGACTTATGCGAGATGGGGCAACGCGCGATGCAGATGTTGCTTGAAGCCCGCGAGCTTGAAACTCACCCCGGTAACGGCAAAGAGCAGCACGAAATGTGGCCGGTTGAGCTGGCGGTGTGCGCTTCGACGCGCGAAGCCGGGAAACCGTAAACGGATAGGCAAGGAGAAATCAAGATGGTTCGTCGAAGCGTCGTAAAATTCACAGGTTTGCGAGAAAAAGGCAAGGTTATGGACGGAGCTACACCGAAAGTTGTCGTATCTGCGGCGTTCGCTATGGTTGCTTGTGTTGTTTTGAGTAGCGCTTCGCACGCGCAGACTGTGGCATCCTCTGCCGCCGCGCCGCCGGTCGAGATGATCACGCCCGCGCAGTGGCTCAAGCGCCAGCCGAAACCGATTTTTAAGCCCGGCCACACCATGCCGCGATTGACGCGCTACGGTTGGAGTTTGGCATTAGACACCAACGTCGAACTGACGGAAAACTGGCATTACGCTCTTCAATTGCCGACCTATCTCAGCGATGAAGACAGAGTTCTCGAAAGGCTCAAAGACCCGAACGACGAAGTCTTCAAGATCGTGGCGCTGACGAATTCCAATCCGGCCAAATACCCGCTGGCCACCATCCTTTCGCGCAGCGAGCCGCTCAATCCCGCGCCGGAGACTTTTCTGCGCGACGCCGATGGCAAGCTGCTTTCGGGCAACACTTACAGCCCGTTGAACCCGCAAAGCGTGCTCGACCAGATGGCCGAACTGCGCGCTCGGCCTTTGCGCGAGCTACGCAAAAAAGTGCCGATCACCATCGTTCTCAACGGCGGCGAATATGGGCTGGGCGTGCCCGGTTTCATGCGCCAGTTCGCCGAAAAAGACCCCAAAGTCGCGGCGGCCCAAGCCAAAAGCGGTCTGGATTGGATCAGCTTCATTTCCAAAGCCAAAAAGCGCGAGATGGACACCATCGCCGCTGCGGTGCGAAAAGCGGTGCCCGACCGCAGTCTTTACATCTACTATGCGACCGGCCCCGCCGACCGCAATCGCTATGGGGGCTGGCGAGACTGGGGCATGGATCCCGAAGACGCGCTTGAGGGCAGCGATTTGCCGGCGACCGAGTATTATTACAAGCATTTCAACGACGGCTACTTGGTTGGGGGGCCGAACGGGGGCCACAACGATATGCTGTCGCGCGCGCTGAACGCAGTCGGCTTCCAGATCGCGCACGGCAAGAAGTATTCGTATGACTGGCTTTGTGCAGGTTGGGAAGATGAAGCCGACCCCAACGCTCCGCCCTCGCCGGTGGCTGCTCCTGCGCCCGCGCCCGACAAGCCCGTTGCGAACGCGGGCGAAACGCACGTTTTGTCCAACAACAACGCCGCCGCTTTAGTTGATCCCAACGCCGGAGGAGTCAGCCCGATGAACCTCTACACCGGCTTCCTCAAGTGCCTCTTCACGGCGGGCACGCTGGGCGGCAACGCGGGTTATTACGCGCTTCCGGGCGGCGGTTTCAACGGCACTTTCCCCGCCGACAAGCCCAAAAACTATCTGCCGCAGATGACGGCGCTTTCCCAAGTGCAGGCGCTGTTTTCCCATCTCGAAAGCGACGTGCGGGGCAGCGATTTATTGCCGGGGCCGAACAAGCACGCCAAGTCGGGCGATCAACCGGCTTACGAATTTCCGACCGGCGACGCGGGCCTCAGAGTCCTCGCGCGCAAGCTTAAAACGCAGAGCAAGTGGCTTATCACGGCGTGGGCCGCCGATGGCATTGATCGCCCGGTTAAAGTCACGATTCCCGAATTGGGACAAGTCACGCTTTTGGCGCGTGCGGCGGGCAGCGTCTACACCGCGACTTTGGCGAATAAAATTCCGCAATTGGTGTTGAACGACCCGGACGCGATGACGCCGACAGTCAAAGGTTTCGCGCCGCAGAAAGTCACGTCGGCGCAGATTTTGGCGGGTTTCAAAGCGCCGCAAACGCCGCAAACGGAAAACCTGCTGGCGTGGTTCGACGCCGCTCAAGGCGTCGAGAAAGACGAAAAGAACGCTGTGCTTTCCTGGAAGCCGCAGGGCGAACTTGCCGACTGGACAGTCAATTCGTCCCGCGAAGGCAAAGAAAAGGTCGATGAGAAACAACCCCTGCCGTTGTGGGTCGCGGATGCGGGCAATGGCCTACCTGCGCTGCGTTTCAGTGGGAGTCAGGCGGGTTTGATGTCGGGCAAATTGAAAACGGTAGCGGGATTGAAGGAAGCAGCGACGACGATCTTTATGATTTACGCTTCCACTGTGCCGCAGGAATCCACAGCGCAAGACGGAAACAATAACAGGCTTTTCAACAGTTCTTCGGGAATTGATTTTTCTAACGGTTTGCAGCCTGATCCGAAAAAGCAAACATGGCAGATGCGAATGATGGCAACAACTTTCAAGGATTCTCCAGAATACATCACAGTTGGCGCTCCTTTCTGGGGATCGCAGTATATTGCGTCCATCTTCTATTTTTCGGGCGACATCGCGGAACTTCTGGTTTATCGCGGCGACCTGCCGGAATCGCAAAAAGTGCAGGCCCAGCTTTATCTCAAAGCCAAATATAAATTGGGCTTGTGAAACCGGGTGCAGGCGGCTGGAAAAAACCCTGATTGACAACTCGAAATAATGACTACCAAACAGATAACCCTTGAAAAGCGCCGTTTTACCTGCCTTTCGCCGAACTTAGTTCGCATGGAATTTTCGCCCGACGGCGTTTTTGAAGAGCGCCGCACTCTGGTGGCTTTTGCGCCGCAGCAATCACAGGCTTTTGCGAAAGATTACGAAGAAAACGGCGTGCGCGTGCTCGATACCGGCGCGCTGGAAATTCACACACGCTGCGACGACGCCGCGTTTTTTCCGTCGAACTTGGAAGCGCGCTGGAACTGCGGCGGCTTGCAGCAGTTCTGGCGGCCCGGCGACCGCGATCATCGTAACCTGGGCGGCACGCTGCGTTCGCTCGACCGTGTCGGCGACACCTTGGAAATCAGCGGCGTTCACATCGCCGCCGGCGCAGCGCCCAACGCCAAAGCCGCCGAATGGATCGCGTGGCTGCAATGTGAAGAAGACCCCGCGTATTACCAGCGCAGCCCAAATGCACCGGCGAGCGCCAACGGCGATATTGAAGGCGCCGTGCGTTTCGGGCGCGCCGACATTCTCGAACGCACGCGCAACGCCGTTTTGGATAATCTTCGCTACCCGCCGGGAGTGCTTTCGCGCAGCGGATATTTTCTGCTCAACGATTCCGATTCGCCGCTTCTGGACGACGACGGTTTCCCCGTTGCGCGCAACCGGCCCGGTTATCAGGACTGGTATTTTTTCGCTTACGGCGACGATTACAAAGCCGCTCTGCGCGATTTCGTGCTTCTCACGGGCCGCGCGCCGCTGCCGCCCAAGCACGTTTTCGGTTTGCAGTATTCGCGCTGGCCGGCGTTCGGCGAAGAAGAATCGAAGCAGATTACCGACGCCTTCCGCTCGCGCGGACTGCCGCTCAGCACTCTAATTGTCGACATGGAATGGCACCGCACCGGCTGGGGACACTGGGATTGGAACGCGGAACTTTTCCCCGATCCGGCGCGCTATTTCGACTGGTGCCACGAAAACGATTTGGCGGTGGTTTTGAACGATCATCCGCTCGACGTGCGCGGCGACGATTCGCACTTCGAGGAGTATTCCGCCGCCGCCGGTTCGGGCGAACGCGCGCGTGAAATCGTTTATAATGGCGAGACCGTAAGCGCCATTGACGTGAATATGGGCGACAAGCGCGAAGCGCAGGCGTTCGTGGAAGTCTGCCATCGCCCAATTTCCGATTTGGGTCTCGATTACTGGTGGAACGACGGCTGCAAAGGAGTTCTCGATGGCGCGATCAATCAATTGCTGGCCAATAAATTGTTCTGGGAAGAAGTGACTACTCCCGACCGGCGCGGAATGCTGATGGCGCGCTACGGCGGTCTGGGTTCGCATCGTTACGGCGTGTTTTTCACCGGCGATACGCTTTCGTGCTGGGAAGTTCTGCGCGGGCAATGTGAGTTCAATATCCGCGCGGGCGGCGTCGGACTGGCGTATGTGTCGCACGACATCGGCGGCTTTTACACGCGCATGGCGACGCCGCTTCTCGACCCGACTTTGTATTTGCGATGGTTGCAGTTCGGCGCTTTGAATCCGGTTTTCAAGTTTCACTCCGCACCGGGCAGCGGCTCGCGTTTTCCGTGGGATTACGGCAAAAGTTGCGAAGAGATCGCCACTCGCTGGCTTCGCTTGCGCCATTCGTTGCAGCCGCATTTCTACACCGCAGCGCGCACCCATTACGATAGCGGCGTGCCGATTGTGCGCGGTTTGTTCCTCGACTCGCCGGGCGACGAAGCGTGCTATCGCTTCGACGAATACTTGCTGGGCGACGGCCTGCTGGTCGCGCCGGTTTTGAGTTGGCATCCGTATCGCAGCGTGTATTTTCCCGAAGGCGATTGGTTCGAGTTTGAAAGCGCCACAATTCATCAAGGCAAGCAAGAAAAAACGATTTCGGCTTCGCTCGCCGAATTGCCGCTTTACGTGCGTGCCGGAACGATTTTAGTGCGCCAAAACGCGGACGCGCCTGCGGCACAAAACCATATCGCCGAGCTGTTGCTGGATGTTTATCCCGGTGCCGATGGCCATGCCGAGTTGTATGAAGACGACGGGAGAACTCCGAATTACCAGAACGGCCAATTCTGCCGCACTGCGTTCACTCTGAAAAGCGGCGCAGCGGGCGGCTTTAGTCTTTCAAGCGTCGTGACGGAAGGCGAACCGCTGGCTGACGCGCGCGAAATCACGGTTCAGTTTTCGGCGTTGCAAGCTCCCCAGCGCGCTTTGCTGGCAGGCCGCGAATTGGAGATTCAAGCCGAAAGCCCGGCGGGACGTTATTCCATTGCTTTGCCCTCGATGAAGACGACGCAAGGCTGGGAGTTGAGCGTTGAATAGATGAAATTTTGCCGATTGTATCAAAGCGGAACAGGAGGTGATCTGCAATGACAGCACTTGAGTTTTCTCGGTTGCGCTACGGAATGTTCGTGCATTTCGGGCTATTTTCTCAAATAGGACGTGGCGAATGGGTTTTTAACCGCGAAGGCATCGCGCGCGACGAATATGCCGCTTTGGCGAAACGCTTCAATCCCGAAAAATTCGACGCAGACGCGATTTGCGATCTGGCTTTACGCGCGGGAATGAAGTATCTCGTGTTCACCACGATGCACCATGAAGGGTTTCGGCTCTACGATTCGGCGCTTTCCGATTTCAACTCGATGAAATTTTGCGGACGCGATTTGACCGAAGAAATTGTCGTCGCCGCGCGAAAACGCGGTTTGAAAGTGGGGCTTTATCACAGCTTGAACAATTGGATGGACGCGCCCGATGCTTGCGACGCTTTGGAAAATGGCGAAGCCTACGAAGTTTTCATCGCGGCCACTTTGGCGCGTTTGGAAGAAGTTGCCCGGAAGTTTGCGCCTGATATTCTCTGGTATGACGGCTGGTGGCCCTTCGATGCGAAAGGCTGGAAAAGCGAGGCGATGAACGCTCGCTTGCGCGAAATCAAGCCGGATTTATTGTTCAACGGTCGCAACGGCCTGGACGGCGATTTCGCCACGCCCGAAGGCCATGTGAGTGCGCCCGACCCGTGGCGTCCGTGGGAAGCGTGCCTGACTTTAAACGATTCTTGGGGCTATCATGCCGGCGACAACGACTGGAAAAGCGCCTGGCAAGTGGTTGAAATGCTGGCGACCTGCGCCAACAGGCAAGGCAATTTACTGCTTAATATCGGGCCGCGCGGCGACGGTTCGATTCCCGAACGCTCCGTCGAAATTTTGGAAACCGTCGGAAAGTGGCTCCAAAAACAGGGCGATGCCCTTTTTGAAAGCGATGTTTTTACTTTTGGGCCGCATGAGCGTGCCGAAACTCATCGCGCCGATTGGTGTCATTTCGGGCCGCTGACAGCGCGTGGTAATTCGCTTTTTCTGCTGGCGCGCCGCTGGCCATGCGGCGATTTCGCGTTGAACGGCCTCGAAGTCGAAGTGTTGAAAGTGGAATTGCGCGGCGTCGGTGCGTTGCCTTTCACCCAAAAAAACGGGCGATTGGAAATTCGAGACGTGCCGCACAACTCGCCCGATGAATTGTGCGCTGTATTTCAGATTTCGTGTGCCGCGCCGCCCTCGCTTTTCAATTGCGGCGGCTTGCGAATTCCCAATGTCGCTCACCCTCGCTACGATCCTGTGGCAAGCGACATCGCGTGGTAGATCAAGCTCTACAAAAAACAGACGGCAATGGCCGTAAAACAAAGGACTCAAACGATATGAAGGAAAAACTTCCTTTTCAAACCCTCGCCCTGTTCGCGGCGACGACCGCCGGTTTCGCACTCGCCGGCACCAACGCGCACGCTGCGGTTGAAATAGCGCGCGGCGGCCAGACCATAGCCGTGATCGTTGAAAACGGTTTCAAGGATTCCGCAGCCAGCTTGCAGGAATACTTGAAAAAGATGACCGGCGCGGAGCCGAGCATCGTGGCCAATGAAGGCGCAGTTCCCGCCGGAGCGCCGCGCATTGTGCTGCAAAAAGTCGCGCACATTACCGGCAGCAGCGCGGGCGCGACGGCGCGCCAGGCGTATCGCATTCAAACCCAGGGCAACGTTTTGCGCTTGAGCGGCGCGAGCGACAAAGCCGTTGATTACGCGGTTTGGGGCTTGCTCGAAGATCATCTGGGCTGCCATTTTTACACGGCGCGCACCCAATTTATGAAATATCTGGGGCCGGATTTGGAAGTCGTGCCGTCGCAGCCCACCGTTTCGCTC
>JANMKN010000190.1:0-3767 GCA_031372065.1 Abditibacteriaceae bacterium | reverse complement strand
TTCAGGTTGTGTTTTTTGTCTAATATTATTCGCGTTATGCCCCACAATTGCGCCACTCGCGTTTCGTGATTCTTTGGTTGGTGCAATCACAAACTTTTCACGTAGCGCGTGTGCCGCTGATTGTGTGCCACAAGGTGTGTTGGAATCAATTCTGTTTGCCAACACGACCAGAAAACGACAACAGAAAACGACAACCGGAAGACGGCAAAAAGCGCTCTATTACGAAAATAGAATGGAGCGTGCCGCGAAGCCGGAAAGGGAGCAAGGGTCACTTTTCAATTATGCTCAATGTTACACAAGTCCAACCTCGCATTCGCGTATTAACGCAAAACGAACGCTACGGAAAATTTGTGGTGGAACCGTTGGACAAGGGCTATGGACATACTTTGGGCGCCAGCGTGCGCCGGGTCTTGTTGACCTCAATTGAGGGGGTCGCGATCACGGCGGTTCAGGTGCAGGGCGTGCAACATGAGTTTTCGACCTTGCCGGGCGTGGTTGAGGACATGATGGAAATCGTTCTTAACTTAAAGGAAATCGCAATCAAGCCGTTAAACGGACGTCTCGAAGGCCCCGTTGCGGCGCGTATTGACAAACAAGGCGAAGGCCGCATTACCGGCGCCGATGTGCAGTTGCCAACCAATTTGCAAATCGTCTCGCCCGAAAAGCCGATTGCCACGCTCTCGCGCGGCGATGCACGCTTCGACGCGGTGCTAACTATCGAAAACGGCAAGGGCTATGTGCCCTCCGGGATGCAGGAGCGCAGCAAAACCATCGGCACCATTCCGGTGGACGCGATTTTCTCGCCCGTGACACGCGTGAATTACTTTGTCGAACCGACGCGCGTTGGTCAGCAAACCGAATTGGATCGTCTGGTTTTTGAAATCTGGACCGATGGTTCGGTCAGCCCATCGGTGGCGTTGTCACAGGCTTCGCGCATCATGCAGGATTATCTGGCATTGTTCAGCAGCATCGAAGGCGAAGTGGAGCAAGGCCCGACCTTTGCCGAAGCCGGGCCTGTCAGCCGGGCGCGCGATATTAAGATTGACGATCTGGATTTCTCGAACCGCACTTATAACTGCTTGAAGCGCCAAGGCATCGAAACGCTCGAAGAGTTGCGGAACTACACCGAGGAAGAGTTGATGGCGATTCGTAACTTCGGCCAGAAATCGCTGGACGAAGTAAAAGTGAAGCTGGAAGATCATGATCTTTCGCTGCGCCCGACGCTGTCTGCCGATTCGGATCAATTGATAGATTTGGAATAGTCGAGGAGAAAGATGCGACATAAAGTTTCCCATCGTAAATTGAACAAGCCAACCGACCAGCGGATGGCTTTGCTGAAAAATCAAGTGCAGGCGTTGTTCATGCACGAGCGCATTGTCACCACCGAAGCGCGTGCCAAAGAAGTGCGTTCGATGGCCGAGAAGCTAATCACCAAAGCCAAAGTGGATAGCGTGGCTAATCGTCGCCATGTGGAGAAATACATCCAAAAGCCACCGGTGCCGAGTGAGACCAAAGAAGCCTTTGGCAAGCGCAAAGCGAAAAACCCAATGGCGATTCGTAAAAGCCCGACGGTTAAAGCTTGGCGCGAAGATGTGCATCCAGAGCGCGAGATTTTGAACAAGTTGTTTACCGAAATCGCGCCGCGCTACGCCGGACGTGCCAAAGATGCGCCCGGTGGCAATGGTGGTTATATCCGTCTCGTAAAACTGCCACCGCGCCGTGGCGACGCCGCGCCGCAAGCTGTTTTAATGTTGGTGGAGTAGTTGCTGGATGCTGGTTCCTTGATGCTGGATAAAGACGAAAATATTTCGGAGCAACCTGAAATTGGTAGCTTGGAAAAACTATCCAGTATCCAGCCTCCAGCCTCCAGATTCATCGCCCTCACTCTCGCCTACGACGGCACGCATTTTTGCGGGTCGCAAAGGCAGGTGAATGGGCCGAGTGTGCAAGGCGAACTGGAACAGGCGTTGGAAGTTGTATTAAAAACGCCCACGACAGTTTCGTTAGCGGGACGCACCGATGCCGGAGTTCATGCGACGGGGCAAGTGGCGCGCTTTGTAACAAGCAATGCGATGCCCGCTGAAAAGTTTGTTCCGGCGTTGAATCGGATTTTGCAAAAGTCGGTGCGTGTGTTGGAATCGCGTCAAGTGGACGAGAGTTTTCATCCGCGCTTTTCGGCAAAAAGCCGCATTTATCAATATCGCATTGAGAACGCGCCGATGTCCAGTCCGCTTTTGCGAACTATCGTCGGTCACATCGCCAAACCGCTAAACGCGCAGGCGATGCGAAAGGCGACGAGCGCCTTTTTAGGCACTCAAGATTTCGCAGCGTGGCAATCGGCGGGCAGTCCGAACGGGCCGACAATCCGCGAGGTGATGCACCTCGAAGTGCGCGAAGCGACGGCTTTTGGCACGACGTTGTTGGAAATTGAAATCGAAGCGAACGCGTTTCTCTATCAAATGGTGCGCAACATTGTGGGCGCGCTGATTAAAGTAGGGCAGGGCGATTTAACGGCGGAGGAAATCCGCCACCTGACGGCAGGCCGAGACCGGACAAAATGTCCGCCGCCCGCGCCGCCGCAGGGATTATGTTTAGTGGAAGTAAGGTATTAGTGGACAGTGCGTGGTGAGCAGTGGACAGAATTTCTGAACACTAACCTCTGACCACCGACCACCGGAGGAATCATGCCAAGCATTAAAGGGAAAAGTTATCACGCCAAGCCGGGCGAAGTGGAGCGCCAGTGGCATCTTGTGGACGCCGACGGACTGACTGTGGGCCGTTTGGCCTCGCGGGTCGCGCTCATTTTGCGCGGCAAGCATCGTCCGCAATACACGCCGTCAACCGATACCGGCGATTGTGTGATCATCATCAACGCCGACAAAGCGAAACTGACCGGCAACAAGTTGCAGGACAAGATTTATTATCGCGTCACCACGCGTCCGGGCAGCATGAAGCGCGTGACGGCTGGCTCCGTGATGGAAAACAACCCGGAGCGCGTTCTGGAATCGGCGATTCACCGTATGTTGCCGCGCACCACGCAAGGCCGCGCCCAGCGTTTGCGCCTGCACGTTTATGCGGGCGACAAGCATCCGCACGCCGCGCAGAACCCGCAGCCTTTGGAGATTCAATTATAAAGTCGGTGCCCGCCTTGCGGCCCGCTGTTTGAGGAGAAACCATGTCCGAAACCAATCCTTACGGAACCGGCAAACGTAAAAACGCCATCGCCCGCGTGTGGCTAACGCCCGGAACCGGCAAAATCACCGTCAACGGCCACCCGGCTGAAGATTATTTTGGCCGCATCGCCTTGCAGCAGTTGGTGCGCGAACCGATGACCAAAACCTCCGCTGGCGAAAACTTCGATGTGAGTGCCACAGCCAAAGGCGGTGGCCTGTCCGGTCAAGCAGGCGCCATCCGTCACGGCATCGCCAAAGCCTTGCTCGAAGTCAATGGCGAACTGCGGGTCGAACTGCGCGGCCTCGGTGCCCTGACACGCGATCCTCGCGTGAAAGAACGCAAAAAATACGGTCACAAACGTGCCCGTCGTGGCTTCCAGTTCTCCAAGCGTTAATCCGCTTTGCGACAGAAGAAAGCAGCCTCGCTCGAATTTTCGAGCGAGGCTGCTTTTGTTGGTCGTGTTTCAGAAGTGATGCTGTTTTGAATTGAGGGCATGGATGTATAGTTTGATGACGGCTTGGTGCATTTCGAGTGATTTGGAAAAGCAAATGGTTTTGCGCTGCAATCGCTTGAGATGGGTGCGAAAGTTGAGG
>JANMKN010000094.1:0-18689 GCA_031372065.1 Abditibacteriaceae bacterium | reverse complement strand
GGTCAAGCGGTAATTCTGGTTCAAAATCAAATCAACATCTTTCTCCGTTGTGTCAGAAATAGCCCCCATATGAAAGATGAGTTGAACCTGACGGCCAGCGATGTGCGCCAGCGCTACACGCGCCAACGCGAAACTGAAAATACCGACGAATTAGTGACTGAACTAACGCGCCGTTTCGATAACCGCGAAGCGCGCGAAATCGAGCGTTTGGGACAGGTTTTGGAACTTATTGAACTCGATAGCTGCCAGACCAACGCCTTAACTGCTTATTTTGGCGAAGCCCGCGAAGCGCCGTGCGGTCATTGTTCTTTTTGCCGCACCGGACAAGAAGCGTTCATGCCCGAAGAAGAAGAATTGCCAGAATTACCCGACAAATTAAATCTGCAAACATGGAGCGAACTTTGTCGCGCTAACCCCGACGCGCTTGGTTTGCCGCGTCAAAAAGCGCGCTTTTTATGTGGGCTTTCCAGCCCGGCTTTAAGCAAAGCGAAACTTACACGAACTCCTTTATTTGGCATTTGGGATGCGCGCCCATTCTCCGATGTTTTGGATTGGGTCACAGCGGGCAATCATTGAATTGATTGCTTATGCCCACGCGCTTTTCCCGTTTCAAATTTTCGCGGCGTTCTTTGCATTTTGCTCTGCGACGCGGAAAGTTGCGCGTGGGCGCGGCGATTTTCCATTGGGCCTCGCCCCAATTCAATCCATTTTTATCGCTGGAATTGCATCGTTCGTGGCGCAGCAAAAGCGGGCCGCTTTTTATTTTCTGGCCGCTATTAATTATTGGCGTCGCGTTGGCGCTGACTGCACAATATAGCACGCCTGTCACTGCATTCATCATTGATTTAGCACGCCATCAAGCCTTTATTACACGCGCCTTCAGCAAAAACGAAATCGCTTGGCTGGCCCTTGTCTCAGTGGGATTGTGCGGCTGTGCGACCTTGATTTATAGCCAACGCGCCGCACGGATTTTTCTGCGCGACTACAACGCGGGAACTTTCAATCAACTCCTCCTCCTTCCTCTGGCCGAAACCCGACTCGGACTGCTCACCAGCGCTCCGGGAGCGTTTGCGGCGATGGCGTTGTGGTTTTTGCTGATGCCTTTATGGCTTGTGGCTTTAGCGACAAATCAATGGTCGTGGCGCGAATTTCTCGGTGTGCCGCTTTTGTTTTTGCTGTTCACAATTCGCCCTCCCGAATGGACGCCGCTTTATGAAATTTTCCCAGCGCCGCCAGTCATGCCAAAAGAGCCTGATGACGCGGAGACGACGAAAGAAGCAACAGCGGAGGAGGCTTCAATATCCGCTGCGCCAGTAAATCAAACGCAAAAAAACGAAGATGAACCCGAAGAGGACGACGAATATTTCGTTCCTGTCGCCGACCCTCGCTACCAAACAATTTTAAAATTTGATCCGACAGGCACGATAACGCTGCTCATTGTCTGGCAAGTTGCGATGTTTTGGGCGCGCTTTGCGGGCTTTAAAGTCCCGCCTTCGGCAGTGAATTATCTTCTGCCGCAGTGGCGCGAATTTTTGCCGCCCGAAGTGTGGAATTTGCTGCCGTCGTTTCCTTTTTCGTGGCCGCTACTTATCGTGCAATTTCTCACCTCGCCGCTGCCGTTTTTTGGCATCGCCTTACCGCCCGGCTTGTGGCTTGTGCCGCGTTTGTTGCTTATGCGTTATGCCGCGTTTTCGACATTTCGCTTGAGTTATCTTGGCTCACATTCGTTGCAATTCCGGCGCTGGGGCCGCTACTGGTGCGAAGTGAAACGCGCTCAGACTTTTTTATTTTGGTTTTTTGCCTCCGGCTTTTTGTGGCCGTGGCTGATTAGCAAAGGCGCCTTTGCGGCGGCGCTTCCGGGGGCGCCGATTAACGCCTCGTGGGCACGCGCCGCCTTGTGGACGGTGCTGCTAATTATCAGCACATGGATGATTAGCGCACGATTACATAGTGTCTTTGATACACCTTTTAAAAAGACAAGCGTTTTGCGCCGCCAAAAAGTGACTTTGGTGCGCTGCCGGAAGGCGTGGCACAAAGTGAAAGGTTTGTTTTGGGGGCCTGCGGCACTTTATTTTGTATTGTGCTGGCTCGGCGGCACCTTCGGCATGGATGCGGTTTGGCGTTCGCGCTTGCTAACCACGATTCTCGTGATGCTTGCGTATTTGCTGGCTGATTTTAGCAGTCTCGTTTTGAAAAATGTGCTTCCGGCGTCGCTTCAGAATTTCTGGAACGGCCTACGTTTTTTCTGGTTTTGGGGGCTTTTATGGGAAGCGGTTTTTCGCGTGGCTGGGGCACATTATGCGACGATACCTTTCGATTTAAAAGACGAGCCGCACGTTCTGCTCTCGCCCTTTGTCTCGCTGCTGAACTTGCTCAACAGTGACGCCACATTGTCGCTACAAGGCGCCTTATGGCAACTGATTTTCGCATCTCTCATCGGCGTCGCAGCCTATCAATTGACCTTTCAAGCGCAAGACACCTTTGTGCGACGAAATATTTCTATTGCAGCAGAAGAAATCCCCAAAAAACCTTCTGTTTTCTTGAAATTCGTGACGACTTTCTGGCGCGTCATTTGGTTTGTGCCCGGTTTATTTTTTCAAATAATCTTCCGGCCTCTTAAAACGGGGGCGATAGGCTTTTATCATTTTGCAGAACGCCTTAGAAACGCTGCGCAGCCTTTTCTTGACCGCCAAGTGCAACAATTGTGGCTGTGGATTGATACTTTTGACAATCCCATTTTACGGCGTGCCCTTCGCACCAAGCGCGAAGAAAATTTATCCACGGCATGGCTTTCTTTCGTGTTTATTCAGTGCTTAATTTTATTGGTTCTCTTGTGTGTTAGTGTGTTTAAATCCGTTTCACTTTTGTTTTTTGGCAGCCTCGGAAAGAGCGGGCCAGCCGCGTTGGGAGTGTTCCATTGGCGCGGTTGGGGCGATGTCGCTTTTGGAGTGACAATGGCATTTGGCTTCATCGCGAATTTAGTGGCTTTGTTCTCGCACACCAAAATTTTCGACAAAGAGCGCGCCAATGGCGGAATGGTGTTCTTATTCTTAACACCGTTAACCGAAAGTGAAATTATCGGCGGTTATTTAGGCGCGGCCTTGCTGCCCTGCTTGTGGCATCATAGTGCGCTTTATCCTTTTATTTTGGTGGCGTGCTTGCTGGAAATCGCTGCCGGGCAAGTCGCGATTTTGCCCCTGCTGCTTTTAATAACGCTGTTGCTACACGCATTTTTGGTGTTGAACGCCATGAGTTCTGTTTGGAGCGCCACACGCGCCAGGCGAGTAGGGGATGGTGGCGCATGGCTATTCTTTTTTGCGATGATTCCTCAAGGGCTTTTCCTATTGATTTTCGGGGGGATTATCACCTCAACGCAAGGCTTTTGGGCAGTTGCGACGACTGTTTTTGGCATTATTCTTTGCCTTTTCGCTGCCTATATTTTCTGGATTGATGCCTTGCGTTGCCTGCGCCGCGAGCGTTTTGGCGATCTGGCGATTCGTGGAACAATAGCCAATTAATATTATCGTTTTGTGAGCATAATGACACAATGAAAGGCGCCGCCGTCTCTAAAGGCTACATCGTTCGCTATGCGCGGCTTTGTGTCTTCTTGTCAAGGCGGTGAATGGTAGCGATAATAATTAAAAGCAATTTGAATGCGGTAACAGCCCTGTTATCGTAAGTTTTGCCTTAAAGAAGGTTAAGAATCATGAAATTGACGCAAACCGTAAACCGTGTTTTTGCCGCCACCGCTCTTGCTGCCTTGCTGCTTGTTGCATTCTGTTCTCCTGCGCAAAGCTCCGATAAAGCGGCCAAGGCAGCGAGCCGGATAACGACCAGAGCCACGCAAACTGTAACCAATGGTATTCTGAGCGTTCGCTACGATGACACCAATGGTATTTTCAGTATTTCCACGGGAGCAAGCCATCCCAAGCCCAACCAAACTGTGTTCTTTCCTGTTGGCTCCAGTTTCATTACGCTGCGCGATGCGACCAGCAAAATTATGTGGGTCAACTTGAGTCTGAACGATGTTTTCGCGCCATCGGTGCCCGGTTTAGCCGGGTATACCTTGCAAAGCATGGTGAACCCGTCCACGACAACCACGCCCCTGACCAATGGTTTTCGCACGGTTTATGTGGTGCCTAACTTAGAGGTAACAGAGGATGTCGTTATCAATGGCACCACGCTGACCGATACCAACGTTTTGCATCAGGTCAAAGTGCGCAACACGGGTGATGCGGCTCGCGCTTTCGGCGTGCGTTATATGTGGGACTGGCAAATTGCTGGAAATGACGCCTCGCTTTTTCGCCCGCGTTCGCCCGATGGCACTTTTTCCAGCACGTTCGCTAATTTTGATAATCCCAATTTTCTCTTGTTTGAAGAAGTGGATGATGCGACGACTCCCACTTTCAGCATCTTTGGCAGCGTCGGCAATCTCGGTTTGAATCCGGTTCCTACGGTGCCCGATCAATTGCGTTATGCCTCTTGGGGAAGCAGCGATAGCTCTGCCTGGGACTTTAGCAACATCGGCGGCAATACGGATAGTTCGGTGGTTTACTACTGGGGCTTTAATACGCCGCGCGATTTGGCGGCAGGTCAATCGCAAACGTTTGCACAATATGTGACGACGCAGTTATCGGCTATTGCGGTGCCGACGCTGCGTTTTAGTGCGCCCACTTATACAGTCAATGAAAGCGGGCCTTCGGCCACCATTACGATTCTGCGCGAAGGTGATACCACTGGAGCCGCCTCGGTGCAATTTGCCACCAGTAATGGCACTGCAACGGCGCCCGGCGACTATACATCGGTCACCCAAACAGTCAGCTTCGCGGCGGGGGAAACCAGCAAAACTGTCTCGGTGCCGGTTGCCAATGACGGCGTGGCCGAAGGCAATGAAACGGTTGGACTCACGCTTTCCGCGCCGGTTGGTGCAACTTTAGTTACTCCCACGACATCTGTGTTGACCATCACCGACAACACCCCGCTCTCGCTGACTATCAACGATGTGACTGTCACCGAAGGCAACACCGGCACAGCAAACGCCATCTTCACCGTGACACTTTCGGCTGCTACGGCGACCACGGTGACCGTTAATTACACAACGGCGGATGGCACCGCCACAGCACCTACAGATTACACCTCTGCCACCGGCACTCTGACCTTCGCGCCCGGTGACACCACCAAAACCATTACAGTTCCAGTCAAAGGTGACACCTTAAATGAAGCGAACGAAACATTCTTCGTGAACCTGACGGCCCCCGCGAATGCCACGGTGACCGATGCACAAGGGCTGGGCACGATTGTCAACGATGAAAGCCCGCCTTCGCTTTCCATCAACAATATTGCAGTCACCGAAGGCAACAGCGGCAACACGAATGCAACATTTACAATCAGTTTGTCATCGCCCAGTTCGCAGACGGTGAGTGTGAACGCAGTTCCTTTTAGCGGTTCGGCGAGTTCGCCTGCTGATTACACGGCGGGCGGTGCAACGCTGACTTTCGCGCCGGGTGAAACATCCAAAACATTCAGCGTGCCGGTGGTTGGCGATGTCGTGGACGAAGTAGATGAGATTTTCTATGTCGTTCTCTCGTCGCCAGTCAATGCGCCCGTCACGGCGGGGCGTGGACGCGGCATTGGCACCATCAAAGATGACGACGGTGCGCCAGTCATTACTATTGAAGAAGTCAGCATTGGCGAAGGCAACAGTGGTTTGCGCACCGCTGTGTTCCGCTTGCGTTTATCGGCGCCCAGCGGCCAATTGGTCAAAGTGACTTATTCGACCAGCGATGGCACAACGATTGGCGACAGCGACTATGTGACCGTGAAAGATAAGGAGATTGCCTTCACTACCGGCCAAACTGTAACACTGGCGCGCGTGCTGATTAACGGCGACTTGCTCAATGAACAGAACGAAACGTTTTTCGTGAATCTATCCAATCCCATTGGGGCCAGCGTTATTCAAAAGCAAGTCAGAGGCGTGATTCTCAACGATGATCGCACTCCGGCATTTACTGTTGATGATCCCATCGTGACCGAAGGCAATTTTGGCCAGAAGAATTTGGCGTTCACGGTGAGTTTATCGGCGCCCAGCGGCCAGAGTGTGTCCGTAAATTACACAACATCCAATGGCACCGCACGGGCCAACAGCGATTATTTGGGCATTAGTGGCACGCTCATCTTTGCGCCCGGCGAAAGCAGCAAAATCCTTAACGTTCCAGTTTTGGGCGATACCGTCGTGGAAGCCAACGAAGTGCTGTATATGCTCTTAACTGGCTCAACGAACTCCACCATCGGACGGGGACGCGGCGTTGGCACCATCGTCAACGACGATAGATCAAACTAACCGCTATTTCAATTAAAAAGCCGCGCTTTGCAATTTTGCAAAGCGCGGCTTTTAATTGAAATAGAAAGCAACGCAGTATGATGGGAAAAGTGCCAATGTTATTAATGACAATAGATTGCTTGTGATCGTAGCTTTATCTACTCATCAGGCGTTGCCGATTACTACATTACGTCTAAACTAAGGAGATTTTTAACGAATATGGCTATTTTGAATCACTTACATACTTATGTCTATTCTTTAAAATGCCTTACAAATCTACTGATTAGAAACGCCAAGGGATGGGTATAATATATTGGCTTTAGCGTCGGCAGCGAACACTCACCAGTGTGTGTTCCTAAAACCTATCTGTCAAAATCTCTTCCTCAAGGAAAACCATGTTTACGTCCTCAAATCAACCCCCTCAGTCTCTAACAAAGCGCGGTTTCACGCTCATCGAACTGCTTGTCGTCATAGCGATAATAGCGCTCCTCGCGGCCATTCTGTTCCCTGTCTTTGCCCGCGCTCGTGAGAACGCCCGCAAAAGTTCCTGTGCCAACAACCTTAAGCAAATTGGTTTGGGCGTGCTGCAATATGTGCAGGATTACGACGAAACTTTGCCGCCACCCTGCATTGGTTCACCCTGCGACAGCGGCCAAGGTTCGTGGGCACAACGCATCTTCCCCTATGTGAAAAGTGCGCAACTCTACGCCTGTCCATCCAATCCGGCAGGCAAAGTAGATCGCGAAGCCGCTTATCCCGCCATGAATGCCCCTGCGATTAAGCGTGGCTACGGCGGAAGCGCTCACTTTTTTGGCTGGGATGGCAATAAATCATTAGCCATTGCGAACATCACAAAACCTGCTGATAAAATCATGATCACCGAAACTGGCAATATTGGGCAAGCAGTTCATGCTCATGCCGACTGGCAAGCCGGCACGCTGTTCAGAGATCGCGGCTGGGCGGGTCACTTGCAAACCGTCAACTTCACTTTTGGCGATGGTCATGTAAAGGCTTTGCGTCCTACCGCGACCATGAACAAATACAATATGTGGGGCGCATTCGTGGATAACACAGATGCAATTCCCGGTTGCCTTGCTGCCAGTTGGAACAGCAATGACGACGCCCAGAATCCCAATTGCGATGAAATCTCTCCCGGCGCGTTGAGCAGACTGCAACTTTTGGAATCTGTTTACTAAAGACGCACCGTTGGATGGCAAAAAGCCGCGTTGAGCCAAACTCAACGCGGCTTTTTGTATTACGGTTAAAGCTAAGAAATGCTTCTCTGTCAGTGCTGGAGTTTCTCGCGCCGCACGATGCCTCGCCCTTCGCGCACCAGCACACGGTGATTCGCCGCAAGCGGGCCAGTCTGCGTTGTCTGACCGGAAGGCCAATGCACGGTTAAATTTTCGATTTGCTTGGCTTGCCCCAGTCCCAGTGTAAGGGGAAGCTCGCTTTGTGACTGAAAAGAAGAACCACTTTTGACTGTGCGACGCAGCGTCATAACTTTTGCAGTTTCGGGCGACTTAATTACAACTTCGACAAATGCGCCAATGGCACTTCGGTTGCTTTGCGTCCCTTCCAAAGTCAAACGTAAAACGTTGTTATGACGTGCTTTCGCAGACAAATCGTTGCGCATTAGAATGGGCACGCCTCCATTAGCAGCAAGAATCCCATCCAGATCGCCATCTAAGTCGTAATCAGCAGTTACTAAACCGCGCCCTACAATCGGTTTACTCAAAGCCGAACCACCGTTTCTGCCTACTTCATCAAATTTGACAGGCCTTTCTCGGCGATTAATAAACAGTAAAGGGCGTTGTGCATAGGTTTGTCCTCGCTCCATGCTTTCCACTGTATCGCGCACATGCCCGTTGGCACTGAGAATATCAAGCCAGCCATCGTTATCAATATCAAGAAACAAGCATCCAAATGTCAGAAATCTCCGACTACTACCCACTACACCGGCGGAAAAAGCGATTTCTGAAAAAACTCCTCCATCATTTTGATAGAGTCCAAGGCTTTCATCCATAAAATTACCGACGACAGCGCTTTCGCGGCCCGAATAGTTAATATCCCCGAAGTCAACGCCCATACCCGCCCGCGCTTTTCCGTTGGGGTCAAACGCGATGCCAGCTAATTCAGCGACTTCTTTAAAAGTCCCGTTTTTTTGATTTTCAAATAAATAATTGCGCACCGTGTCATTCGTCACAAATATATCAGGCCAACTATCGTTATTGTAATCACAAATAGCTACGCCCAAAGATTTTCCTTGACGTTTACGCGGTGACGAGCGCAGTTTTCGTAAGTCGTTGCTATCCATCGGCAAAGCGGGATCAGGCGTAGGATAGACCATCAAGGCTCGTTCACCAACCAAATCAGGAGTTGGGGCATAAATCCCGGATTTTGCCGAGGTGTCAGCAAATCGTCCGTTGCCTAAATTACGATAAAGATGACTTGCTTGTCCATCATACGATGGCGGGCCTGAATAGCCTTTTAAATAACCGCCTTTTATCTTTTTAAGCGAGCCAAAAGCCCAAATATCGTTGGTTGGTTTCCAATCTATATAGCGGCAAGTAAACAAATCAAGTTTTCCATCGCGGTCATAATCAACCCATGCTGCGCTGGCCCCAAAACCACTGTCACGCACACCCGCTTGCTCGGCAACTTCACGAAATTTTGGAGTTTCAAGCGAATCATTTTTAAATAGATAATTGCGCCCATAGCCCGTAACATAAATATCGTCTTTCCCATCGTTATCGTAGTCTCCAACAGCCACGCCCATACCCATCATTTCTTTATTCAACCCGCTTCCTGACGTCACATCTGTAAACGTGCCATTTTTGTTGTTTTTGTAAAGCGCGCTCACGGTGCGCTTATAGGCTCTTGATTTTGGAAAAGCAAAGCCAAATCGCTTCTTGTGAATGCGCCCCATTGTAGTTTCATACGCTTTGATTTCACCGGCTGTCCAATCGCGCCCGTTGACGAAAAAAATATCTTGATAACCATCACGGTTGTAGTCCACGAAAGCAACGCCACCGCCATTGGATTCAGGATATAAATGCAAGCCAAATGCACTGTTATTGTGCTTAAAATGAATCCCGGCGGCCTTTGTTACATCCGTCATGGTCACAGGAGAAGGCAATGACGGTTTTGGCATCCGCGTAGGCACAAACGCCGGAAGCGACGCATCGCTTTCACTTTGCGGGGAGAAGCCGCATCCCGAAAAAAGGCATATCACTATCAATAAAATAGCCCATTCTGTAACCCGCCATAAAGCAAGATTCATAATCTATTCACCCAAAAACCGGGCACTACGCCCTGTAGCCAAGACTTCGCAGTTCTTGGGGGACAACAAAACATCCATGTTACTAATGGCAAGTGCACATTTAGCCATTTCCCAAAACCAAATCCAGCAAGTCGCCCACGCTGCGATGCGCTTCCAAGGGATGACGCAGTTGCGCTGTGCGCACGATTTCGTAGCGATTGCGACGCCCATCGCGGCTGCGCACCAAAATGCCCGCTTTTTCCAAATCGCCGACCACGCGCTGCACCGCGCGCTCGGTTATGCCCACGCGCTCGGCCACTTCGCGCAGCGTCAAATCCGGCTGCTTGGCAAGGCAAATCAAAATATGCGCGTAGTTCGTTAAAAACGTCCAACCGCCCTCAGCGGCAGGCAAAATTTGCTCTTCGACCATGTTTTTCTCCGAAATACGACATTCTTTTCGCGAATCATTTGACGTGAAATTAAATTCACGATATGATTGCCTCAGGACGAATTTTAACATAGTGGAGAGTGCCTGCCGATGGATATGTCGCCTTTGCTGGCAAATTTGCTGAACCCGCCCGTTCTGTTTTTCTTTTTGGGCATGGCAGCGGTGTGGATAAAATCCGATTTGGATGTGCCCCAGCCATTGCCGAAGTTTTTTTCGTTGTATCTTTTGATGTCGCTGGGTTTTAAGGGCGGCGTAGAATTGAACAAAAGCGGCGTGAGCAGTCAGGTGGTGTGGACGCTGGTCGCGGCGATTTTCATGGCCTTGGCGGTGCCGCTTTACACATTTTTCGTGCTGCGCCGCAAAATGAGTGTGCCAGACGCGGCGGCAGTGGCGGCGACTTACGGCTCGGTCAGTGCGGTGACTTTTATCACGGCAACTTCGTTTTTGGGTCAGCAAAAAATGGAATTCGGCGGGCACATGGTGGCGGCGATGGCACTGATGGAATCGCCCGCAATTATCGTGGGCGTTTTGCTGGCGCGCATAGCGAAACGCGAAATTAGCAGCGAAAAATTTTTGCCACGCGGCGATTTACTACGCGATGCTTTTGCCAACGGTTCGGTGTTTTTGTTAGTTGGCAGCCTGCTGATTGGCATTTTGACCGGCGAAAACGGTGAACACGCGCTCAAGCCGTTTACCGGCGATATTTTCAAAGGTGTGTTGTGCTTGTTTTTGCTGGATATGGGCCTTGTCAGCGCGCGGCGCCTGCGCGGTTCGCGGGCGCTGGGCGCTTTTCCCATCAGCTTCGCGGTGGTCGTGCCGCTGCTAAACGCAGCTCTGGCGCTGGTTTTGGCCTCTGCGCTGCAATTGGGGCGCGGCGATGCGCTTTTGTTTTGCGTGTTGTGCGCCAGCGCTTCGTATATCGCAGTGCCGGCGGCGGTGCGATTGGCTATTCCCGACGCCAATCCCGGTTTATATGTCACAATGGCTTTGGCCATGACGTTTCCGTTCAATGTCATCATCGGAATTCCGCTTTACATGGCGATTATCAATGGTTTGTGGAGATAACAATGCAGAACGTTAAACGGCTGGAAATCATCACCAACGCGCTGGAATTGCGTGAAGTGTGCAGGGTTTTGGAAGAACACGGCGTGCAAGGCTACACCGTCGTGCAAAACGTGACGGGACGTGGCGAACGCGGCATCCAATCGGGCGACGAACTTTCGGACGCCTTTAAGAACAGCTACCTGCTGACGACTTGTGCGCCCGAACAAGTGCCCGAACTCATTGAGGCCATTCGCCCCATTTTGCGCGCTATCGGCGGCGTGTGCTTAGTCTCCGATGCGCAGTGGGTCATTCATTAAAATTTAGCCATCGCCCAAAAACCGCGCGCCGCGCACGGTGGCTAAGGCTTCGCAAATGTCTTCGATCATCTTCAAAACTTGCAACGGCGTGAGGACGCGCGTGCTAAGAGCGATGCCTTCGCGCGGGCGCAAAGAAATATGCTGCAAATTGCGCTTGTCTTGTGATTTGTTGAGTTTGGCGAAGACTTCTTTTGTGTCTTCGGGTGCGAAAGTATCGCCGATTTTCAAGCGAATTAAAACTTCGGTATCGCTTTTGGAAATGCCGCGCAAACGGGCGGTTAAAAGTAGCACGCGAATTTTTAAAACGCGAATGAGATTAAACGCCGGTTGCGGCAAAGCGCCAAAGCGGTCGCGCAATTCTTCGCGCAAAGATTCCACATCGTCCAAGGTTAAAACGCCGCTCAGTTTGCGATAAAAATGCAAGCGGTCACCTTCTTGCGGCACATAATCGTCGGGTAAAAACGCCGCGACGGGCAAATCGGCTTCGGGCAAACTTTCGCGGCGAAAACGCACGCGCTGTTTTTCGCTGTGTTCTAATTTTTGCACGGCTTCACTGAGCATTTCGGCATACAATTCAAAACCAACTTGCGCGATGCCGCCGCTTTGTTTGGCGCCCAAAAGTTCGCCCGCGCCGCGAATTTCCATGTCGCGCATGGCGATTTTAAATCCGGCGCCAAGGTCAGTATTTTCCTGCAACGCCGCGAAGCGTTCTTCACTGGCAACCGATAGTTTGCCGCGTGCGCCACTGAAAAAATAAGCGTAACCCTGACGAGGACTGCGCCCGACGCGCCCACGCAATTGATACATTTGCGACAATCCCAACAGTTCCGAGCGGTCAACAATTATGGTGTTGACATTCGGTAAGTCAAGGCCGTTTTCGATAATCGTTGTGGACAATAAAACATCCGTGCGGCGATGCATAAAGTCGAGCATCACTTGTTCGAGCGCTTCATCACCCATTTGTCCGTGCCCGACACCAATGCGCGCGTGCGGCACCAATTGGCGCAAATGTTCGGCGACATGATGAATGCTTTGAATGCGGTTGTGAACGTAGTAAATTTGCCCTTCGCGCTCGATTTCGCGTTCAATCGCTTGGCGCACTACGTCATCTTTGTAAGGCGCAATAAAAGTTTTTACGGCAAGGCGTCCGGGCGGCGGGTCGGTGATTAAAGACAGTTCGCGCAGGCCGCCGAGCGCGAAATGCAAAGTGCGCGGAATCGGGGTGGCCGACAGCGTGAGAATATCCACTTCGGCGCGCATTTCTTTGAGTTTTTCTTTTTGCAACACGCCAAAACGCTGTTCTTCATCCACCACGACAAGGCCCAAATCGCGGAACTGCACATCGCCCGATAAAAGGCGATGCGTGCCGATAAGAATGTCCACAGCACCCAGCCTGACATCGTCGGCGATTTTGCGAAGTTCGCCCGGTGTGCGAAAGCGCGACATCACTTCAACCCTTGTCGGATAAGGCGCGAGGCGCTCAGAAAAGGTTTGATAATGCTGCTGCGCCAAAACGGTTGTCGGCACCAAAACGGCGACTTGGCGGCCTTCCTGCGCCACTTTAAAGGCGGCGCGCACTGCCACTTCGGTTTTGCCATAGCCGACATCGCCGCACACTAACCTATCCATTGGCTTGGAATTTTCGAGATCGCTTTTGGCATCCTTGATGGCTTGCAATTGCGAGGGCGTTTCTTCGTAGGGAAAGGCCGATTCCATTTCGCGCTGCCACGGCGAATCGGGCGGATAAGGCAGTTTTTCGGCTTGTTCGCGCGAAGCGTAAAGTTCGGCCAATTGCTTGGCGATTTGCGCGGTTTCTTCGCGCACACGTTTTTTGGTGCGCTCCCACGCGTTACCTTTGAGCGAGTTGAGAGGCGGCGTGCCATCGCCGGAACCAAGATATTTTTGCACGCGGTCAAGCTGCGAAACCGGCACATAGAGACGGTCAGTGCCTTCGTATTCCAGCATCAAATAATCGTTGACCGCACCCGCCACTTCACGCCGCGCCACGCCGCCATAGCGCGCAATGCCGTGATTGATATGCACCACGAAATCGCCTTCACGCAAATCGGCCAAATCGGTTAAAGCGGCAGCGCTGCCTTTTTTTGCTGTCACTTCACGCTTCTTTTTCGACTTGCGCTTGGCCGCCAATCGCACCGGCTCCGTGCGCCAACCGAACATTTCAGAATCGGTGAGAACGGCTAATCTCTGACCACTGACCACTGACCACTGACCACTATTCACGTCGCCGAAAGTGAAGCCACTACTCAAACGCTGACCCATCACCAAAACGAGGCCCGCTTGTGGTTCGGTGACGGCATCAAGCAAATGCACATGGCGCACATCGCCATCGGCCAAAATTTCGCGCACGCGCCGCGCATGGGCGCTGGACAAAACCACAATACCGCCCCGCCGCTGCCATGTGCGCACCCATTCGAGAACCTGCTCCAACTTGCCGCCGAAAACGGGAGGCAGATGAATATCGAGTGCGGAATGCGGAGTGTGAAGTGCGGAATTTTCATCTTGCTGAACATGAAATTGCACACTCGAAAAATCATCGGCGCGTTTCTTCAAACTGGCGAAATCGCACAACGGGCCTTCGGGCAAACGCAGGGCATCGCCCGCTTCAACGGCGGCATCGCGTGTGCTTTGGTCTTCGTCTATCAGGCGCGTGTTTTGGCTTTGGCAGCGCGTCGGATCGGCCCAAATCACAAGGCTACTGGGCGGCAAATGATCGAGCAAAGTCGGGCGCTGCGGGTAAAGCAAGGCGCGGTAGCGGTCAAGGCCGTCGAAGTAAACGCCTTGCCTCAAGCGTTGAATATCGCGCCCGACGGCTTCCACTAAATGATTGGCTTCGTCTAATCTGGCGGCGCGGCGCAATTGCGCGGCTTGTTCATCCAATAAATCCTGCAATTGCACGGCGATTTTGCGGCCTTTTTCGGGCGCCAAGTAAATTTCGCGTGGAGGTGTAAGTCTTACACTATCTAACTTCGTGGTGCTGCGCTGCGAATCCACGTCAAAGCAGCGAATCGAATCTACTTCGTCGCCAAAAAGCTCGATGCGAATCGCTTCGCGCGCGGCAGGCGGGAAAAAATCAATCAGACCGCCGCGCGCGGCAAAATGGCCGGGCGCTTCGACTTGCGGCATTCGCTCGTAGCCCGTTCCCGAAAGATGCTCGATAAATTCATCGCGGTCAAGCGTCTGGCCTTTGTTTATGGTGTCGTAACCGTGCCGCAATTCGTTGGCGGGCAAAGTCGGATGCGCAAGGGCATTGACCGGCGCCACGACAAGGGCGGGCGCGGTGCCGTGCAAAATATCGAGAACCGCAAGGCGGTCTTGAACAGCGCCCCGGTCGCCGGTGCCGTCTTCAAAACCGGCGCGGTCAGGAATGGGGAAAAGCGCCACTTCGGGCGGCGCGGTTTCGGAAAGCGCAAAGAGCGCCTGCAAATCGCTGGCGGCATTTTCCGCCGCTTCGCTGTTGGGCACAAGGAGCAAAACGTGCCCGCCGCGCGCATTTTGCAGCGCCGCCGCCAGCGTGGCCCACGAAGGCGACGGCGCGCCATAGAAACTCAGCGCCGAATCTTCTGCGGCTTTTTGAAAATCGAATTGCGAGGCAACGAGATCGAGTAATTGCATAAGGCTTCGGTAACGCACGAAAAGCCCCGACGCAAAATCGCCGGGGCTGTTTTTCATTCACCGCAAAGGATGCAGAAAACGCGAAGAGGAAACAACGATTTTGGAGAATTTCAAATCTCCCTCTTCTTTTCTCTGCTCTGCGCGCTCTGCATCCTCAGCGGTGAATTTTAACTTTTTACAAGCTTCGCCGGAAAACCTTTGCGCGCAAAAGCGGCTTCGAGTTTTTTGGCGTCGGTTTGCTTCGGGTCGAAAAGCAGCGTGGCTTTTTTGGTTTTCAAGTCCACTTTTACGCTGCCAACACCTTTTTCTTTGGCAAGTCCCGCTTGCAAACCGCTGGCGCAACCGTCGCAGGTCATGCCGCTGACAGCATAAATGGCAGTTTTGTCAGTCTTTTTGGCGCTTGCTGAAGCGACAGTTTTGCTGGAATTTTTCAGCATCGCGCTGCGCGAAAGCATCGAACAGCAGCTTTTCAGGGCGGTTTTTTCCGTTTTGCATTGTTTGCCCGCTTTGTCTTTGTGGGCCGCGACGGGCAACATCAAGCCGCATAATGCGACGGTGAGCATGAGTTTTTTCATTGTCTTTCCTCGCAACACAAAGAACACAAAGATCGCACAAAGTTTCACAAAGAGCTTGTATTTTTCTTGGTGTTCTTTGTAGAAACCTCTGTGTTCTTTGTGTTTCTATTTCAAAGTTTTGGAAACGCGCAGCCAAAGGCTTGGGTTTCGGCGTCGGGCACAGCGCGGCCATCAAGAACGGCGACAACGGCGGCTTGCAAATCGCGTTCGCGCACCGCGCCGGGTTCAAACGTATCGTCGTCAATGCGTCCGTGATAGCGCAAACGCCCTTTCGGGTCAAACAAAAACACTTCAGTCGAACAGGCGGCATCAAACTGCTTGAGCAGCGTTTGATTTAAATCCAAGACAATCGGCCATTTGTAATCTTGCGCTTTGACAAACTGCGCGATTTCGTCTTTCGTGTCAGTTTTGCCGTTGGAAAAAATGTAAATGGTTTTCAAGCCGAACTCGCCAAACTTCGCATCCAAGGCTTTCATGCGGTCAGCGTAAGCCTTGACGCACGGGCAAGTTGTATCGGCGAACATGAAAAGCGCGGCTTTGCCCCGAAAATCGCTGAGTTTGAGCGTTTGGCCATCCAATGTTGGCATTTTGAAATCCGGCGCGGGTTCATTGATTTTGATGCGACGCACCACAGCTTCTTTTTTGGAATAAGCGTGCGGCAAATTGGGATTGAGTTTGTAGCGCGGCTTGCCGTCCGGCCCCAAAAGCGCCTCGCCCGATTGATGCCCGACAACGGCAGTTTCGTTTTTCACTTCCACATTGGCGCCGCCGGAGGTGCAACCGGATAGCGCCAACGGCAAAACGAGAGGCAACGTCGCAAGGGTGGCCCATCGCCAAATTTTACATCTCATGTGCAACTCCTTCATCACAGAAAGTATGACGCTTGCACGCCACGCGTAAAGGCAAAATTCAAAATCGCTGCACCAACTGCGCGTGCAAAGTGCCCGATGTGAAACCGCGCGCGTGAAAAACGCCGACGCCGATTTTGCCCTGTGTGCGTTTGCCGAAACGATGCGAATAGGACGGCAAAATTTCGATACCTTCGCGCAACGGCAGCGATACGATGCTTTCAATGCCCACTTGATCGCCATTAGAAAGCGGCGCCAGCGCACCGAGTCCCAGTGCATAATTCGACGCGCCGCCCGCTGTAAATTCATGGCCGACAATAACATTAGCTGTCACTAACGCGCAGGGTCGCGTGGTGGCCGCGATAAAGCGAAACGTGCCGCCCGTCGGTTCGGCGGCGCGGTTGCGCGTGACTTCCACTTCGCCGCTCAAAGCAGCACGCCAGCCAGTGTGTCCGATGTCGCCGAGCCGCAAGCGCACGCCCAGCGCCGAAGCGGCATAGCGAAAACTTTCGCCCGCCTCACGCGCGATATGAAAATGAGGTTCAATGGCAACGCGGTTTCCGGCGCGCAAAACGAGGCCCGGCGTGATTTCTGTAGCGCGCTCATCTTTGGTGCGAATGGTGTCCACTGTCGCCACCAAATAACTGTCGCCTTTGGCGGGCATATCGTCGGTTTCGAGCAGCAAAAAATCGCGTCCGTGATGCGCCGCTGCCGGATTGCAAGCTGAAAAAACAAGCAATGCGGCTCCGGCAAAACTGCCACCAAACTTACTTTTCATCGCTGGCTCCTTTGGTAGCCTCGTCCAATTGTTGCAATTTCACGGCGGGCGCGTTTTTGAAAGTCAGCAAAATCAGGCCAGATTTATCCAAACGCGCGCTTTGCACGCCGGGCACATTCAAGAGTGCCTTGACCAAAGTTTCGGCTTTGCTGCCCGCTGGCACGCTCCAACACAGCGCCGCGCCTTTGCCCAACTCCGATTTCACCACGGCGTGCGTCAATTCCGAAACTGTGTGCGTGCCTTCATTAAATCCGATTTCGATGCGATGCGTTTTGCCGTTGAATTTGGCGCTTTGCACGCCCGCGAATTTTTTCAAGTCGCGTTGCACATCAAACACGCACGAAGCGCAATTGCACTCAACGGCGATTTGAAAACTCAAGGCGCGAACGGGCGTTTTTGTCGCTGTATTGTCGGCGAAAACAGGCAAAACGCATAAAAACAATGAGACGAAAAACCAAACGCCGGAAAAAACGTGGCGCGGTTTACTAAATTCAAACATGAAAATTCCTTTCGTTGATGACAATTACAAAACAACGAAAGGCGCAGGCGGGCCGCGTGAAGGAGGAAGGCTGGAAGCGAAAAATTCACGTTGCGGCGCGTGTTTTGGACGGTGAACGCGCACGCGTGTAATTTGAAATTTAAGAGCTAAGGGCGCGACAGTCACGCGCGCCATACTCATGAGTTCGCGCGCTAAACAGGTGCCTTTAAAACGCTCCGAACGACTATCGGCGCCGATAAAAGCGACAACCTTACAGTGTTTACAGCGCGGCGCGGCAGATTTCTTCGTGCCACGGCAAACCAATGCGCCCTTTTTGCCGTGGCAATCCGCGCAGTTGCCGCTCATTTCGCAAACGTGCCACAACGGTGCGACGACTTGTAACGCGACAAGCAGCAACGGAAACCATCGCCCAAAGGGATGTCGCTGTGCCAAACGCGAAAAATAGCCCTGTCGCATGAGAAAACGCAAACTTTTGTGCAGTGTAGCGCCGCGCTTCTCCGCGAACAGCCGTTTTTCGCCAGTGGAATTCGAAATCATTTCAATCTATCGTTAAAGCGATACCAATTATGCCCAAAGCGATACGAATTATCGCCAAAGCGATACGGATTATGCTCACGGCAATGCAGCGGCGAGTCGCAGCGATACGAATTATGCCCGAAGCGATACAACGGCAAGCTAACGCGATACGGCGGGAAGCCAAAGCGATACGACGGCAAACGAAAGCGATACGACGGGAAGCCAAAGCGATAGGGCGGATAGGGAAAGCGATAACGCGGCAGGGCGCCGCAAGGCTAAGGCAGGGCTTGGAACACGTTAACCAGAATGCTATTTACCCAAGTTGCCACCTATTGAAATCCGTGCTGTTGGCGATCGCCTCCGCGCGCACCTTCGGATCAATGTCCTTGAAATGCACATAGGTGATCCGGTCCATGTGCCGCTTCATGAAGGCGACCGGATCAAAGGCGG
>JANMKN010000073.1:0-13990 GCA_031372065.1 Abditibacteriaceae bacterium | reverse complement strand
GCCATGATTGCGCGGACGGCGGAATTTGGCTTCGATGCCGGGTATTTCGTCGGCCATTGAATGCGCCGTGCGGGCGATGGCATCAATATCCTCGTGCAAGTCCAAATACGCCTGCGCTTTGGACGAAGTGCCGCTATGCTGTCCACTGCCGCCAGTTTGCTGCTGGGTGCGAAAATCATTGGCTTCGGTTAGCTCATCGTTAATCTTTCCGATAAGCAAACGCCCCTTCGACACTGTCACGAAGTCAGCGGTGAGCGGCGCTAAAAACCCATCCACGCGCTGTAACATCTCCAAACGAAACCGTTGTGCATCATTCATCTGATTATCCTCCTGAGATATAGGATTAAACCGCGCGCAAATGAAATTTCATCCGCGCAACTCATATTTTACCCGCGCAAGTCATCTTTGCACCGCGCAGACCATATTTTCCCATGCGCCAAGTAGATTATGCGCCGCGCAAAGCGAATTTTACGCGCGCAACTCATCTTTGCACCGCGCAGGACACCTTTGACGCCGCGCAACTCATCTTTGTGTCCGCGCAGGCCATCTTTGCACGCGCACGAACGATATTTTATATTTCGCCGCTCGTCTTGTCATCTGCGCTGCTTATTTTTGTAGGCGAGGGAATAGTTAAGCAGGTTAGATCATTCAATTAGAAGGCTGTTTTTCTAATTGAATGAGGTCATATTTTGCGTGCCAGATGCCAATCTTGTGTTCCCTCAACGACATGACTTGTATGGCGCTGTGTGACGGGAACTTTTTGCTATATGAGTTTGTTAAACCCGTGAATGTGACTCTTATGCCTACCAATTTGAATTCGACTTCTTCGATTATCTGTCCGGTTTGTGGCGGCGAAAATGCGGGGGATGCGGTGTTTTGCGGCAACCCGACGTGCCACAAGGCGCTGGGTGAATTTCGCTATGCACTTGAAGAATTGCAACAGGAAGCGCGCTGGCACGAGGCGTTAGCCGATAGGGTTTCCGGTTTCATCGGCAAGCCGCACTTTTTAGTGGCGCACGCCGTGTGGTTTGTGGTTTGGATTGTCCTCAATGCCGGTGTCATCGCGCTCGTGCATCGTTTCGACGAATATCCTTACAGCCTGCTGGGAATTATTCTTTCTATCGAAGCCATTTTCATCACGGGATTTCTGCTGATTAGCCAGAATCGCCAGAGTGCCCACGCCGATAAGCGCGCCGAATTGGATTACGAGGTCAATGTGCGCACCTATCGCAAAATTCAGGAAATAGACGAGGCATTAACCGTGATTTTAGACCGCCTCAACCAAATCGAAGCCCCAACCCGCCCAGAAAACGAATCCAGCAGTTAAAGCGGCACTCTTTAAAGCAGTCCAAGCTGCAAACGGGCGGCTTCGGACATCATTTTCATCGTGTAGGGCGGCTCCCAGACGATTTCGACGCTCACAAAGAGGGCGGCGATTTTGGCTTGTTGTTTACGTTTTAGCGTTGGGCAATTCTTGCTTGAGGGGCGGCAAATCTTCGCCGTAAGCGACGCGGCGCCGTTGAAGGGCGGGCGCGATAATTTCGCGGCGCACATCAACATTTTGCCCGTAAAGTTCGCGCCACAAAACTTGCGTGTTGGCTACGGCATCGCCACTGTTTTCTTCGTCGAAGTTGGGACGAAATAAATCAACGTGGCGCTGCAACGCCCTTTTCAATTCGTCCGGCGTGGGATGCCCGGTATGCTGCAAAACCAAAACAAACGCGTTCAAGTCTTTGGGTTCAAGGCGCTTGAGTTTGGAAATTAAAATGTCAATCGGATGCGGAAACGTGAAGGTGACATTCTGTTTGGTAATCGCAAACGCGCGTTCGCGCCACGAGGCACTGGCAGAAAACACAAACTCCGGCGACTGTTGGATGTAAAACGCGCTCTGTCCTTCTCCTAAACCGGCGCTGTGAATCCAGTCGCGCAGGTCGTCCGCAGAAAACACGTCCACATCGGCGCTTTGAAAGGACGCTTCAATGCCCAACTGCAAAGGCGCCGAACCGAACACCGTAATAAAAAAATGTCGGTCGACAGGCAGCGCAGCGGCCAGTTTTTCCAGCAAACGCCCGGCAGGTGTCTCCCATTGGAGAATGGGGCGCCAGGGTTCGTCAACGAATGACATGAGATGGCGACGCGGTGAGGAAATTGAGGGCTTGATGAATCAGGCGATCCGTTACAGCGGGGTCGCGTTTGAGCCACGCTCCAACGCGCTGGTCTCGTGTTGTGAGACAGCCGGCACGCGCCCGCAAAATTATGCGAGCCGCTACCCGCGCCTTGCGCCAATAAATATCGTCTTTTACCTGCGTCGTAAACCCCTCCCTTTTGGAGATTTTATAACAACCCTAATTGTAATCGTGCGGCTTCGGACATCATTTCCATCGTGTAGGGCGGATCCCAGACGATTTCCACGTTCACGTCTTTGATGCCGGGAAGCGAGGCGATTTTGTTTTCGACTTCAATCGGCAGCGTGCCCGCGACCGGGCAGGCCGGCGAAGTCAGCGTCATCAGAATTTCGACTTCGCTTTGCGGCGTGATTTTGATGGCGTAAATCAGGCCCAATTCGTAAATGTCCACGGGAATTTCCGGGTCGTAAATGGTGCAGAGCGTTTCGATAATCTTCTGCTCCAAAATGCGCTCTTTGAGGCCCGCCGTGTCATCGCTTGCGGGCGTGTTATCCGTCGCGTTCAAAGCGCCTTCCAGCAACTTCTGCGCTGGTGTTGGTTCGTTGTTGTCGAGAGAGAGAATGTCACTCATGGGAAACTCCTTTAGCCGCTATGCCTTTGGCAACGCAAACTTCGTTTCGCAAAAACAACGCAACTTTTAAAATAGCGTCGTTTTTGCGCTGTTTTTGTGTATCGAAGATTAGCGGCTATTTAAATATGCTGAGCGGCCAGTGTTTTAATTTTGCGCACCATGCCATCAAGTCCGTTGCGGCGGCCTGAAGTTAAGTGTTGATCTAAACCGAGGCGTTGCAACAGGCCTGCAATATCGAAGGCCAAGATATTTTGCGGCGTCTGGCCCGAATACACCTTACGCAAAATGGCAATCAGGCCTTTGACAATCAGCGCGTCGCTTTCGGCGATGAAATCAATGGTCGTTTGGCCGTTTTCTTCGTGCGGACGCGCAATCATCCATACTTGGCTTTGGCAGCCATGCACGCGGTTTTCTTCGATTTTGTCGCTTTCGTCTAACGGCGGCAGCTTTTTGCCGAAGTCAATCAGCACGCCATAGCGGTCTTCCCACGAGTCAAACATCTCGAAGGTGTCTACCAAATCGTCGGCGATTTCTTGTTGATTTTCGATCATTTTACAAAAGCATTTTGCGCGCGTTTTTTGTTGCTTCGACGAAAACGTCTACTTCGTCTTCAGTATTGTAAAACGCGAACGAGGCGCGGGCCGTTGCGCTTAATCCAAGGCGTTTCATCAGCGGCTGTGTGCAATGATGGCCGGTGCGAATTGCTACGCCGCGCGCATCTAAAAGCGCGCCGATGTCTTGCGGGTGCGCGCCGGGAATGACAAAAGACAAAATGCTGGCCTTGTTTTTTGCCCGTCCAACGATTTGAAAATCTTCGATGCTTTGCACTTCTTTCGTGGCGTAATCCAGCAATTGCGCTTCGTGCGCGGCGATGTTTTCAAGGCCAATTTTAGTTACATAATCAATGGCCGCCGCAAGACCGATAACACCAGCAATATCGGGCGTTCCGGCCTCGAATTTATGCGGCAACACGTTGTATTCGGTTTTCTCCCACGTCACGCTGGAAATCATGTCGCCGCCGCCTTGATAAGGCGGCATGGCATTGAGTAATTCGGCTTTGCCATACAACGCGCCGATGCCGGTGGGCGCGCAGATTTTATGGCCCGAAAAGGCATAAAAATCAGCATCCAAATCTTGCACGTCCACTTTGGCGTGCGGGACAGATTGCGCGCCATCAATCAACACTTTGGCACCGACTTCGTGCGCTTTGGCAATCATTTCTTTGACGGGATTTACGGTGCCGAGCGCGTTGGAAATGTGACAAACTCCGATGAATTTCACATGGCCCGATTGCAAAAGGTTTTCGTATTCGTCGAATAGAATTTCGCCCGCATCGTTGATGGGAATAACGCGAATTTGCGCGCCGGTTTTCTCGCAGACTATTTGCCACGGCACGATGTTGGAATGATGCTCCATCGCCGACAGCAAAATTTCATCGCCCGCTTTGAGGTTTTGAAGGCCCCAACTGTGCGCCACCAAATTGATAGCTTCGGTGGTGCCGCGCGTGAAGATAATTTCACTTTCGTGCGCCGCATTTAGCAGGGCGCGCACACTTTCGCGGCTTTCGGAATAAGCGCGCGTCGCCGTTTCGCTGAGATAATGCACCGCGCGATGGATATTGGCATTTTGCGCGGTGTAATAATGATTCAGCGCGTCCAAAACCTGCTGCGGCTTTTGGCTCGTCGCAGCGTTATCGAGATACACCAGCGGCTTGTCGCGCACTTGAAGTTGCAAAATGGGGAAATCGGCGCGGATTTTTTGGACATCAAACATGATGGTTTTCAATAGAACGCGAATTTCGCAAATCAACGTGAATTGTCGCAAATTCGCGTTCTATTCTTTATCGAATGCTTTGCAGCTTTTCAAAAAGCGCTTTTTCCAAGCGCTCACGCAAGGGCGCAATTTGCACGCGTTCTAAAATATCGTTGGCAAAAGCGTAGGTTAAAATGTCGCGCGCATCGTGTTCGTTGATGCCGCGCGCGCGCAAGTAAAACAAGGCGTCGTCATCCAATTGCCCGATGGTGGCGCCGTGCGTGCATTTCACGTCATCGGCGAAAATTTCCAATTGCGGCTTGGCGTCAATTTCGGCTTCGCGCGAAAGCAAAAGCGTGCGATTGCTTTGCTTGGCGTCGGTTTTTTGCGCGTCTAAGCGCACGAAAATTTTGCCGTTGAAAACGCCGTGCGAACGACCCGCCAAAACGCCCGCGTAAACTTCGTGGCTGGCGCAGTGCGGCTCGGCGTGATCCATAACGGTGTGATTGTCAATTAACTGGTCTTCGCCGCCGACATAAAGGCCGTTCAGCGTGGTTTCGATGCCGCTGCCGCCCATGATGGCATTGGCCTGATGGCGCACAATTTTGCCGCCGAAAGTGACCGAATGCGAGGAAAAAACACAATCGCGGTCTTGCTGCACTTGCATCGTGCCGACGTGAAAAGCGGCGGCGCCTTCGGTTGTAATTTTGTAGTGGTCAAGGTGCGCGTTTTTACCGGCGCTAACTTCGGTGACGCTGTTGGTAAAACCCGCGCCCACCCCGTTTTTATTGGCGTATTCTTCGACAATCGTAATCTGGCTGTTATCGCCGATGAGAAGCAGGTTGCGCGGCTGCGAAACGGCGCCGTCGGGCGTCAAAAACAAGAGATGAATCGGCGTTTCGACAACGAGGTTTTGCGGCACATGAATAAACGCGCCGTCTTCAAAATAGGCCGTATTTAGCGCCGGAAACGCTTCGTTTTCAAAACTCGCATAACGTGCCAAATTTTGCTGCACAATTTCGCTATCGCGCGAAAGCGCTTCGGCCAAACTGCACACCGTTACGCCTGCGGGCAATTCGCCAATGTGCGATAAAGTCGGCGAAAATTTGCCGCCCACGAAAACTAAAAGATGCGCGCCTTCGAGCGCCCATTTTTCGGTTGTTGTGTTGCCGTTCAGACTCGGCGCGTCACTGTTTTCAAAAGCGGCAATCGGGCGCACATCGGTGTATTTCCATTCTTCATGGCGCGTGCCGGGAAAACCCAAAGCGGCAAATCGCTCAATCGCTTGCACCCGCAATTGGCGCAGCCATGCGGCTTCGCTGCGATTGTTTAAAAAGGCTTCGTGTCGCGTCACATAACGGTCACGCGCGGCATCCAATTCGACAATGGTTTTCATCGCGCCGCCTCTTGCAGTTCCTTGTAGCCTGTCGCGTCGAGGTCAATCGCCAATTGCTTATCGCCGGTTTGCACGATGCGGCCTTCCATCAAAATATGCACGAAATCCGGCACGATATAATTGAGCAAACGCTGATAATGCGTCACCACGACAAAAGCGTTTTCGTCGCTTTTGAGGGCGTTGACGCCTTGTGCCACCACGCGCAGCGCGTCAATGTCGAGGCCCGAATCGGTTTCATCCAAGATGCCGAGCGCTGGTTCGAGAACGGCCATTTGAAAAATTTCAAAGCGCTTCTTTTCGCCGCCGGAAAAACCTTCGTTAATTGAGCGAGACAGAAAACTTTTGTCCAGTTCGACAAGGCCCATTTTCTGACGCACGAGTTTCAAAAATTCCGTGGCGTCCATTTCTTCTTCGCCGCGCGATTTGCGAATCGAATTCAAGGCGGCGCGCAGAAAATACGAAGTATTCACGCCGGGAATTTCAACGGGATATTGAAACGCCAAAAACACGCCTTTTTGGGCGCGCTCGTCCGGTGCCATATCAAGCAAATTCTCGCCTTTATAAAGCACTTCGCCTTGCGTGACTTTGTATTCTTCGCGCCCCGCCAAAACTTGCGCTAAGGTGCTTTTGCCAGAGCCGTTTAAGCCCATAATGGCGTGCGTTTCGCCTGCGCGAACGGTTAAATTGATGCCGCGCAAAATTTCTTTGTCTTCAATCCGCGCGTGCAAATCGCGGATTTCCAAAATAACAGGTTTCTCTTGCATGATTTTAAATTCAACACAAAGCACACCAAGATTTCACAAAGAAACACAAAGAGAATTTTTCATCTTTGTGTTTCTCTGTGTTATCTTGGTGGGTTTTGTGTTTATGTCGTTTAGCCGACGCTGCCTTCAAGGCTGATGCCGAGCAATTTTTGCGCTTCGACGGCGAATTCCATCGGCAATTCGCGGAAGACTTCCTTGCAAAAGCCGTTCACGATCATGCCAACAGCGTCTTCGCTGGATAAGCCGCGCTGATTCAAATAGAAAATCTGATCTTCGCCGACTTTGGAAGTTGAGGCTTCATGTTCCACTTTCGCCGAAGGATTTTTCACTTCGATGTAAGGAAACGTGTGCGCGCCGCTGCGGTCACCGATCAAAAGCGAATCACATTGCGAAAAATTGCGCGCATTTTCGGCGCCTTTGAGAATCTTCACCAAACCGCGATACGAATTGTGCGACTTGCCCGCCGAAATGCCCTTGGACACAATGGTGGACTTGGTATTCTTGCCGATGTGGATCATTTTCGTGCCCGTATCGGCGAGTTGGCGGTTATTTGTCACCGCGACGGAATAAAATTCGCCCACGGAATTGTCGCCCTGCAAAATCACGCTCGGATATTTCCATGTGATCGCGCTGCCGGTTTCGACTTGCGTCCACGAAATTTTCGAGTGCGCGCCGCGACAAGCGCCACGCTTGGTGACGAAGTTGTAAATGCCGCCCTTGCCTTCTTTGTCGCCGGGATACCAGTTTTGCACGGTGGAATATTTCACTTGCGCGTTTTCCATCGCCACAATTTCTACAACCGCCGCGTGCAACTGATTTTCATCGCGCATCGGCGCCGTGCAGCCTTCGAGATACGAAACGTAAGAGCCTGCATCGGCCACGATTAAGGTGCGCTCAAACTGCCCGCTGCCGGCGGTGTTGATACGAAAATAAGTGCTTAATTCCATCGGACAACGCACACCGGGCGGAATGTAGCAAAAGCTGCCATCAGTGAAAACCGCTGAGTTCAGCGCGGCATAAAAGTTGTCGCCCGAAGGCACAACCGAACCGAGATATTTCTTGATTAAATCGGGATGTTCGATAACCGCGTCGGAAAACGAGCTAAAAATAATGCCCATTTCCTTGAGTTTGTCTTTGAACGTCGTGGCAACCGAAACGCTGTCGAAAACGGCATCTACGGCCACGCCGGACAAGCGCATTTGTTCGACAAGGCTAATGCCGAGTTTGTCGAAAGTGGCGCGAAGTTCAGGGTCAACTTCGTCGAGCGAATTGAGTTGAGGCTTCTTTTTTGGCGCCGCATAATAAATGATTTCCTGATAATCAATTTTCGGGTAATCAGCGTTCAGCCAATGCGGTTCGGTCAGCGTCAACCAGTGACGATAAGCCTTCAAGCGCCATTCGAGCATCCATTGCGGCTCGTTTTTCTTAGCGGAAATAGTGCGAATGACCTCCTCGTTGAGGCCTTTGGGCACCGTTTCCATCTCGATATCGGTCACGAAGCCATATTTATATTCTTGAGTCGCAAGCGTCTCAATGGTTTGTGTTTCAGTCGTCATAGAGTTGTTAAGCTCCTTTCACATCAAACGAAGTTCTTACAGCAGAGAAACTACGAAAATTACCGTTACAACACGATTTCGGAGGCGTTTCCTTCCCAAAAGAAGGTTACTACGGCAATTCCAAGTAATTTACTCGGATTTATTTTATCGTAAGTGCAAAGCCTGCGCCGCGCAGGTTTTTATAGCAGACAAAAGTTTACGGCCACTAACACAAAGTTAGTGGCCGTTAGCGAATACCGGATTCCAATTTCTCGGTGCCGTTTCCGAGGGCTTAAGCGGCGGAGGCTTGTGATGCAGCATCTCATCCAAACGCGCGACATCAACCGGCTTTTGTATGAATGCCTCCGCCAAACCGTCGGGTGTGCCGATATTGGTATAGGCGGACGTGAGGATGATGCGTGGCGGATGCGGCAGAGAATGAGCCGCGCGGGCCAAGTCGAAGCCACTCATACCGGGCATCCGAATATCACTGACCAAAAATTGAAAATCCGATTTTTGTAGATGTTCCAAGGCACGAGCGCCATCACTCGCCATTGTGACGATGTGACCACGCCGCCGCAAAGCAATCGCCATTGTCAGCAATACGTTTCCGTCGTCATCTACCAAAAGAATATTTGCCATTTCTCTTTTGCAATCGCAAAAACGTCATGTTGTGGATTGCTACCTTCCTTAAAACTACTTAGCAAAGAGAATGCCAATGGCAAAAGAACTTGCAGAAATGCTTTGGGCGCTATTTTTTCGCGCGTTTGGTGCTGCTTTCGCGGGCAGGAGTTGTCTTTTTTGCGCCCTGAACACCCAAAAGTGAACCGCCAAGGGTCAGCAAAAAATCTTCGGGGCCAACGTTCTCGGTGCGCGCTAAAATTACGGCGCGTTCAATGGCATTAATCAGTTCGCGAATGTTGCCGGGCCAGTTGTAATCAAGCAAGGCTTGTTTGGCCTCGTCTGTGAAACCGGCAACCGATTTGTTGAACTTCTGGCGATAAACGCCCAAATAATGCTCGGCGATGGGGATAATTTCTTCGGGGCGCTCACGCAACGGGGGCAACGAAATAAGAATCACTTGCAGGCGATAATACAAATCTTCCCGAAAAGCGCCTTCTGCGATGCGCTCCATCAACTTTTGGTTGGTGGCCGCCACCAGACGCACATCTACTTTGACCGGCGTGTTGCCGCCGACGCGACGCACTTCCATATCTTGCAAAACGCGCAACAGTTTCACTTGCGTCGGCGGCGTCATTTCGCCGATTTCGTCGAGAAAAAGCGTGCCGCCATCGGCTTCTTCAAACAAGCCTTTTTTGTTTTGATGCGCGCCAGTAAAAGCGCCCTTGACGTGACCAAAAAGTTCACTTTCAAGCAGGTTTTCGGGCAACGCGCCGCAGTTAATCGGAATGAATTGCTCGTTGGCGCGCGGTGAATTTTGATGAATGGCGCGGGCGATGAGTTCTTTGCCGGTGCCGCTTTCGCCTTGCACCAAAACGGTGGCATCTGTGGGCGCCACGCGATGCACCATTTCGAGAACCTCCGCCATGCGCGGCGAGGCCGACACGATATTGCCGGGCTTGAACTGTTCTTTTTCTTCCACCGCAGAGCGCAAGCGCTGCACTTCCGATTTCAAGCGTTGGCGCTCCGTAGCACGTTGCACGGCCAACAGCAATTCTTCGGTTTCGAAGGGTTTGGTGAGGTAATCAATCGCGCCCGCTTTCATGGCGGCCACAGCAGTTTCAATGCTACCAAAACCTGTCAGCACAATGACTTCGGCTTGCGGATTGTTTGTTTTGGCGGCTTTCAGCACATCCAAACCGGTGACTTTATCCAGTTTGAGGTCGGTGATAACAACATCGAAGTCGTTATCCTCGATTTTGGTCAAGGCGTCGTCGCCTGTGCCAGCCTGCATCAAAGTGTGACCAGCCTGCTTGAGCAAGGCGGTCAGGGTCAGACGCATCGAACTTTGATCGTCCACTACTAAAACATGGGCCATGATGGATTTTAATTACCAGTCGCAAATTCTGTTGACGCCAACTGTCTTCAACGGCACAACGGTCAACATTACAACGCGGCACGCCAAAAATCGCACTTCATGGCAGCGAACTGCCTCGGTGCGATAAAAATAGAGTGCCGAATTTATTCTGACAAAATTCGTAAGAAAAGGAGACTAAATTACGCTCCTGCGCACGAATTATCGTCTTAAAAGTCTGTTAAATCTCCGCGACTTGGCTCGGCAGTGAAAAACACACGCGGGCGCCACTCAAAAGATTTAAGTTTTCTGTTGCCGCCTTAGAAGGAGGAGCAGCTTGCAGATTTTCGAGCCAAATCGCGCCGCCTGCCGCCTGCACCACAACTTGAGCAATGGAAAGACCTAAACCAACACCTTGCGGTTTCGTTGAATAAAACGGCAAAAAGGCTTGCTTCAGTTCGTCTTCGGAGAAGCCGGGGCCATTATCTTCGATACAGATGACAACTTGTGATGTGTCCTTCTGCATATAACTGCGCAAAGTGATAACGCCTTCGATTTGCTCTTCCAATGCCTGAGCAGCGTTTTGCAGCAAGCGCGAAAGCAATTGCTGTGTTTGAACGGGATCGGCGCAAACCGAGAGCGATTCGGGCAGATGAGTTTCGATTTTTATGGCATCCCGCAATGAGCCATTACTTTTTAATTCATCCACAGTTTGATGAGCTAACTGCGTGAATTTAAAATCTTGGGTTTGTGGTTGTGGCAGTTTTACATAAAGCGAAAACTCAGACAGAATCTTATTCATGCGTCGCGATTCATTGCACACAACATTCAATAACATCACGGTTTCTTCCGGCAGGCTGGCATCGTCTTGTAATAAGCTGATGGCCGTCAAAATCGCTGCCAGTGGGTTGCGCAGTTCATGCGTGATGCCGCTCATTAGCGCTTGCAAGTTAGGCCGTGCGATAGTGTGACCGCTCAGTCGCGCAGGCGCGTAAGAGATTTCCATCGAATCCATGCGCCGTATGAACCAGCCTTCGCCCACATCAATGGTGTGAATGCTGCTTTTGCTGCTGCCATTTTCATCGGGCCATTCCACTGTTCGCGCCGCTAAGTTCTCTGCCACCAGATTGCCGCGCACATCATAGAGTTGTGCCGGTTCGTTGAGAGCATTTAAAAACGCGGTTAATTGAGCGTGGTTGAAAGTGGGCATAGGATTTAGGAGCTTTGAGTTAGGCCTTGAATTCATAACTCAAAACTCCTAAATCAAAACTAATCAAAGCGCCGACGCTGGGCAGCGGGAGGAACTTTGAGTGCTTCGCGATATTTTGTCACGGTGCGCCTCGCAATCTCTATGCCTCGTTTCATTAATTCGGCACTAATTTGCTCGTCCGAATAGGGTTTTCGCGGATTTTCTTCTGCCAAGAGGTCTTTTATGACTTCTTTTACGCTCAAACTCGAATCGAAAAACATTTCGCAGGGAATGACTTCGCCGGAGGGAATCATTGCATATTTACCGGTGACAGCGCGCCCGACAGTAGATTCGTGCAGTCCCAATTTATGCGCAACAGAAAGGCGCGTGAGCGGTTTGAGGGCGTAAGTGCCTTCATCTAAAAAACGTCCCTGCTCGGCAGCGACGGCTTCGATGATAAGTTTCAATGTTTTGCGGCGCTGATTGAGGTTGTCAATGAATTCGCGGGCGCGCGTTAAATATTGCTGAACGTGTTCGCGATCCTTACTTTGATAGCCCACCGGGTCTTTGCGCATGGCGTCCCACAATTGACGGTAGACTGCATTGACGCGCAAACCTAAGCTGCGCGATTCGCTAACTGTAACTTCATAAAGGTCATCATCAATGCCTTCGACTTTGGTAATTGTCACATCGGGCCGGATGCGTGCTTCGCCTAAAGTGCCGCTGGTTTGCCACGCCGGGCGATATTGGCGTCCCGGATAGGGCGTCAGGCGTTGCCGGATGAAGTCGGCAGCGGCTTGCACGTTTTTGACAGGCACTTTGACTTTTTTGGCGATGTCTTCGTAAGAATGGCGGGCGGTGGCTTCCCAGAATTCGTCAATCAGGCGAATGGCGAGTTTGGCGTGGCCTTCGTCGCGTTCTTTGGCTTCGAGATGTTGCAATTGCAAGCGCAGGCATTCACGCAAATCGCGGGCGCCAACGCCAATCGGATCGAGTTGCTGAATTTCTTTCAGCACTGCTTCCAATTTTTCGAGCGGTTCGCCCAAACCTTCAGCCAAATCTTCCAAGCTGGTATCAAGATAACCATCGTCGTTGATGCAGCCGATGACGGTGTTGCCGAGGTCGCGATTTTCGTCCGAACAATTCATGCGCCACACCCAGATGAGATGCTCGCCTAAAGTCTCTGGCGCCGAAATGCGCGCCATGATGTCGTCGCCTTCGTCGTCATTGTAATAAGCGGGCTTTTCGGTGGGTGCGGCTTCGATGGCTAAATCAATTTGCTTGATTTGTTCCATTTCGCGCACTTCGTCTTCGGGCGTCAGGCGATAACCACATTCGCGACACACAGCGGTCAACATCATGGCGCCGCAGGCCGGACAAATGCGCTCGGCGCTGATTTCCAGCGCCGGATTCTCTTGCAATTCCATGTCAATGGCCTGTTCCAGTTCCACCGATGGCTGTTGCAATAATTCATAAAACGCGATCATTTTGGGATTGAGTGTCTGCTCCATCCCGGTGCTCATACCGAGCGATTGATTGGACATGATTAAACTTTCGGCCTGCTCGCAAATATTTAGGAAACGTGATCGCCACAACTTTCAACGCTTTTAGGCGACGGCGAAAACGAATCCTTTGCCTGAAAGTGTAACGAACGCCCATCAAAACTCGTAACCGCAAATACAAATTCGGTGCCAAACAGGAAAAGTGGTTGGAGACAGGCCGCAGACCCCCACCTAATCCTGCCCGCAAGCGGGCACCCGCCCAGAGGGGAAGAATTACGCTTTAGGAGACCCCATTTGACTTTCACAAGCATAGCTTTTCCCCTGTGGGGGAAGTTGGATGGGGGTTAAAGTCGCTATAAGCGACTTTCCAGACTGATTCTTAGCACTTTAGTCTTTGCGCGCACGAAGTTATAATTTCACCAGATGAACCTTTCTCCTGTTGCGCCCATTGTGGTGCCCGATGAACCTTTGATTTGCCCAGTGGCGCCCGGCACTGCTTTGGTGCGCCTGAGCGAAGTCATTGGCGCTTTAGAAAAGAACAAGGCCGTCGCACAAACCGCGCCTTTGCGCGCGGCGCGCGAAGATTTGATGGACGCCCTCGAAAACGGTGCCCAAGACGCCATCGAACAAACTTTGCGCGCGGCGCAGGAAGCCTTGATCGCTTGCTATCAGGCCGGTGACGAAGAATTATGCGCCGCCGCCCACTATCCCGCGCCCGGAAATGTGACGCATAAAGCACGGCACCTTGAACCGGTAGATTTGACTTCGCTTCAGGTGACGTGCGCGCGTTATGGCAAGCAAGTGATGGTCAGTTTTGCCTTTCGCGATGCGCCCGGCGCGACGGCCTATTGGCTGCGCGAAGTGCGCTACATTGACAACGCGCGCGAAGAATGGGCGCGGCTTGAAGATCAGCTTATTCAAAGTTTCACGCCGCTTTTTTCGCGCGTGCGCTTGCCGTCGGGCACGCGGCATTTTCGCATCGAAGCACGCAACCCGGCGGGCGGTGTGGTCAGCGATGAATTCACCATCGAAGTGCCGGAATTATAAAAATCAGCTCCCAAAACCGATTTCCGCTGCGGAAATGCCTTTTTGGAGAGCCGAAAAATCGATTTCCGCAGCG
>JANMKN010000027.1:0-33123 GCA_031372065.1 Abditibacteriaceae bacterium | reverse complement strand
TTCAACTTTGCGTCCAGTTGCCGCTTGCCATGAGTCAAGCGCAAGAGCGCCCTCGACTCTTCCAGCACGAACTGTGACATTTCGCTTTGGCCTTGTTGTGGGGCCAGATAATCAAGTGCATTGATCGTGTTTTCTTCCATTTCCATTGTTCTTTCCTCCAAAAATATGCAAACGGGTCAAAGCCAAGGCATCGCCCGATGTTGCCAACTTGCTTGCTTTTTACGGCTGTTTTTACGGCTCTACCGTGCCATCATCGTTCATGGTCAGCGTCGAAGCACCCAAATGGTCGGGGAACGTGGCGCCCACGCTGCCACCGGCACCGTAAATCTCCGTGCCGCCGGGGATGCCGACGATGTTCGCTGATTGGCTTCGCTCAAGGCCCAACTCGACCATCAAATCCAAATCGAGCAAACCGGAAATCTTCCGCAGAAACAACTGACACTTGGCGATTTCCTGACGCATGATGGCATTTTCGCCAATCAGCTTTGCCAGATCGGTTTGCTGGGGCCGCACGCCGCCATCGCGAATGAGCGCCATTAGTTCAGCGCGCAATGCTGCCAGCATCGCCGCAATGACGATGTAGGTCTGGCGATCATCGGCTGGGTCGGGCAACCACGGCGCCACACCCGCATAAGCAAAGCCACCACCGCCACCACCGCCACCACCGCCACCTTCGCCGCCACCGGCGGATTCAAGCATTTCGACGCGCGTTGTCAGCGCGTCAATGAGCGCCTTCATGGTCGCTAAATTGGGAATTGAATCGGTGTAAACTGTGTCCACCGAAACCGCGCCAACGCCATCGGTCACGACTTTGCCAAGGCACCAGCGGCCATAAAGTTCTTCAATTTGCGTGGGCGAAGTCTGACGCGTGTCGAACCAAAGCACATCGCCATACCAACTCATATAGCCAAACGCGCCGCCGGGTTTGCTCAAGGGCGGCGCGTCGCTATCTAACAATTCCAAATAGCCCAACTCGCTGGCAATTTGTTTTAAGCGCAAGCCTTCAAAATGGCTTTCATCATCTTCGTTTGCGCCCGGCCCCGCGTAGAAAAAACCATTAGAGACTCGCGCCACGCCGGAGACAACCGAAACCTCAGCCCCTTCGTTTTCAAGACGCCCTGCACCGGCGATGACGCGCCGATCCATTGCCGCATCATCAGCCAGCAAATTATCGCGCGCCACAGCCTCATTGAATTGCGTATCAATGCGATTGGCAAACTGCTGTGCGCTTTCTGGCCCGGTTGGGGCCGCGATAGGTTCAAAATATTCAGCCACTATAAATCCTCATCTTCAATCCTCACGTTCAACCGGCGGCGAATCGAATTCATCGTCTGAGACAAACTGGTGCGCCGCGCTGGTGACATAAATCGTGCCTTGCGCGGTTTTGCCTTCAGGCACACCCAAACGATAAATTTGCCCGCTACGCGCTACGCCAATTTTGCGATTTTGGGCAAACGGCTGCGGGAAGCGCTGCAAAAAGAGCACACCCTCGCTCACGGCCAATTGATACATTCCGCCCGCCGGATTGGGCTGCTGATCAAGCATTGTAAAACCGGTGCCAAACACAATAACCTCGCTTGCTCTTCCCTCGCTTTTAAAGGCGCTGCGCCTGAAGGTTAGGCCGTCGTCATCACTTTGATAAAGCACTCCGCCGCGCCCTCTGTCCTGTGCCAAAAGCCATAGCGTGCCATCACTCGTTTTGCAAAGATGCGGCTGCGAAATCGCCGGAATAAACGCCTTGCCGCGCAACGGATCGAGTTTTGAATGAGTAGCGCGCCGCGTGGTGCGCTCAAAGATTTGCACGCCGGATGCGCCGCCCACAGTGCCGGGAATCGCCAGATGCAAAAGCGAATTGGAGTCCAGCCAGCGCCCGATGCCAACTTGCAACTTGTAAGAAATCTTGTAAGTCGCCTCTTTGTCCAACTGGCCGATGCCCGCCGTGTCGCGCACGGCATCGAAAATGGCACCCGGCGCAATGTTGACCTTATACGGTGCGCTGTAGTAGGTGATCTTGACCAGAATGCCGCCAGCGGTAAAAGCACCCGTATCGGCGAAATCAAAGTCCGGCAAGCCTTGTTCGCTGTATTGCGTGGGGTTGCTAAAGTCAACAAATTGCCAGCCCTGATGATGATCTTGCGGGTCGCTGGGGTCAGTTGAACCCGGATACGGGCCAAGTGGGACATCAGTGCCTTCAATGATAGTCGTTTCGACTTTGATTTGTTCAGTGACCGGACTCCAAAAAATAAAACCGATATCGCCGCCCAAAATCTGCGCGATGATTTGCACCGGCAAAATAACCGTCTGCTCGAAGGCTTTGCGTGAAGCTGGGTCAATGGAATCACGAATTTGCACCGTCCACTCCGGCCTGACCGTGACGGTGGCGCCGCCTTCAGGAATGGCCGCAAACGGCACAAGAAAAAACACATCTTTTGAATAACGGAAGCCCTGCGCGCTGGCAGTCGGCTCCAAAACGCCAAGGTGTCTGCCATCGCCAAAATCCTCGACATTAATTGTTTCAAATGGTGAGTAGTCATCAATCTGAGGTGCTGCCATTTTACTTGAAATCAAAAAAACGCACGAATAAAAGCTTCATCGTATTTGGCGAATTTTCCGTTTCAATTTCTCCTTCAAGCCCTTCACGAAATCGGCGTCGCTTACTCCCGGAGGACGAACTGGCGGCGGCAGATAGTAATCATCGGTTGGCGGCGTGACGCTGGCGATGAAGATCGCTCGTGTTTTTTCGCCGTCGAACCATTCAGTGAGTTCCGGCGTGCTTTGCGCCTCGCCGCCGCCGCGCACCGTATTGGGGCGCAGATCTTCTTTGATGCGCTGGGATTCTTGTTGTGAAAGGCGCGACCCGGCTCTCTGTGCACGTTGCAACATTGTTCCAACCTCCTCAGTTTCCAATCACCTCTTCCAAGGCAAACTCCATTTCGTCGTGCTCAAGTTCGGGACTGGGAATGCCAATCAAAGTAAAAACCCTGTTTTCAATCATAAGCCTGTCACCGGGCAACACATCAGCATCGAACGGCGCACTGAGACGCCATTCGGGTTTGGGATAGCCATATTTTTTAATCTGCGTGGCAAGGGCACGTTCGACAGCCGCTTGTGAATTGAGCGTTTGCTCTTTCATCGTTTCTTTAGGCTTGTGATGCCCAATGAAACGCGGGTCGTTGCTCCCATCAGGGCCAAAGGCCGGATCAACAGCTTCGCGGATGGTGTGGCTGGCGCTGTAAGGCTTTTTGGTTTCGGGATTGGTATCGCCCTCGACAAAGAGCTGCGTGAAATAACCGTCTGTGTTCCAAATGCGCTGAATGGTTTTGCCGCTGCCCGCAAAGTAAGGCCGCTGGGTATTACTGGCATTCGCCGCATGAGCATACGGTATTTCGCTGCGCACGCGCAAAGCAGGATCTTCGTAGCGCACATAGCCATCGCTATCCACGAAAATCTGTTTATCCAATCCGACTTTTTCAATGATCTCATTCTCCAGAAAATCCAAAACTCGCACGTTTTTGTCGGGCTTGAGTAGGGGCGACTCGCCCGGTGCAGTTTCTGGCATCCGGTAGCCTGTGCCCGCTTCGATAAGTGACAATTCCTCAGCGTTGAAGCCGATGCTTTGCAAGGCGACGCGCACCACGTCGTTATCAAACATTCCATCGAAAGTGAAATCGGCAGGAAAACGCTTATGCCGTGCGATGCGCAATTTATCGGCGGCGCTGAACAAAACTTCACTCCAATTCTGCAAAACGGCACCCTCGGTGTGCGGGGTCAGGCGCTCTAAATCATCATGTGTTTGCTCGGCAATCAAACCAAAAGACATCACGGGTAAATCTTCGACGATAATACTGCAACAGCGCTCATACAAACGATCCGGCAAATTAAGTTTGATGCCTTCTTTGTTATGAATGATGACATCCCAAATCACACCACGCTTTTCGCTGTATTTGGGTTTTAACTCAATGGCGACTTCAGGATGCGCCGCAGAGTCCCACACCGTGAATCTTGGCGGAATGGCACCGGCGGGCACTTGCATAGAAGCGCGCGTAACAATGGGATAGTATTGACCATCGGTCACAAAGCGCACGCCCATTTGATACCAGCCGGGCCGCAAGGGAACCGGGTCAAAAAGAAACTGTGTTTGGTTGCCTGCGGGCAGGTTCGGCGTCCACTGGCCGTTGACAATCAGACCCTGCGATACATCCAAATCGCTGCGTCCCAAATAAATCGGCGCGCCTAAAAGTGTGTCTGTCTGATTGGTCTTCACATAGCCAAAACGCCAAAGAAGCGCGCCGCCGTTGCCCGCGATTTCAAGGCGTTCTGCGCCATCGTAGGCACGATTGCGCCGGTCAGGATGGCTGCCCCAAAGCCACTGCCACTGTTGACTGCGCAAGATTTCTTTGTCCTGAAATATCCACTTATTACGGCCAATATCACAGACGATTTGCATAATGCCAAACCCAAAATCGAAAAAAGTAAGTGAGAATGCTTCGCCAACGAGAGAATCACTGGTTTGGTCAAGGTCAACCGATTCTCGCTGCGTAAATAAATACTTTTCGAGTTCGTGAATTTCACCTTCTTCCGCTTCGGTTAATTTGAAGATGTCTTGCAATTCTTTAATTTGCCGATTGAGGTCTTTGATTTGGGCTTTTTGTTCGTCACTGGGCTTGTGGCCTTTATAGTCCGCTTTGACCTGCTCGATAGCATCGCGCCATGCGGTAATTCGCTCGTGTTGCTCTCTGGTGCCGTTTTTCTTGATAATCAGTTCGTCGCGGCGCGCGTCCTTGGCAATCCAGTCCGCTTCGGGACGCAGGCGATTGACGCGATAAAGCATCGCTTTGTCTTTTTCAAACAAAATACGCAAATTGCGCCCAATGCCCAGTTGCAAGTAATGATTCAGTTGCCCTTCGGCGGGCCGGAAACGACGCAGCCACAAGGTAAAAGGACGCCCCTGAATCAGCACGAATTTGCTGCGATAGCGAAAAGCGAAGTTTGGGGCATTGAGCGCGCGATAAATGGCGTTCTTGTCATCACCGAAATTATGAGTCGCTGGCACGGCTTTGAGTGCGCCAAAGGCTTGCAGGTTGTTGATTAGCTCTTCGAGTTCGGCTTGGCGTGCCACATCCGCTTCGCTGCGCGTTTCTTCATCGTCCAATTCCGCTAATTCGTCTCGGTAAAGCGCAATGGTCTCGCTGATTCGTCTTTGTTCATCGGGGCCGGAAAAACTCTCCCAATCCGCCGGATCGTTATCAATGGACTCGCGCCGCCAACCGGGGCCGAGCGCGGGAAATTTACCTGCCGCCAATCTATCGTTTTCCGGTTCGGTATAGTTATCCAGCCAGATTTGGCGCACATCGCCCCGTGCGCCCGGTTCTTTGGCAGCGCTGTCCCATAGCGCTTGGGAGAGCAGATCGCGGGCTACGGCGGGCGTGACTGGCTCGCCGAAATGAGAATGAATCAGCACCCGAATGTTTTTGGGCCGCCAAAATTGAATGTTCATTTTTAATTACCCATTTCAATTACCCATCGTAGCCATACAAACTTGTGGCGCTGCGGTCATCATGTTCGTAATCGGCGCCGGTGTAGGGATTCGCCACGCTCACGGAAACCACGGTTTGATTACGCGCATTGCGGGCGCGTTCTTGGCGCGCTGTAACCGCAGGAGGCGCAGGATTCGATACAATTCGTGTCGGGTAGCCGCTACTGCCATTGCCATAGTCGCCAGCGCCCGGTTTCAAGCCCATTGCCTTGTATTTGGCGCGATGGTCAGCATCAATCGCCAGCGCCAAAGCTTCTTTATCGCTGGCCGCATTATCGCCGCGCCACCACTTAGCCAGACTGTTATCGGAAGCGCCGCGCGCTGCGTCCAACTCGATGCCGCCGCGCACGCCGCGTTTTTTAGCGTAGTCTTCATCGGACAGATGCATATCTTTAGCGCTATTCATCATGTCATTCACGGCTAACAATGTGACCCCGACAGCGGCTGCGCCCACACCTAAAGCGGCTGCGCCTTCCAAACTTGCGCCAAAAGCTGTCACCTTTGGCGTTAAGAAGCCAGACATTTTTGAGGCCGTGGCCGCAACGGCATCATCTGCCAAACCTGTAGGATCAGCGCCTAAAGGCCCGCTTCCACTTGTGCTGCCATTCACATAAACCACGTTGGCATTAACGGTCATTGTCCCACCGCCCATGCCACCCAGTAATTGTTGAGCTACATCGTCAGCTACGAACCGGCCACCCGCACCGCGCCAGCGCTGGGCCTTTGGATCCCATTGGGGAGCACCGCCACCGAGATTGGGAAGGCCTCCCAATGCACCCTTTGCCTTCCCTGTTAATTTTTCTTTGGCGGCAGAGAGTTCGTTAAATGCTCCTGCTATTTTAGTAACGCCGCCAACACCCAAAGCACCAAGACTACCTATCGCCGTAACCGCAGCGACTGTTTTAACAATATTAGGATGCTCTTTTGAAAATTCCTGTGTCTTATCTATCAGACCAGTAAGACCACCAATTAATTTAGTTGCATCCTCATTAAAAACATCGCCAATGGTAGCTTTCAGCTTGATAAAGCTACTATCAAGGGTCGAAAGTTTGCCGTTTAAAATTTCGGCTTGACGTTCCATTGCTCCTGCAAATTGGCCCTTGTTATAACCAGATATTAAGGCATTAACGAATTGCTCCGCGCTGATAGTTCCCTGTTCTAAAGCCTCATTTAATTGCTGCTGAGACATACCCAACTCTTGCATCAAGATAGCGCGCGGCGAAAGGCCAGCAGTAACTAACTGGTTCAATTCTCCCTTTTCTAACTTGCCGGTGCCGATGGTTTGCTGAATGGCTGTCATAGCCGACACCCAAGCCTCCGAGCCGCGTCCCGCTTGGCCGATGCCATTGCCGATGGCCTTCATCAAAGGGACAATTTTTGATGCTTCTGCTTGCGCACCTTGAAGCATCAAATAGACACGGCTTATTTCATCAATATTGAAACTTGATTTCTTATCCATCCCTTCTAACTCAGCCATTTTCGCATTGACTTTATCCATGCTGCCCAGAGCGCCAAGCATTCCAGTTTCGATGGATTCCATATCACCAGATGCTTTTAACGATGCTGTGCCGATACCTGCAAGCGCAGCAGCGCTTGCCGCGCCAAATAAACTCAAGCCGCCACTAATAAACTGCATTTTCTCGGCTTTTCTTTCAACATCATTGAAGCCACCGCCCATTAACTTCAAAGTGCGCAACAAGGCATCATCGCCGCTTTGTGACCAAATTGTTTGGATAACATCAGTCATTCAGTTCACCTCTTGTGATATGCTCAAAATTCATGGAAGAAAAACCCGACTTGTGGGATAAAATAATCAAATTCGCTGTTGGCTCAACGGGCTGTTTTTGTGGCTGCTTAGTCTTGCCTATTGGCCTTTTAGTGCTTTACTGGGTCTATCTCCTGCTGACCTAAAAACAAAAAACGCCAGAACAATTCCTTTCGGATGCTCTGGCGTTCGGGACGCTCACGCTCGTTATTGCGGCACTTGCTTTCGCGTGTCACGGGCGCTCACAAGACCCTATCGGGTGGCGCTCTGGACGTGCCTTGTTGTGCTTTCTATTTTACCGCTTTGTCGCCGCCACGTCACGCAAAATTGCGTAAAAACTTTGCACGCGCAATTCACTTAAATTGACTTCGGTTTCACCGTCTTTGGTTCTAAGCCGTATGGCGTCGCGCAAGGGCGAATAAAGGAAAAGCAGACGGCCTTTGGCATCGCGCTTTTCTACCCACTCCGAGACAGTTTCGACTTGCGGCATATCAGCTAAATCTTGCTATTCTTCGACTCACAGTGTCCCGAAATACTCATCGCCGCTAATAGTGCGCACGTTGCAATAGGCTTTAATCAGGGCAAAGTCTTTGTTGTTGTCGGTGATAAGCGTCACTCCGGCGCGCTTGCAAGTGCGGGCAATTAACACGTCGTTGGTGATGCGGTATTTCTCATCAGCGGCCAAACGAGGTGTAGAACCACCACTTTGCGCTTTGCGCTGCCTTTGCAGCCGATTGATGATTTTGCCAACTTCCCACCAGTCGCTTGCATCTGGCACCAATAACCTGCCATCTTTTTCGTAAGCAGATCGGGCCGTGTTCAGTAGTTTAATAGCCGTTTCGTCTTGCGCTCCTACGACTAACTCCTGAAGCACGACAACGGACATATAAAAACTTTCCGGCAATTCATCCAAAGGTGGCTTGCGCGCAATAATGATGTTGGTATCGAAAGTGACGCTCGGCATCAGCTTTCGTAACCTTCGCCGTTCTGCTTTGCAATGCGTTTCCAAGCCTTCAATAAAGCCTGATTACCCTTCTGAACGTTGGTCAGCGGCTTCTTGGCTTTTGGACTTGTTTTCGGAGCCGTGCGGCCATTTTGTGCCCCTGTGGAAGCCATCTTATTGTCCTTGCCCGTTGTTTTTTTTGTTGTTTTCGTTGCCATGCTTTTTACCTCCCAATGGTCATTCAAGTTTAGTTGATTGCATTACCTGTTGGTGCAAAAAACATTACTTCTTTTGCTGCCTTTTCTGCGCTGCTTTACGCTGCTCTGCAATAGGCGGACGCTTGCGCTCTTTGTCCCACCGCGCGGACTCACAGTTAGGGCAACGCGCCGGACGGCCTTCTTTGCGCGGTAGCCACTCATGGCCGCAAAGATTGCATTTTGCTAATTGGATGGTTCGATTTACTAATGCCATGTTTCATCACTTCAAAAGCACAAAAACACAAATGTGTTTTTACATCTTTGTGTTTTAAATTATTACACGGTTTTAACCGTGTAATTGATAAGATTTTCTACAGTAATCGGCGAGCAATTGATAACTAAAACCCCTATTAAATTACACGGTATCTACCGTATAATTTATATCAGTTCACACGGTTGACGCCGTGTAATTAGAGAGGTTCAAAACATCATGCAAAACGAATTGACCAACACCGAAAAGACAGCTTTAGGCTTTGCCAAGAAAGCCGCTGAAGCCAAAGACCAAAGTAGCGCCGACTGGTTCATGCGCGCTGCTGTCAAGAACGCCGACAAGACCGGCACCACGCTTGAAGCCATTGCCGCCAAAGCAGCGGCCATCGAAGCCGCTAAAGCGCAACCCAAAACAGGCCGCTGTCCGCACTACAAAACGATTCGTGAGTTTGCAGCCACAGCGCGCGAATATGGTTTGAGCATGGCCGACAAAGACCGCGCTCGTGGCGCCATTGGAATGTTTTTAGGCCGTCGCCTTGAAAGCCGTAGTGAATTAACCGGTCAAGAATGGGCGTTCTGCACCAACGCGGTGCGACTGGGGAAATTGTTCTGGTAAAAGACGAAGCCAGCGGGTGTTAGTAGCACCCGCTGGCCTCTGGGCAATCGGCTGTAAAGGGCAGCCAATCACCTTATGAAAAATGTTACGACAAAAACAAAAAGCAGTTCACAAAAAGTTTCGGACTGGGCCAAATGGGAAGTCGCCTTTCAGACCCGCGCCGCCGCCGAACATTTCGGCAAAACACTCTCGGCGCTTGGTTACAAGACGAGCATCACCGGCATTTTTGACCCCAAGGTGCAATGGATTATTCAGACCGCCGCACCACTGGACAAAATGACTAATTGGACAGCGGCACAATAACAGACCGCTCTTACCTCAAATTTGGAAGCGAGGAGAGGCAGGGGCAGTAATAATCCGGCGGTGGGGATGCACGCCGCCGGATTATTTTAATTTGGAGGTAAGACAATGAATGAACAAGGCAAAATTTGCTCCAAGTGCAAACAGTGGAAGCCATTCGATTGTTTTAGTCCTAATAAAAAAATGACATTGGGCTACGGAAGCAGGTGTAAAGAGTGTGTGGCAAAAGAGGCACGCGAACGCTACACAGCAAACAAGGAAAAGTTGCAGGAACGCTCCCGCCAGTGGCGTAAAAATAACCCTGAGAAACACAAGGAATCTTTGCGGGGCACTTATGCGCGCCATTATAAAAACAACGCCGAATTTCAGGAAGCAAATCGCCAGCGCGCCGCCGAATACAGAAAGAGCAATCCCGAAAAGGTTAAAGCCGCCCAAAAACGATATACGCCTGAGCAAACAAAACAATGGCGTGAAAAGTATGCTCCTGAGCGAAGGGAAAAGCGCCGCGAAGAATATGCCCAAAACCCCGAATATTTCAGGGAGGTTGCCCAAAAATGGAGGCGAGAGAATCTCGAAAAAGCGAAGGAAGTAAGCAAACAATCCAGAGCAAGGAACAAGCAAGAGGTGCAACGCCGCACTGCTGAGTGGCGCGAGAAGAACCAAGACCATGTGCGCCAATATGGGGAAAATTATCGGATTGAGAACGCTGAAAGAATTAAAGAGTGGTGGAAAAAGAACAAGGCAAAGCGCATCACCTATAAGCTCATTCGGAAACAACGTGAGGCGTTAGCACAGGGCAGCTTTACCTCTGACGAATGGGAGGCTCTTTGCAGCTTTTACGAAAATTGTTGTCTGTGCTGCGGAAAAGTAGCACCTTTGACAGTTGACCATATTGTGCCGATTTCGCGTGGAGGAGACAATACAATTAATAATATCCAGCCACTTTGCGGGCCTTGCAATAGCCGCAAAAATGCAAAGACAATTGACTATCGTAAAGCGTAAGCCTACAAGAGCACCCTGCAAAGCGCGAACGGCGTCATCATTTGATGTGTTATAAAAGCTCGCCAAATCGCGTGATAGCTCAGTGACGTTTTTCGACATTCCGATGACTTCGCCCTGACCGGCACCTGTTTGTTGAAAAAGGTTGGCGAAAGAGGCCGCATTGCGGCGTAGCGAATATTCATTCAGGCTCAAATCTTTACGTAAATCCTTGCTCCATTTCGTGATGTCAGGCATGGAGTCATCGCCAAAAGTAACATTAACAAGGTTATCGGTTTCGATGGCATCCATGCCCTTTTTAAGTGAGGATGCAAAAAGGGCCGCACCCGCAGCGCCAGCACCAGTAAAAGCATTGCCAACAACACTATGAACCTTCGAGAGGCGATTCTCTACCGTGTCGGCACCATTGCCCATCTGGGCCATCGTGCGGAGAGTCTGATCGCTCCCAAATGTTCGCCAAATTGTGTCAATGTAATCAACTGCCATTTTATATCTTCTTGGGTTGTGGTTATAATCCTATTTTGAGGTCAAACAAAAAATGAATACATTTTTGGGAATCATTATTGGAATCGCGGGTCTTGCGCTTTTTGTTATTGTCTGCAAAAAGATTGCGGATCGCCTTTAACCTTGTCACATCATGCTCAACCTAAAAAACAAAACTTGCCGCCTTGCTACCCTCCCAGTTTTGGCCTGCTTGCTGCTTTCTTCTTTGATGGGTTGTGGCTCCGGCTCACCGCATTCCGACCTGCGGCCTGAAATTTCGACTTTTCTCGGCCAGCATCCTGAATTTGGCAAACCAACCGGGACGCAAACCATTGATGATTGGGCACAAGGGCCACGACAAAAAGTTGACTTCGATTCAGGCAAAAACCTTCTTTTTTACATAAAGAACGGCAACGTCGTCACTGTTTATGAAGATGGCCCAAATGGTCGCAACAAGGTTTGGGGCGAATTTAGCGGATGACCTACTCACTAAATTGGTGGAATCTCAGGCGTCGGAAGGATATCGTTTTTGATCTCCGCTTCAGTCAATTTCTCCTGAGCTTCTAATGCCGCCCGCGCGCCCGCCATTGTGATGGGAATGTTTAATTCGTCAGATAAACGCTGAATATCCATCACAACACCATAATAAGGCAAATAGCGTAGCAGCGATTGAAACATTAAGCGCCGCGCCCGATTTTCCTCACTCAGCGCCCCTTCCGCTTCTTCCTCCAAGAGTAAAGTGAGTTCGGGCCACAAGTTGCAATTAATTGCACAAGTCAGAAACATCAGCAGTAAACGATCTGAGCCGACACACGCCTCGACCCACGAAGTTTTTTCCTCAAAGGTTGGATTCCAGCGTTTGATGGCTGCAATCAATTCTTGAGTCGCGGGGCCGTCACCCGCTTCGTAGAGTTCTTTTACTTGCGCAGCTTCAAACTGTGGGGCGAGAATGCCACGTTGCAAATAAACCAAATCCGCAATTTCTTTAGCGCGGATGCCAACGGCACGCTCAATTTCCGCGTAGCCAATCGCCGCCATCGGGCCAATGAACAAGCGGCCCCAGATTGGATGATCCCAAAACTCGCCGCGCGCCCTTTTCAGCGTTGTTTCATCAGCAGTGCCTTCATAAACACGGCGCATCGCGCGGGCACGTTCTAAGATTTCATCAACGGAAGAAACGCCAATGGCATCAGGCGGCAAATTAAAAGGCTGTGAAGCAGGCGGCGTGTGGCTTTGCATTAATCCAGCACCACGCAACTGACGCCGTGCCGCCGCTTTTTCGTTGGTTTCGTTAGTCATTCGAGGATACCGCAATCGCGCCATTGCTTTCGGAGATGGTAATTTTGAGCGAACTCATATCTTCAATGCCATCTTCAATCGAATAATCTTCAACGAAATGCGGACCGCGCGCCGCGTTCCAGTCCGGCATCACGGCATCATCAATGATGTTCACGGTGTCGAACAAGTCCCGATACGCTGCGGCATTGGCAGATAAAATCATGCCTTCCAATTCATGCGATCCAGCGCCGCGCTGCATCGGCTGTTTGAGTTTATTGGCACCCACGGAAAACTCTTTACTGTCGCGCTTGCCCGCTTTGTAGCTGTGTTTTTGAAACACAATTTTTACCGGCGCATTGGAGCCGCGCGGGGTGATTTCAAACGAATAGGCGCCTTCGATTTCGACGCCGGATTGATATTGTGGCATGATGTTCCTCTCTTTGTCACTGAATCAGTAACAATTCCGCTTCCTCAATAAATCGGTCGGTTGAACAGTCGAAGGAGAAAAGACCTCCGGCATCTTTGTCTCCCTCGTCTGTTAATTTGATGTTGTAAACGCCAATTTCGGCCAACGCAGCACGGCCTTCCATTGTCATAAACAAATCATCTAACATTTGATTCAATATCGCCCCCAAGGGCGGATAATCGGCTTGGCGTTCCGTTAGAACATCGCCGTCGTTGTGCAGTTCAATGGAAATTCTCCACCATTGTTCCCGAAAACGCAGACCGGTTTCTCCATCACGCCGGGTGACTAACTGGCCTTGATTAAAGCGAGACTGAGAAGCTTTTTTAAGCAGGCCATAAGGAGAGGGAGGTTCATCTTCTCCTTCAACAATCCACTTGAAACTTTCAACACCAGGCGGTAAATAGCGCGCAATCAGCCTACGGGTTTCAGGACGTTCCGTTTCTTCCGAAAGCAGCCTTTTTAGCCCTGTTTCCAGATTGTTTTGTGCATTATCAGCTTTCGACCACGGCATTGTTTATTTAGCCTCCAGCACGCGGCGCTGGGCCATCTTTGCGAGTCGGCGAATTCGGGGATCAGCTTTTTTACGCAACGCATCACCTAAACGCATATCCAGCAAATGACCGCCAGTTTTCGAGATGCCGTGCATATTCACGACGATAGCGGCGTAAGGTGCAACGCTGCCATCAAAGCCTATGGCCGCTTGATTATTTCCTTGCATGAACAATCTAACAGACCGACGCAAATTCCCTGTTACGGGTAGTGGAGTGCGATCGTATTTTTGCTCGTCAACAGCATTAATCATTTCCTCGTGTAAAACATGACCAACGTCGCCGCGCAGCCGATGCGTCTCGCGCTTAAGCGATGCGATGCGACGCTGGTATTTAGTAGCGATGGGACGAGCCATGATTGTCAGTGAAGAAGAGGATGAAGAAAGAACGCTGTTGGAACGCTGCGCTATTGTGATTACGAAGGCGGGTTTGATCGGCCCGCTGGAATATCAGCCTGCACCGTCAAAGTGCCTGCGGTAATGCCAGCGGGAACATTGATCGCTGTGACCTTGGTGAGGATGTCGCCGGCCACGCCCGGAACGAGGGTAAAAGTGCCGTTGCCCGTCACATTGACACTCCACGAGCGACCTTGCTGAGGCAAGCCGTCGCTGCTGTAGCCATTGCCTACCACCGTCGCCATGCCGGTGCCGGTGAGGCCAGCAGCCAACAGCTTCGGAATAGCCGCGCCAGCGTAAAGCGAAGTATCCACATCGGTGCCAGCAACAAAAGCACCGCCAGACGCTTTATGGCCCATATCGGCAACAGCCGGCGAGTAAACCAATTTCGCGCCGGGATAGGCGCCAAACACATCTTGGAACGCCAACGCGAAATCTGGTGCCCAAAAATGACCCCACGGGCCACCAACACCATATTGAAAATACTGCGCAAAACTTTTCGCGTCCTTGATGCTGGCGATAGAGCTTTCCTCGCCATATTTGGCGCAGTCATCATCGTAGCCATTAAGCAAATCGGCTAAGAGCAGGCTGGCCCGGTCACCAATCACATTCTTGGCCTCCGCATCAATGGAGCCGTCAATGGTGCCTTGAAAGGTCTTAGCTTCGTTGTAAGCGTCCACAACGCCGCGCAAAGTGGCAATGCGCGCCGCTGAGGCCACTAAAGCCGTGTTGATAATGTTGTAAGTCGCTGCAATGCCATCGGCTATGGCAAGTGAGCGGGCTTGTGTAAATGACATTTAATGTCTCCTGTTTTGGCGATCAAGTCTTTCTACCAAGGAACCTCTACCAAGGAACTTCTACCAAGTGCGCCGCACGCGAACGGACATGGAAACCGGTATTTTGTCTGTTGCAGTAGCAACTTCTTCTTCGGCAGAGGCTTGACCATCGGGCGATTGGCTGACGACATAGGCGATCAAATTCAAGGTTAAATCACGGTTCTCGTCGCGCAATTCTTTGGCGAACTGATAGCGGTCTTTGTAGGGATTGACTGAACCGGGCGCAGAGCGGCCAGTCAGACGTCCCAAAAACTGCATGACCACATCGAACTTCATCCACTCCTGCACCGAGGCGTTTTGACCGTCCAGTTTTTCGGCGATCTCCGTATCGCTTTTGGTGGGAAACGCTTCGCGCAGCATCTCCTCTGTGAACGGAAAATCATACGGCGCCGACGCCTGATCAATTGCCTCGTTGACTCGCCTGACCACATTTGGAAGGGCCTGATTGATGCTTTTTAGGACTTCGGAATCGTCGGTTTTGCCCAATGTCGCCGCCGAGAGATTTAACTCGGCGGCGATTTCACGGGCACTGGGCGGTTCAATACGAGCCATGATTTAAGTTAGCTTTTAGCCCTTAGCTTTTAGCCTTGCCTTTTGCGTCCGCTTTTTCGGCTTTCAACGCGTCCAATTCGGCTTTCAGCTTGTCATTTTCGGTAACAGCCTGTTCCCGATGCGCAAGGGCCTCTTCGCGCTGGGCTTTCAAGCCGTCAATCTCTTGCTGCGCCTCGGCCCACGCCGCGTCGAAGGTGCGCGCCTGATGTTGCAATTGCGCTTGAAAATCAGCAACAGCGCCGCTTTGGTCACCGCTTTGGTCACCGCTCTGGTCACCGCCGCCTGCATCGGCACCATCGCTCTGCCCGTTCGATTCGCTGTTCTCTGGCGTGAAGCCGTCCGGCAAGGCGATAACGCCACGCTGTGCCAGACGCTCAATGTCCTTATTCGGCACATCGGCCTCGCCGGGCAGATATTCACGTCCACCGCTGGCGAAGCCTTTTAACACGGTTACTTTCATAAGTTCTCCTCGACAATTCGCGCTGACGAGAATTGTCGCCAGCGCGTTTTAAACAATGCCATACAAGCCGCAAACAGCTTCGGGAATCATCATCACCGGGTCATTGGTTTGGACGCCTTCGCCTTCAAGCCGGGCGTCGGTTTGCTCGGTGAAAGAGCGCATCCAGATGCGCCGTCCGGCGGTCTGCTGGCCGTTGGGTGTGCCGACCCCTAAGAAGCCCACCACGTCGGTCACAACGGTAATGTCGGAGGGGCTATCCTCATTCCAACGCACTTCTTCGCTGACGCCCGTCGAAGCAATAAACGACATATTGCCTTCGGGGTAAAAGCGCTTTTGCACATGGCCGGGTGTGAAGCCGCGCAGGTCATAGGAAACCGGCTCTTGCAGGCCATTGGCGCGGAAAATGGCATTCAGTTCAGCATCGTCCACCAAGTCGCCAATGGTGGTCATGGAAATAACGCCGCTGCCATCGGTGACAAGGACATTTTTCCCGGCTTTGAGCGCGGTGAACGGGTTGTTTTTCAGTATCGTGCGCACCTGATCGGTGAAGACGATGCGGATGCCGCTTTTTTCGTAACCGGCATCGGTGAGACGCTTAAGGCGGGCGAAGATGGTCGGCCACGGATTGATGGCCGGGTCAGTCCAATCATCGGTTACTTCGAGGAATTGGCCGGCCAGAGCGGGGCCACTCACCAGTTCAACGTAGCCGTTATCGCCAAAGCGCCCGTAGCCGCCGCTGGTCAAGCGTTCCCACGTCTTGTATTCATCGCGCTCGACAAGCGCCTGCAAGACCGCCGTGTCGGCAAAGCCTTCGGCGACACCGATGGCGCTCATACCAGCGTTCTGGCGCAAGTAGCGCATCAGGGAGTCATAGTCGCGGGCGGTCATTTCGCGGATAAGGCCCGAATCGCCCAGCTTGTAACTCACCGTGCCGAACATTTGCCCGCCGTCCACTTTAGGTGCGGGCGAGTGGCGCGATTTGTCTTTGGCGGCCACGGTGTAGTAGTTGACGCGCTCGATTTCGCCGATGTTTTCACCATCGGGCATGCGGCGCGGGGGCATGAAAGTCGGGCCGAGCAAACGGCGTCCGGGCGGCCCCCACTGGGCCAGCAGGTTCCCGGCCATCGAAGCAATCACACGATTGCGAATTAAATAATCTAATAGCGAAGCTAAATCGCGGGGAGGCATGGTTTAGTTCTCCTTAAAAATCAAAATGAGGCAAAGCATTTTTCAGTGCTTCCCATGCCTCTTACACTTCGGTAGCACCCACAGCGACTTCGTAGGCAGCGCGCACTTTGCCTTTGAGCGTGGCCGACAAAGTCGCCCAATTGGGAATGTGATTGACAAAAATCGCCGTGCCGTGGCGCAGCAGATCAACATCGTTTTTAACTTGCGCGTCTTCGATGTCGTAAACGCTGAAATACACGATGTCATCGGCATCGGCGGCTGGCCCCCATAAAAGACCAGCGGGCACGCCACTCGTGACAACTGGCGCTGCTTCAAGTTCGGCGAAGGTGCAGCCGACGAGCGTGCCCGCTACGATGCGCTTGGCCGCGCCCGGCGCATCGTAATAGGCCGTATCGTTGTCCACCAGGGCGGTTGGAATCGGCTGCGTGGTCAGCGAAGCAGCCCCGGCAAGGACGGCGCCATTGAGCACCGCGAATTTCTTGGAGTTGGCCGCGCCAAAGCGCAAGACGGCGCCATCGGGCAAAGCGGCAGGAAGGGCATCCACCGGCACTGTGGATGCGTTGGCAGCCGCACCAGCGGCCCCGACTACGACTACCACCGCATCGGCGGAATTGAATGCGGCAGCGTTGATTTTCGCGCCGCCTGCCAAAACGTGTTCGCGCGTGAGTAAGTCAGCAATGAAGCTGGGCGCGCCGTTCTGTTGATACGGAGCGGTTGTTGGATTCAACATAGTTCACCTCAAAAAGAATTGGGGTAGGCCGCGCCGCAGCCCGCCGGATTGGAAGACAGCTTAAAGCTGCCGGAAGGGAGCGCACCGCGCCCCGAAGAAAAAGGGAGTTAGCGATTGTCATTCACCCGAATGTCATTCGCTTTTGGGCAAATTATGCGCGTAGCGATTGCGTGGCTGATAGTTTTGCTTGCCGCCGCCGCCCGCACCTTGCGCTGGGTAGGGCGTGCCGCCATTTTGATGGCCGTTATGGGAACCGTTATGGGAACCGTTATGGGACGCAGAATAATTCTGCGAAAAATTCTGCCCGTCATCGGCCAGCGTTGCTAACACGTCCTCGCCCTGCGCCGTAAAGTATTCTTTGAGGCCAGTCAGCGTTTCTTTGTCGCCTTCTTTAGCGACGATGAAGGGGCGCTTTTGTTTAGTCGCCTTGCCTTCGGCATCGGTGACTTCAATTTCGCGCATCTCGACGTTTAAATCTTTGGCTAAGAGCTTCAAAACACCCGGCTTAAAACTCAAAACCTTGGCGGCTTCGTCCAGCGTGGCGACGCGCTTAAAGCCGGTATTTTCGGCAAGGGCAGCGCTTCCAGCGGCGAGTTGCGCTGTGACTTCTTCAGGTTTTAAATTCAGCTTCTGAAAACCTTCCCAAAGGGCAGCCTGCTCTTTGGTCAGCACAAGGGCGCCCTCGCCATGCGTAGCAGGGGGCAACTGCTTTTTCAAAGCCTCATTTTCTGCTTTCAAATCGCGGTTCTTTTCCCGCAGATCGTAATTGCGCCCCTCGCTTTGGGATAAGTCGCTCGCCATGCGCACGGCATCGCCGTTATAACGCGCTACTACATCCGCCGGATTCTGACGCTGATTGTCACTGGCTCCAGCGCCGCCGGAAGTCCCGCCGGAACCGCCACCCTTGTCGGCCTCTTCAAAACACCACTGCACACCGTGTGGCACACCCGGCAATCGCCCGAATCGCATAAAGAATCCTCAGAGGAAAATACAGGATTGATTGTAAGACAAAGCGCGAGAATCACAAAAAAGAGAAAAAACTATCGTCGTTTTTTTGCTAAAAAATAGGCGCGGCGGCGATTGGCATAACGCTTTGTAATTGTGGTTTGCATCTCCGTCACAATGGTTTGAAATTCGTCCGCCGTGAACGAATACCATCCCTCAGCATCAGGAAATTTCGCGCGCAAAAACGAACGCACGCTTTGAGGAGTTTGATTTACCGCGCGGGCGATATCGCGGGTGCGATAGGGAGTTTTAGGAGTCATGTCCTTGCCTTTTCGTATTGCATTTGACATCGGCAGTTCCTGCAACAATCGCGTTCGCCGGGCAGGGGGAGTGTGCCGATTGGCACAAGGCCCGCTGCTGCTGCGCTCAAACAACCATTGCACGAATCACTGGCATGACGGATAGACCTCTCGAACTCAAAGCCGCGCCCTCGTTGCTCTAATCTGTCAACCACATGATAAACGTGCCGTCCGGCGTTGACATATTGGCCGACGCGCTGCATGAAATGCCCGTCGAGCGGCAAGCCCGCGCCAACTTGCACCGCCAGCTTTTCGAGTTGGCGATACTCGAATTTAACCAAAGCACCCACGCGGCCATAGTCGGCCTGCGTCATGCGCGACTTACCGCCTTTGGCTAACATCGCACCATTCAAGTGCGATTCGGCAATCACCTCGCGCATGGCGGCCTGCCACTGGGCGATGGTGATTTCGCGGTTGCGCAGTTGAATGGCTAAAGCCGTGGCCTCGCGCGTTTTGACTTCAAGGTATTTGTCCAGAGCGCCGCGCACTGTATTGCGAGACGCGAATTGCCCGTTGCCGCTCCGATAGCGCCCGGTTGCATTCTCGAAGGTGAACTTCATATTTTTCGCCATGGAAGGGTGACGTAACTCTGACCGCGTTAAAGGCGCTCATTTATCAGGCGAGCCAAGTCCTGCGTCATGGCCTCATGTCGTCGGGTTAATTCATCTAAAACAGCGCCTCGGTATTTAGGCGCTTCATCATCGGGCAAGAGACGCTCAATTTCTTCGCGGGCATAATCCATGAAAACCTTCGTGACGCAATGCAGCAGATCGTGAATTACCATCATGCGCCGTTCTGGTGGCCGAGCGTCGAAAAAAGAGGGGTAGAAAGTCAGGCACATATGACGATATTCATAACTCGCAGAACAGGAGACGGCGGCCCCGCCCTGCGCATCTTTATCGTTGGCATCCGAATTCCAACCCACTAAGCAGGTATAGCACCACGGCGGCATAAGCCACTCCAAAGGTTCGATGACCTTAAAGATTTCTCGCCCGATATCAGGCGGAATATCGCCTCTGTATTCAAAGCGGCCCGCCGATTCCAGTGGGCGATTTTGGACGCTCTCCCATGCTTTTGTCAGGGCTCGGTCTGCTTTACTGGGCGCAGTTTTAACTGTTGTTTTCGGTGCTTTCTTCTCTATTATTCGGCTCACAATTCCTCCGCATCCAAAATGTCCCGATATTCTTTAGGCGCGTTTTTGTTCCAATCCGCAAGGGCCGCATCGGTTTTGGAGCGCATGGTCCGCGCACTGGTAGCTTCGTTCAATTGTTCATTGCTTTGGCGCTGCGCCTTGCCACGGGGCACAACCTTTTGTTTTTCCTGCTTTGGGGTTTGCCCTTTAGGAGTTTGCTTGCCACTTTTATTCGCCACCGCCGCCTCCGTTGTTTGGATCGCCGCCGGGATTTGGTTCATCAAAATCGCTGCGCTCAAGTTGAGTGATTTGCCCGTCATCGAAACCGGCCACGCGGGCCGCCGCCGCAATTCCGGCTCCGGCGCGGGTCATGGTTTCGACAAAGTTTGCCCGCGACTGGGGCGTCATAAGCCGCCATTGTTCCTGCGCGATGCGCTCCATTTCCGCCGCCGGGTCTTCAATGCCGTCAAGTCGCATTGCTTCTTCAAGAGACATGTGCCCGGCGGCAACCCGCGCGCGGTCTTCGGCGCGTTGCGGAGCCTCTCTGGTGCCAGTTTCGATAAAGCAAAGGCATTCCGCGCGGAATGCCTTAAATTCATCGGCGCGGCCCGCAAAATCCAGTGCCATAACTAATTGCACTTCGAGCAGCCACTCGGCTAAGGCTTCGATTTCCGAGGCGTCGTCTTCCAACTGACGGCGATACGTGCGCTCGGCCTGCTCGCGCGATTTGCCACTGGCCGTGGCGTCGCCGCTGATAAGAATATGGGCTTGCCCAACCTCTTCTAAAATCGTCTGGTAGGCATCGCGCGCCGCCGTGATGAAAGTATCCGGCGCCACGGGATCTTTCCAGTAAACGCGCGGGTTGCCAAATTTGGTTTCTTTGGTTTGCGGGTCACGGTATTCGGCGGCAAAAAAGAAACTGGCTTCGCCCGCGCCCAGCCGGAAGTCACCGACTTTATAGATTTTCCTTTGCGGGTCATCGGGAAATTCAGGATCTTGCACCCACTGGCCGGGCGGCATGGCGTCCAAAATGACACGTTCTAAAAAGCCGCCCATCACCACGTTTTTGTTTTCCATGGTGCGCGCCAGATTATAGGCCATCTGGTTTTCGCGCACCTGCTGCGAAACGACAGAGCGCAGTCTCGGCTCGTAAACCGTCATGCGCCCGCCTAAATTCAACTCGTAAGTCTGTGCATCGCTATCCCGCAGTGCCTGCGCATCGCTATCGCGCGCAATTTCGATGATATCGCTTTGCACATCGCTTAACGTGCGAATCCATGTTTTACCCTGATCCACAAAAATGATTTCGGTAGTTTCGCGGCTGCAGATCTTTTGAATGACGACGCCGCCGGGTGTTTTTGTTTCTTCGTCGACTTCAACGCCCGCACTACCCGGTTCGCAGATTTCCGGGTGAATCATGTCCAGATATTCGGCGACATTCAAGCCGTCCGGCACTCTTAAGAGTGGGCCGATTTCGCTGTCCACCACTTCAAGCCGTCCGCGCGGCACGTAAACGCGCGCCACGCTACGCTCATCGAGTAACTTGCGACCATAGGCTTCTTTGAGCAGGGTGCGCAATTTGCGATTTCGCCAGCACTCCAGCGCCAGAGTATTGAATTCATCAAGTTGCTTTTGCTCATCCGGCGTGATGGGCTGCTCCTCGGTCACGGCGCGTCGCAAAGTGATGCGCTTTGACATCTGTTTGGACAGGGCGCCATCCACCTGATGATCGACGACTTCCTTGATGGCGTTGCGCGAACAAAACAGACGGCGTATCTCTTCTTTAATAATGAGATACGCTTTATCGCTTTTGGTCGGAATTGGCCCGATCCAGCCCTCGGCATCCATCCAATGATCGCCATCGTAAAAGCGGCGGTTGATTCCTGCGGCCAGCCGCTGCGCATCGCCAAGAGACAGTAGCGCTCCGGCCTGCGGCCTGGTCAAAGACCAGAAAGGGTGAGGGCGCTTATTCGGTTTAAGCATAAAATTGACTATCCAAAATTGCGAAATGAAAACGAGCCGACCCGGCGCTCCGGAATTTCTTCTTCCTTCGGTTCATCGTATAACATTTGAATCACAGCGTCGGCGGCGTCCGTGGAGCGCTTGAGGCGCTTGCGAATATCTTCCTTGGATTCAACGCGGACGCGCCCTTTGCCCCATTCGCGCCACTTGGGGGCAGTGAGGTCGCCAGTCAAGCGATCATCAGGTGGCAGCGCCCAACCCTCGGCATATTGCGGATCAAGCATCTCCCGCATCGTCCACCACGCCCATGAACGCGCGTCGGCAAAGAGCATATCGCCGCTCTTGTCAGTCAATTCATTACCGCGCGCGTCCGTCGGCACTTTCCCTCCGGCAACAAAGCCTAATATGCGCGAAAAGGAGCGCCGCAGCTCACTGGCCGTGCCCGCACCTAAACCGATCACGTCCACGACGGTGCGGAGCGCCGGGAACTTATTCAAGGTGCGCGAGGCAATCGAGCCGATCGCCAGCGGATCACCACTCCGATCATATTCCAATTCATCTACGGCGCGCCTCACTTCCGGCAAGCGCTCAGGCTCATTAATGCGAAAAAGCTTTGCCAAAACAGAAGGATCGCCGCCGCCGCCTACATCAATACCTAATGCTTCCAGTTCGCCGATTTTCCCAGCTTCAACCCAATCTTGCCACCGCTCCTGCGCGGCTTCAACCCACGACAAGGGAACCACGCCGCTTTCATCATCGCTGGCGAAGTTGCCCAGAACACGCCGAATATAAAGTGTTGAGTCCGCGCCCCACTGCCGCCCACGTTGCATGGCCCAATCACGCGCCACGCGGCCCGCTGCGACGGTTTCCTCCAAGCTGACTGCGCGCGGCCACCAGTCTTCAAAGCCAGCTTTACGCGATTGAATATCGTAAAAGCGGCCCTGCGGCTCTCCCGGCGTCGAAAACGCCGCTGCAAATGCCTCATTCATTGTGTTCTCGCCCGCATTGGAAAAGGCGCCTTCGGCGGCATCAAATGTGTCATCGCCGATGGCCTTCGATTCGTCATAAAGATAAAACAGACAATCGGCATGAGCGCCTTCGATTAAGTCCGGCTTGTTCGAAGCCACCGCAAACGCTTCGCCTGTTGATAATTTGAGTCCCAGTGTCTGCAGCTCAAGGCGCTCATCGAAAGGCACTCGCCCGATAACATCCCATTTGAGGCGACGCGCCCATTTGTGAATCTCCGGCCACAGGAACTTGGTTAATTGGCGCCACGCTCCTGCCGTGGTGGGCATCTTCCAATCTTCGCCATCGCGCGTCAAGGCGAACCATAGGACCAGCCATGCAGACAGCGCCGTCTTACCTAAACCGTGCGGGCCGCGCACACAGACGCGCTTTTTCTCAGGGATGGCGCGCAAAATTTCAAGCTGGTAATCCGTTGGGCTGTCGCCATCTTTCCAAGCGATGCAATCCAAAACAAAGCCTTCAGGATCGCTGCGATATTTAGCCTTGAAATCATCATAACTTCTGGCGCGCTCTGCAGCCGCGCGCTGCAATTTTGAATTATCCGCTGACCTCTGCTTCGGCATCTGCTTCAAGCGATAAGCTATCAGCGTCGCTGCTTGTTTCCGCTGCGTCGGCGAGAGATGAGCCAAAGAGTCTTCCCATTGCTTCGAGGTCTTCAGGTTTGGCATTAAGAATCATCAAAACCCAATCAGGCACACCGTCTTCCTTACGTTCGTTTTCCAAGCCGGCCTTGATAGCCTGAATCGCATCGCGCGGCGTGTCAATTTCATTCGTGCTGAAAAACTTGACGCCGCGCGCCGTCAGCAATTCCGCCGCGCGCCGCCGCCGCTTTTGACGCTCTGCCCGCTCCTTCGCGGCCTCCTCGTCGGCGATTCGCTGCGCTTCAACATCGCGGGCGTCGGCTAATTCGTGCCACTCAAACCACTTCGCCCAATTCCGCAACGTGCGCTCTGGGATTGCCAGTTTTCGCCAAATTTTGCCAAATTCGCGGTTGACGGCATACCATGCCTCAAATGCTTCTCGGTGCTTGGCTGTTTCTCGATGCGCCACACATTATCACCCTGACCCTACAAAATCCCCAGCGAATTCGCGCGCATCGTCCCGCGAGACAACCACACGAAAACCAGATTCGCGCCCGTCGGTCAACATCGGCAGGTCAGGCCGCCTGAGCGGTGGCGGGTTAAAACTCGGCTCCCACGTCGCCAGCTTTTCATCCTGTGGAATCTGCACTAACATTCCGCGCGGAATGTCGGTTAGCACTTGCCGAAAAAGACGCTGGCCCATACGAAACAGTTCACGGCGCCACAGCGTTTCCGGCGTATCATTCGGCTGCACGAAGCACCAATCCTGCGCGGCCACCGGCCCGCCGTCCACCGTGTCATTCAACCAATAAACCGTGCCGCCGGTCACGCGGTCGCCGTCACGCAAAGTCCAGCGAATGGCATCGCGGCCCCGATGCAGCGGCAAGAGCGACGGATGATAGCCTATCGCGCCAAAGCGGGCCTTTCCTCGCGTGGCGCGCCCTATAAAATCATGACTATGCGCGCAGACAATCAAATCCACATCAGCGGGCAGTGTCGTCGCGTTTAGTTCGCCCGCTGGCAGTCGTGGAATGTTGCCGAACGCGGCCCGTTGCCATAATTTATCGGGGCGCCCATCGCGGCCTTCAGGCGGTGCGGAAACACCGACAATCTCATGCCCCAATTCGCGCAGAAGATGAAATGTTTCCCTCCCAAAGAGTTTTTGACCGCAAAGGTAAATCCGCATTATTGTTTTTCACCACGCGCCGCCGCACGAGATTCTGCAACTGCCTCGGCTCCTAAATATCGAAAACCCTGCACCGCCCGAAAGTGACCGCCAAAACCAGATTTGGCATTTTTCGTATTGTTGCGCGCATCACTGCGTTCCATGCTGGCCCGGCTACGCGCCTTGTTGCCGCCGTAAAGATTCGCACTCACTTGCACCCAGTTCGGATCGCGCCGCAGCGCCGCGCATAAACCCGGATGCGAAGTATGAAAGAGCGTTAGCATCGGCTTTTGATAACGGTTTTCACCGAGCCGCCACATCTCGCACACCGCGTTTAAAAAGCGCATTCCAACCCCGGCGCCCTGCCATTCCGGTGTGACCACTAAACGACAGGCCCGCGCTTCGACTAATCCGGGCCGCGTCGAAAATGCCACATGACAAACCGGCTCGCCGTCCACGCCGCCAACGTAGCACTGCGCGGCGATCATACGCGGCAATTTCAAATAGTGATGCGGCTCAAACATAGGCCAGTAACGCCAATCCGTCTGCCAAATGGCGAGTTCAAATTGTGGGCGTCGCCAAAGTGACCGGCCTGAATACTTGCCTGTTGCGGTATCAAATATCCAGTCCGGTTCTACCCATTCAATGATGTCATAGTGGCACGAGAGCAAAACGCATTGAGCGCCGCTACTTTTCGCCGCACGCCGCCACGATTTGGCAAAGGCGTGCGCGCCGAATTTGGCGATTTGCCGGTCTACCACGCTGGTGAATTCATCAATTGCAACGCGCTGCGGTGCATCGCAGATGACGCGGGCAAGGTCAGCGCGGAACTTCTCACCGTTGGAAAGCACAGCATAGGGCCGCAGCCACGCCGGGACGGTGCCAAGTCCCACAGCAGCTAAAGCGCCCGTTACGTCGTCAAATGGTTTCTCCGGCGCAATGGCTTCGACGATTGGTTTATCAAGCGGCCAGCCAGCCGATCCATACAACGCCGACGGGCCAAATATCTGTTTGCCCAAACTGGTTTTGCCACTACCGGACGGGCCAACAATGAGACCGAGGCTCCACTCGTTGTCATCAATCGGCAACTCGGCAGTTAAATCGAAATTACAGCCGCTCTCGGCATTGAAGAGGGATTTAACCCGCGCCGCGCGATACGAATTGTAATCATCACAATGGTTGTGAACTTCTAACTTCATACATCAACTTCTTTCAAGTGCCGTTTAAGTAACGACTACGCGACAGTCGTAGCCTTCCTCCTGAAGGCGCTCAAATATGCTCTTTTGCTCCGCCTCGTCACTACACATCACAATCACGCCGTATTGCTCTTTATAGCGCTCGTCGGCAGGCGCGCCGGGCGAGGATTTTTCAATTTGCTGTTGCTGTTTGAAGGATGTGTGCCCGCCATTTTCGCCGCCGCTTGCCAGATGCGCAATGAGCGCGTCCACATCGTCGCCGTCAACGCTGACCGGCAGCGTTTCAAACTGCGCCAGATCGGTGAGCAATGCCGCGTAAGCGTTCTCGTCCCAAAGTTTAGAGACATCAAAGGCGCTAAAATCCCCGCCGCTTAAAACCAAATTGTTGTGATCCACGCCATAGGCTTCGGCGGCGCGCTCACTGGCCGCGTCCACGCCAAAAAGAACGGGAATTAGCCAATCCTCCTCACCATCGATAACGCCGCGGGGCGGGGCTTCGCCAGCGGCTTTCATTTCTTGTAAAACGTGAGAGCGCCCGTTGCCCTCGACGATACCACCGCGCCCGCCATTCAGGTTGACATCAAATTTCGGCGGGTCAAGAAAGCCGTGTTGCTGGATACTTTTCCAGATCGCGCCAACATCGTGGCGTTTGGGGTTCCTCTCCCACGCCGTGGCTGTAGACAGCGGCACATATTCCAAACGCAGCAGATCGGGCGTTACGGCCCCTGCAACGCTTGGAGCAACGCTTGGAGCAACGCTTGGAACAGCGGTTTTCTTTCGTGACATGGTTAATTTAGTTTTCCGATTTATCCTTCGTCTGAGCGATTTGCTCCAATAGGGCTTTCAAAGCATCAGGATGTTCTTTCAGTTCGTGTTCAATCCAGTCAATGAGGTTGAGTCGCGTTTTGAGTTCGCGAAGTTCTTTTTCAAGTTGAGCGTATTGTGTCTCTAACCGCACTCGCTCTTTTCCAGCGCCCGAATCCGCTTTAGAGCAGTCGCCAAACGACTGCGCAAAACAACGATTTGACTTTCAGCGACGCGGCGTTTATCGTTGCACTCGTTTAAACGTTCGATGTCTTTTTCGTGCCGGGATTCCGCGTCCTTCAAATATTCCCATAGATGGGCCTCTGTAGCGGTGCCAGCTTCAATGCGTGCGATTTGCACCTGAGAGGAAGAGGTTTCGCTGATTTCCTCTTTTTTGGCGCGGTGTGCAAGCCGCGCCGCCGCATAACCTAAAAGCCCGGTTGCCAACTGCGGAACAAAGGGCACCCACCATTGATCGTTTGCCATTTTAGTTCCATAGTCACGCCTTGGCGATAATCGCCGCCGCCGGGATGCCTTCGCTCCTCATTTCCAACACGCGAAACATAAGCAAATCATTGAGGATTTTCGATTGTTCCGCATCTTCGATTTTTAAACGGCGGTTGCGCTCGCGCGCCACTGCGATAGCGCACCAATAACGCAGGAATATCCACGCTCCCATCAGCGCGCCGATTAAGCCGCCACACCAAAATAAGTCACCGGGATTCGCGGCAAAAGCCAATGTTGTTATCCATGTGCGAACGTAAAACGTGCCAAAGCCAAACCACATTCGCATTATTTTTCGTCTCGTTACTAAACCGTAAATTCCCACCACGGCTAAGAGCACATAAGACCAACCCCAAAACGGCGAATGCAAATAAACCTTTTGGTGTGAGACCAATTGCGTGATGCCGGTTAGCAATAGCGTCGCACACAAAAACAACTCTGTTGGTTCCGTGTTGCCGCGCATCAAAATGTTGGCGAGAACGCGCCAATAGCGGCGGCGCTCATGATGGCGCAAAAGGGTTGGGCCAACAAAAAAGGAGCGATTGCGCAGCGAGAATCTCATGTTTTTTAAACCGGCGCTTGGCCGTCGCACCTGCGACTAAATACGCTGCGCGGTGCATTCACTCACGGCAAATTTGCAGCAAACCAAGCGCCGGTTATCTGATTAGGCTGTCGGCAATTCAAAGACCGAATAAACCTCACGAATAAGAACACCCGTGTTCCATGCGCGGCTATTCGGGCCGTGTCCGCCGTGAGATTCAACCGTTTCCGCGCGCACACCGATTCCAGTGTCCGCATCGCGTAGGAGCCAAACATGGCCCACTGCACCGCATCCGTTAGCGTGGGGCTTGATAAAGCAAATGAACAAGCGATTGCCAGTCATATAGCTGGCCGCATCCACGTAGCGACCAACCTGATTTAGATTTTTTTCGGCCCACTCGCGCTGATTCTGACTGCCATCAGGAATAACGAGCGCGCCGTTCGTGGCGTGAAAAAGCAAAACTCGGATGTAACCCGAACAGTCAATGTGCGAAAACTTGTCCGGCCCATCGCTCAAGTGATCGGCCTTGGCACCCAAACCATAGCCGACGCCGCGCCGCTCACACTGCGCGTGCAATTTTTCAATCACGCTTAAATCAATTTTTGGAATCATAATTTCTCACTTTTTGTGTCCCGTTTAGCTAACTCATTCTCGTGCTGCGCCTGCGCCTCATCGCACCGCCGCATCGCCCAGCACCACAAACGAAAGCCAAGCAATAGGCTCGCGATGGTGGAGACAAGGGCGATAAAAAGTTCTGCGGGTGTCATCAGATTAAAATCACCGGCAACACTTTGGTGGAAACTGTCGCACCCTGAAATGCCCAAAGCGCCGCCGGTGATTTTTGCGTAAAGCCTTTGCGCCTTCAAGTCGTAAGGCGCCTCTCGCTGGAAACACAAATGCCGCTCACAGGCGGGCCGCTTGGTTGCGCTTGACACCACCTGAGCGGATTGGACGGAAACGGGCCGTCATGCGCGAAATACGAGGGCACAGCGGCAACGTGCGGCACTTCCGGCGTTGGTTGCGGTTTGGGCAGTTCCAGCGTCCAAAACGCTGCTGCAACCAGCAGTGCAATCAACGCAAATACACTGCGTGCGAAATGTTGAATTCTCAATTTAATCACCTCCCCCTGTTCTGCTTTGGCTGCGGGGGCAAGAATCAAACTTGCTCCCTGCGGCTGCCATGCAATCTTTTAGGGCTTTCACCTTATCGCCGCTCATCAGTTTTCATGGCCGCTTTGCGCAGGAAATTTATTGCTAAATCAACTGGCATTGCGCCGCGCACATTTCCATCTAACCTTGCGCCGTCACCGGCGCCAAACGACTGGCGATGGCGGCCATCGTATCGGCGCACTGCGCCTCGGTTCCCGCAAACAGCACGTCTTGATAATTCGCCACCGATGTCATATCAGCCACGACCGATGTTTGAACATCGCCATGTGACGGCTCGATGCGAATCCGCAAGGCATAGTCAAGATTTGCCAGTGTGCCGTCCACTTTTTGAAACCACATTATTTTTCTTCTCCTGCCTCAGAATCAGGCGAGGTGCCCTTTTCAATTGCGCTTGTAATGCCCAATTTCTCCCAAAAATGATGAAATGTGCCTACCGAAACCGTCAGCACCAAAACCACTGTTGGGAAAAAATTTCGAGTATCCAACTTGCCTTCGATACTCAGTTGAATAACAGCGCACACCACACAAGCCAAAAAACCTATCGCGGTTTTAAATTCAGTTTTCCAATGGGGCTGCTGAATGCACGCAATTACAAGCGGCATGAGAAAACCACTGACAACGGCCCATTGTGCGGCAGGCGAAAGAACTTGGGAATCAGGCATAACAAAAAAGCAGCGACGGTTCCGGCGGCAGGTGTGAAGTGAAAAACGATTGCAATTGTTTTTGAGGTGAAAGCGCCGCTGCTAATACGATTTTAAGCGCCACGCAAGGTGTTATGTTGATTCAACAATATTGACGTTTTTGCAAAACCGATAACGTTGCTTGTTCCACTGCAAAGCAGATTCGTGCCGCCGTTCGGTTTCAGCTTCCTGCGCTTTGCGAATATAGTCCAAAAGATTTTGTGCCCGCTCTTTATCAAGCCACCCTGCAGGCGTGGGCGGCAAATCCAGTTCATCAACCGCATTACGCCAGTGGTAGCGAATCGCGCCAACAGAAAGCACCGCCGCCGCTGCCAACATTTTTACATCAAACCATTGTTTATCCCTGCTTTCCGTAGCTTTATTCACTTTTTGACCTCCGTTTCTATCCATTCGCCTTTGGCCCATTGCGCCATCACAAAATCAAATTCAGGATATTCCGCCGCCGCCATTTTTAGCTTTAACCATCCGTCCTCTCGAATGAAAGCGCCTTTAATCTCGAAGAAAACAAAGCGCCCTTTGACCACAGCCGAAAAATCCGGCGTATAGCGTGTGTTGTCGGCAAGACGTAGCGTGATTGGAAAAACACGCACCTTAACAACCTCGTTACGCCGTTCACGCGCCTTGAGGATTTCATAGTAACGCCGCTCCGTTTTATTGAGCCGTGCCAGCGCCGCCGATTCGCCATCTTCAAAGTTCATAGCTCCGATGGTTACAGGTGTTGCTGAGGCACACGCAGCGCGCACTGGCGACGGTGTAGGGCAATCGCGCGGGGTCTTGCCCGGTTCGTTAAACAAATGGCGCACATCGCGGGCGTCAAGGGTTTTAATTGGCATCAGCTTTCAAAATATCCACAGGCACATTGAAAAAGCCGAGCGCGCCGCGATAAGGGACAAAGGGCAACGGTTTCGCGTTGGCAAGCACAAAACCGTATTCGCCGAAAAACCACGGCGATTTCGACTCGGTGACACAATCCACCAAAGTCGCTTCACCCACGATGCCGCCGCGCTCTAAATTTTCCATTGGTGGTATTTCGACTTGCAGCACATCGCAAAGGGCAAGGCATGAATCATAATCGTCATGCGTCATGCCCTTGCTGGCGTGAATGAGGACGCGCCCACGATAGTTAGTGGCCCAGCTACGGTTTTCGATGTCCTTTTTGCCGCTGACGATTAAGTGTGCCCACGGTTGTTTGATACTCAATGCCTTTATCGCGCCGACCGTTTCGACTTCGGGCCATGCCAATTCTTGCGTGATGATACGACGCGCCCTGAGCATCTGGCTGACCACAGCGCGATGGCACGAATGGTAATCCGCGCAGCCACAAAGCAGAATCAGCGACTTCGTGCAAAGCAGTTGCTCGACAATATCAATGCCCAGTTTCGGATTATGGATTTTGATAGGCCCGTCATTTTTATAGTTGTCGTTGCCCAGCGCGCCGAGATGATAATAACGCCAGCCCAGCAATTGCTTGAGCGCCTCTTCATTCCATTCTGGCCGCATAGATTTGGGCGAAAGGCGAATGTCCAGCACACGCGCATTCCATGCCTCAGCCGCTTGTTTGAGTTGCGCTACAGTGTGGCCGCTGTAGCCACAGGTAAAAACTTGGTTCATGCCACCTTCCTTAAATTGTTCTGTGCCATCAATTCCTCATAGCGCGCAATTAGCGCATCTGGTGTGTCATAGCTGATTGTTAGGCCAACGGAGCCTGCCACCGCCGCCCGCACCTCACAAAGCATTTCAGCTTCAGCGAGGGTTGGAATGCACGTTGGCCAGCCTTTTGTGTAAAGCAGATGCTTAGGAATGCGCGCCTCTGCCCCTTCACGAAGGCACGCGCGGCGCTTGGCATCTTCCAACCGTTCCCGCTGGTTCGAGCCGAGAATATCAGGTGCGATGTCGCCCAGCCATTGGGAATCTTGAAAGGAAAAAGTTGACGAGATTTCTAATTCAACCATTTCGCGGTAAATGTTCTCATTATCATCGCAGCGCGTAGCGGCTTTTAAATCAGCCTTTGCACCCAAGATGCAAAAACAACAAGAGACGCGCGAGCTTCCATAAGTCGTATAAGCCTCGTGCAAAGGAAAGTCACATTCCGCCAAATAATCAAACACGTCTTGCTTCGACCAGTCCAAAATCGGGTGCCAGTCAAAGCCGCGCGTGCCGTGGGCAGCCGGATCGCGCGAAGCACGGGTCAGGCGCGCTTGTGTCTTGTAGATCGGAGACTTTGCACGCTGACTACTTTCCTCTCGACGTATCCCAGTGACACTCAAAATCGTTTGTCCGGAAAAACGTTGAGTCAGTTCGCGGCAGATGATGGCCGTTTTTAATTCGGACGTGCAAAAGCGCATCGAAGGCGTTGACCAAGGCAAAATCAGCTTTACACATTCCATGTTGGCATAACGATGCACATTGTTTTGCCAGCGCGTGTGCCAGCGCTCCATTAAGCCACCGGCGGCGCGCTTTACTGTAACCAACTCCAAGCCAGTGACATCAGCCAACTGGCGGCAAACTGGCAACGATTCGCGCCACTCAACACTACCCAAATCGCTGTGAATCAGCAAACGAGGCCCTCTATGTCCAATCTCATTCAAATAAGCGTTAGTGCGAAACGCAACCGCACAAGAATCCTTGCCGCCACTGACACCAATTCCAATAGGAGAGCCACTCGCCAGCGCTTTTTCGATCTCTGGCGTAGTGCTAACGCTGCGCGTTTTAATCTCAGGGAATAGACTTTTCACGTTATCACCTTCTCTTTCGCCGGATGCCGCTCCAGCCACAACCGAATCGCCTCATCGCGCAAGAGCGCAGCGGGCCACGGAATCTCTTCCCAGATGCTCGGCTCACCGGCGCGCCTTACGCCCTGCGCATAGCGACTCTCGCAGTCGGTGCAAACATGAGCATTCCATTCAACGTTGCCTCGGCAAGAATGATAGCCGCGCCCAGTCTTTTTGGAATCTTCGCCGCAAAACACGCAATGCCGCCCCAACTGCCCAACATAAAGCCGATAGTCAAAGTCATCGCGCATTTCGCTTTGATAATCAAAATCAATGCGGCGAAGTGGCGGACGCGCTGTGAAAAACAGTTCCGCCGTGTTCAAATGCCCTGCCGCCGCCGCTGGTGATAAATCAAGGCCCTCTGCCTCTGTTTTCCAAGAGGTGGCGCGCGGAAATTCATTGGGCAGCCAGACCTGCCACTCGCGCGGCCACAGGTTTTCGGGCGTGTGCCATGTCCAGACCGGCCACGCCCATAACTCGGCGAGCGTCGAAAGGCCCGTTTCCACAAAGTAAAGAATCAACTGGCCGGAGTTGGCGCATTTCCAGCAATGGCTTTTCTCGTCGCCGTAACTATCAACATAGCGCCCCGCGCCGCCGCAATCACGGCAGGTGGCGATGACTCCAACGCGTTTGTGCCGCGCGAGTCCGGCGTTATGCGCCGCTTCAATAGCACAGCGTTTGAGCCAGTAAATCGCGTGCCGTGGG
>JANMKN010000410.1:0-11108 GCA_031372065.1 Abditibacteriaceae bacterium | reverse complement strand
GCCGCTTTCGCTGAGATACTGCCACCACGCGGCGCCCAAGGCTTTGAAATAACTGGCGCGTAAGCCGGGATGAGTCAGTTTTTCCCACGCACCAAGCGCAAGCAGTGCGGCAGATTGCGGGGGCATCAGCAGTTTCGCGCCGTTGCCGGGATGCAAAGCAAAAACTTCGATTTCTAAACCGTAGCGGCGCAACGCTTCAATGTCACGCGCGATAAAGGTTTCGGTCAGCGAAGGAAATGTGTCCAGAAAAAACGCGATTTTCATCGTGAGTTTTGGATATTTTGCGCCACGTTTTGATAAATTGTCAGTGTTTGCTGCGCGGCGCGTTCCCAAGTGAAATCAGCAGCATAAATGCGGCCTGCGCGGCGCATTTTTTCGGCTTCTGCGGGGTTTTGCAGCATCCATTGCATAGCGCCCGCGATGGATTTAATGTCATGAGGCTCACAAAGGCGTGTGACGCTTTCGATTTGCGGCAAAGGCACGGCGCGCGTTGTGACAACGGGCGTGCCAACCGCCAACGCTTCCAATACCGGCAGACAAAAACCTTCGGCCAAAGTCGGAAAGACAAACGCCCTGCAACCGGCATAAAGCAACGGCAAATCGTGACGCGGCACATGGCCGAGCCAGCGCACGCGTTTGCCATCGGCAATAACTTCATGTCCATCCCAACGCCGTGCGCCTCCGGCAAGCACTAAAGGCGGTGCATCGGGCACCAACTCGCAAAGCAAGGCCTGCGCCCTTAGCAGCGCCGCGATGTTTTTCTTTGGCTCAAAATTGCCCGCGAAGAAAAAATAGTCATCTGGCAAACCGTGGCGGCGCCGGCATTGCGCGATGTCGCTTGCGTTTGCTTCTTCGTGAAATTCCGCTTCCACTCCCAAGGGCACCACGCTGATATTTTTGCCGGGCGCGAAATCTTCCACTTCGCGGCGCACTGCATGGCTGGGCACAATAATATGCGCGGCGCGGCGCAAGGCGCGTGGCAAAACAAAACCATAATGCAAACGATTGGTGCGCGTAGCGAATTGGGGATGCGTGAGCGCGATTAAATCGTAAACGCCCAAAACCACCGGCACGGGCGAATGCAGTGGCGCCACATAAGTGGGCGCGTGCAATAAATCGAACTCGCTTAAGGCGCGCGGCCACTCGAATTGCTGCCAAAAAATGCGGCGCATTTTGGCCGCGCCGCGAAATGGCAAGCGCCGCCAGTTCCAATGCGCGCCAAAATCTGCCAGATGTTCGTCGGGAGGGCCATCGTGCGGTATAAAAACGGTGAACTGATGCGGCGAATCCAAAGCATTGAGCGCCCGTAGCAAATTCCACAACGAATATTCCACGCCGCCAAAAACGCCATAAAGCGCCGTGCCATCAATGGCAATATGCAGCGCCGCGACCTTCTGGTTATCTTCAACAAGAGCGGGAAATTTGGTGTTGTCGCGGTTCGCTGAGGCAGGCGATTTAACCGCTGTGGCAAGGGCGTTCGGCATGACTATTTCCGTCAACAATCTCACCCTTAGAACGGTTCCATGCCAGGGCGTTGCGCAAAACGAGCCGCCGCTGCTTGAAGGCATTCTTGACCGCTAATCGCGGCTTGTGTAGCCTTCTAAGTATGCAAGTCTTTACGCGTTTGATGATTATCTTCGCCCTGCTGGGCAGTTTGGCCTACGGCTCTTATGCTTTTGGCAAATATGTCTTGAGTTCGCACCTGCTTAACGAATCGCCTGTTAAGAGAGGCGCGGGGAACGGAAAAAGCCGTTCAACCCGTGCTGCCGAAGCAGTGACACGACAAACCGACTACAGCGGCAACACGCCTCGCGTGGAAGTCAAAGTGCTGCCCGCTGAAGACGACGGCGTTGGCCCACCTCCCCCATCGCGCAATTCTTTGCGCAATTCTTCAAGGCAAAGTCGTGAGGACAAAGCCGATGCCGAGGCCGAACGTGCCGTAGACGAAGAAGCCAAACGCGCTGAAAGAATAATCAATAATGCCGAAAAGCCGGATGAGAAAATCGCTTCCGACGAAAGAGAAACCCCAACGCGTCGCTCTTCGCGCGATTCGTCGTCCTCCGAAGATCGTCCATCGCCGGATCGTTCAACGCGCAGCACTGATAACAACAATGCGGAGCGCAGAGCGGATGAACGAGGCAGCGATAAACGCAAACGGAGCAATGAAGAGAGTCCCTCCAGCGATAATTCCTTGAATGGCGGCGGTGTTTTCGTATCAGGTGGTTCTGACCGCTCAGATGGTTCTGACAGGCCGCGCCGCCGCCGCCGCAGACGCTCAAAATCAGCAGTGAACTCCTCACCCGCAGCAGACAGCCCGGTGCCCACAGCGGAATCGTCCAGTCCGGTGCCCCGCGCCGAAACGCATTCTGCATCGCCCACAGTTGCCAGCGATTCGCCAATTCCACGCCCCGAATAAATTGAGTTAGGCGTTTTGAGTTAGGAGTTTTGAGTTAAATCAGACAATCCTTCTGCCCAAAGGGAACCTAACTCAAAATTCTTAATTCGAAACTCTTAACTTTTCATGAATCTTCTTTCCGGCCTGAACGCGCCGCAGAGCGCGGCGGTGACGCACGAACGAGGGCCGCTTTTAATTTTCGCGGGCGCCGGTTCGGGCAAAACGCGCACATTAACGCATCGCATCGCTTATTTAGTGACGGAGCGCGGCGTTTCGCCGTCGTGCATTTTGGCGGTCACCTTTACCAACAAAGCCTCGCGCGAAATGCAGTCGCGCCTTGATTCGTTGATCGGCCCGGCCTCGCGTCGTTTGTGGCTCGGCACCTTTCACGCCATGTGCGCGCGAATGCTGCGGATGCACGGCGAACAGATTGGCCTTGATCCGCGCTTTGTGATTTACGATTCCGACGACGCCACGCGCCTTGCCAAAGACGTTTTACGCGACTTGGATGTGGATTCCGAGCGCTACCCTGCCGCACGCATTTTAGGTCGCATTTCAGACGCAAAAAACAATATGCGTGGCCCGCAGCAAGTCGCAGATGGAGCCGCCAGCCCCGCTGACCGCATTTACGCGCGCCTTTACGCCGCTTATCAAGAGCGTTTAAACAATTCGCGCGCCTTAGATTTCGACGATTTGCTGCTTTACGGCGTGAAACTGGTGCAAGAATCCGCAGCAGGGCAAATGTTCGCCGAGCGCTTTGAACACGTTTTGATTGACGAATTCCAAGACGCCAACCTCGCGCAATTCACGTGGGCACGCGAAATCGCCCGCGTCCATAAAAACATCGCCGTCGTGGGCGATGACGATCAATCGATTTACGCATGGCGTGGAGCCGATGTGCGCTTGATTTTGGACTTTGAAAAGCATTATCCCGATGCGCAAGTGATTCGTTTAGAGCAGAATTATCGTTCAACGCAAAACATTCTGGATGCGGCGCATGGCGTGATTTCCAAGAATATCGGACGCGCGCCAAAACGCTTGTGGACGGACGAAAACGGCGGCGCGCAACTGACATTGCATGGTCTTGCCAACGCCCAAGAAGAAGCGTTTTGGGTGGCGCGCAAAATTCAGGATATGCAGCGCGAAAATCAGGCGAGTTTGTCGGATTTTGCCATTCTTTGTCGCGTCAACGCGCAAAGTCGGCCTTTTGAAGAAGCGTTTTTGCGCTTGCGCATTCCGCTGAAATTAGTCGGCACGCAGCGCTTTTATGATCGGCGCGAAATCAAAGATTTGCTGGCGTATTTGCGCGTTTTGTTCAATCCCAACGATGGTTTTGCCCTTTTGCGCATCATCAACGTGCCGCCGCGCGGCATTGGCGCCACAACGATTCAAAAACTGCAAATGTTAGCCTACGAACAAGGCCGCACTTTGCACGAAGTTATCAACGATGAAGCAGCGCTGAAAACTTTGGGGCGCGCTCCGGCGCAGAAATTAGGCGCGTTCGCGGCGATGTTGAAGCGATTGGAAGGAGACACCCAAAATGCGACTTCAATGGCCGATTTGATTAGCCAGATTTTGTCGCGCACTGGTTTTGAAGATCATCTCCGTCATGAAAAAAGCCGCGACAGCGTTGATCGCGTGGCGAATACGGACGAGTTTTTGTCCGCCGCCGTCGCCTTTGATGATCGCATGAAAACCAATGAATCATTCGACGACGAATTTGTGCACGAAAGCGCGCCGTATCTTGGCCTGTTTCTTGAAACAACGGCACTGGATAGCGAAGTGAATAACACGCAACATGAAAGCGAAGCGGTTACTTTTATGACTTTGCATTCGGCCAAAGGCTTGGAATTTCCGACGGTATTTTTGGTGGGCCTCGAACAAGGACTTTTGCCGCATTCGCGCGCATTATGGGGCGCTTCGCCCGAAGATTTGGAAGAAGAACGGCGCTTGTGTTACGTTGGTTTAACGCGCGCCGAACAGCGCGTTTTTCTCACTTATGCAGCGCAGCGCACTTTGCACGGACGGACAGAAACCACGCAGCCTTCGCAGTTTTTAGAAGAAATTCCCGCGCATCTTTTGGAGCGCGGCGGTTTTGCCTCAACGCGCTCTTTTACACCAGCGCGGGCCGCAACTTCGTGGACAGCGCCGCCTTCGCGCAGTGCTTTGGTGCCCAGTTCTATGCCCAAAGAGCCGCTTGCGCCGCCCAAATTTGCGATTGGTGACCGCGTCAAGCATCCCAGTTTTGGCGAAGGCTTGGTTGTGGACGCGTCGCCGCCGGGCGAAAAAAATGAATGGGTTCACATCGCGTTTTTGAAGGCCGATGTCGGCAAAAAACGTTTAATTGTCGCCTACGCGCCGCTGGAAAAAGTGATTTGATCTGTGGCGTGTTAAAATGGTAAAGAGTCAGCTTGGCAATCAAGGTTTGGAGATTTAATGGCACGAGAACGAGTCAGCACCGGCGTAAAAGGTTTGGACGAATTATTAGAAGGCGGTTTTCCCGCCGGTCAAAGTTACTTGGTGACGGGAGAACCGGGAACGGGAAAAACCACCTTGGCGGCGCAGTTCATGCTGGAAGGCCTCAAACGTGGCGAAAACGGCGTCTATATTTCGATTGACGAAAAGCCCTCGCACATGGTCGAAGATGTGGCCACGCTGGGCTGGGATATGCGCACGCCGGTCAACGAAGGCAAGCTGACGCTGCTGGATGTATCGCCGTATTTCAACTGGGTGCGCACCAGCAAAGGTGGCATGGTGGACGCCAACGAAGTTTTGCAGGATTTATCCAAGCAAATTCGTCGCATCAACGCCAAGCGCCTCGTGATTGACCCAGTTGTGCCCTTGGTTTTGCATCGCGAGCGCATTTATGAAGTGCAGGAATACATCCGCACCCTTATTTTTGGCATTGACGACAACTTCGGCTGCACCACGCTGATGACTTCGCACATTTGGCCCGGCGCGATGGGCAATAATGAGCGCGGCATCGAAGAATTCATGGTCAGCGGCGTCATTGCCTTGCGCTTGATGAAAGCCGACGAAGATCATTATGTGCGCCGGATGTTTGTGCGCAAAATGCGTGGCACTAAAATTGACTTAAAAGAATACAATTACGACATCGTCCACGGCGATGGGTTGGTTGTTCAAAGCCAGCGATAAAAATCAATGTGGCAAAAAATAAGGGGCAGAAAAGGCTTTTTGGAATTTGTAAAAGAATCTTTTTGCCCCTCATTTTTTGCCAAAAGCCGTTCGAGTCAGCGGCACTTTTTATTTATCGCACGCTCATACCACCGTCTACATACAGCGTTTGGCCGGTGATATACGAACCGGCATCGCTGCATAAAAGCAGCGCCGCGCCCGCGCAATCTTCCGGTTCGCCGATGCGTTTTAGAGGTATCCATTGGCTGCGTTTTTCGAAGTCTTCGGGTGTTTGAAATTGATCGCGGTTGCGCCATGTATTGTAGTAACCGGGCGCAATCATATTGACTGTGATGCCATCCTGTCCCAAGGGGCGCGACAACCCCTTGGTCATGTTTTCCAGCGCGGCTTTGCTCATGGAATAAGGCAGCATTCCGGCGTTGCCGCCCTTGCCCTGAATGGAGCCGACGTTGATAATGCGCCCCCACTTTTGCGCCTTAAAAATCGGCACGCAAAGCTGGCACAAACGAACCGGAGCCAACAAATTCGCGCGCCATTCGCGCTCGAATTCTTCGGGCGTTTCTTCCAGCCACGAGCCTTCTTTTTGTATTGCTGCGTTGTTGATTAAAACGTGCAAACCGCCCAGTTCACATTGCGTTTGTTCGATCCATTTTTCGAGCAGCGCCAAATTGCCAACATCGCCGCCCAAAGCCAAAGCGCGCCCGCCCGAATTCACAATTTCATCGGCGGCTTCTTGCGCCACGTCCAATTCAATATCTTGAATCGCAACAGCGCAGCCATGCGCCGCCAAACCTTGCGCCATGCCTTTGCCGATGCCGCGTCCCGCGCCGGTTACGAGCGCCACGCGCCCCGTCATGTCAAAAGAAAAACCATTCATCACTTCAATTTGCTTTCTGTTTAATTTCGTCCAAACAACCTGCCCAGCAATCCCCTATTTTCCGATGCGGCTTTTGGCGTGGGAATTGTCATGTCTACCTGAAAATCGGCGGGTGCCAGCACATGAAATTGCCGCAAATAACGCATTCCCTGACCGGGCGGCCACGCAAAGGCTTTGACGGCTTCGGTTAATGGGGCCGACGAAACACCATTAATGCTGCAATCCCCGTGAATTTCGCCGATGCCGGAATTGATTAAAAACGTTTTTACGCTGACAACGCGCGGCTCACGGCATAAATCGGGCAAAAACGGCTCGATTAACGGCAGTGTGTCAGCCTGATAAGCATTTTCCGCTTCCAAACCGCGATTAGTTTCAATGCTGTCCGATTCGCCCAGCATCATAAATGGGCTGCTGAAAATTTTCCAAGGGCGCTTGATTCCTGAATAATCAGGAAATTCGCGTTCTTCCTGCCCTGCCATGTGCCCCGGACATCTTTCGGCATCCAGCAAAGCCGCCACAGCAACAAAAACCGAAACCGTCCACAAATAAGCCGCACCGCCGATAGCTTTTTCCGTGGAATCTGCAAACTGCATGACATTTTCACGGAGTTTCAAGTTCGAGGCCGGATCAATGATTAAATCAATAATCAGCGACGCCAGTTGCCCGCCGTGCGAAATCTGCACATCCACGCATTGGGCACGCAAAGGGCCGAGGCCGCAAATGATACTGTTGCCGTCTTTTTGCGGCTGCAACCCCCAACTTTCCAAGGCTTCAAAAATCTGTTGATTGGCCAGTAATTTAGCTTCGCGTCCTCGCATATTGCGCTCCTTTTAACGCGCCATCATTTTTGCGATTGCCTCGCGCGCCAGTTCATCACAGCGCTCGTTTTCGGCGTGACCGGCATGGCCTTTAACCCATTGCATTTCCAATGGGCGCAAAGCCATCAAGCGATTGATTTCCTGCCACAATTCTTGATTTTTGACGGGCTTGCGCGCTGCTGTTTTCCAGCCGTTGCGAATCCAGCCACGCATCCATTCCTTAACGCCTTTGGCGACGTATTCCGAATCAGTCACAACCTTGACTTTGGTGCCGCCCGGAACTTGTTTCAAGCCTTCAATCAAGGCTTGCAACTCCATCTGATTATTGGTGGTGCGGCGCGCGGCGCCGGAATATTCGCGGCGCTCGCCATTGGCTTCCACAATGCAGCCCCACCCGCCGGGGCCGGGATTGCCCGAACAGGCGCCATCACAAAAAATCGTGGCGGTTTTTACTTCGTCGGAAACCTCAGCGGCGAAACCGCCTAAAGTCAATTGTTCACTCATGTTTTTTTCTTTCCACCTGCCACGCATGATGCAAAATCAGCGCGAAGGGCACCAGCCAAATTAAATCGTTGGTGACATTAACCCAACCCATTCTCCATGGCCACACGCCGGTTATAGCATTTTGCAAAAAGCCGATTGGCCCCAATATTTTACCGAGAAATCCGACAAAAACAATCGGCCAATGGCGCACTGGATTACTCGCCGCGATAATATAACCGATGCCATAAACGCCAACAATCATGCCGACGCACTGCCAGATTTGCGGATAGTTAATCTCTGACATTCCCGCGCCGCGAAAATACGCCTGCGGCCAAAAAATCGCCCACGCGCCCCACAGCAAATTATAAACGCCCGCCGCAATTAACAGCGGACGCATCCAACGGGGATTGTGCATTTAAGTTGTCTGCTCGGCCAACGCGATGGCGCGCAGGGCGGCTTTGGCTTTGCTGACGGTTTCTTCGTATTCAGTGGTTGGCACGCTGTCGGCCACAACGCCCGCACCGGCTTGCACATAAGCCATGCCATCTTTTACAACGATGGTGCGAAGCGCGATGCAATTGTCCAAGTTGCCGCTGAACGAAAAATAACCAATGGCGCCACCATACGGACCGCGACGCGTTGGCTCCACTTCGTCAATGATTTGCATGGCGCGCACTTTGGGCGAACCGGACAAAGTTCCGGCGGGAAACGCGGCGCGAAGCACATCGAACTGCGTTTTGTCGGCGCGCAATTTTCCTGTCACATCCGAAGCGATGTGCATCACATGAGAATAGCGTTCCACCACCATCAAATCGTTGACTTGCACGCTGCCATATTCGCTGATGCGGCCCAAATCGTTGCGGCCCAAATCCACCAGCATGATATGCTCGGCCCGTTCTTTGGGGTCGGCCAACAGTTCGGCTTCGAGTAGCGCATCTTCTGCGGCATTGGCGCCACGCCGTCGCGTTCCAGCCAAAGGCCGCGTGCGCACCACGCCATCTACTTCGGTCACGAGAATTTCGGGCGAAGCGCCAATGAGTTGCACTTCAGGAAAGCTCAAATAAAAGTTGTAAGGCGCCGGAGAAATGTGCCGCAGCGCGCGATAAACCTGAAAACCATCGGTTTTGAGCGGCACGGCAAAACGCTGCGAAGGCACAATTTGTGTGCAATCGCCAGCATGAATGTATTCGATGCATTTCACTACCGCCGCTTCATATTGTTGTTGCGTCATGTTGCTTTGGAACGGCGGTTCTTCGGCCAAAGTGACGGGCAAACGCGAAGCGGGAACCGGCTCACGTTCGAGTGCCGCCAACACATCGCGGATTTTTTCGACGGCTTCTTCATACGCTGCACGCACAGCAGTTTCTTCATCGCCTTGAATAAAAGCGTTGTTAAGAATCTTGACCGAATGACGAACCGAATCGAAAATGAGAATCGTGTCGGTCAACAAAATTTGCACGTCGGGAATGCCCCTGTCATCGGGCGGCGCGTCCGGCAATTTTTCAAAAAAGCGCACCAAATCCCAACCCAAATAACCCACGGCGCCGCCGCAAAAGCGGGGCAGATTCGGCTCTTTCACAAAGCGAAAACGCTTCATCAAATCTTCGATGGCGTGCAGCGGGTCTTGCCCTTTGTCCAGCGTCCACAACTTTTCTTCGCCGTTTTCTTCCAAGCGCATTTCACTACGATTAGCCGTCAAAAAAGCGCGCCCGCCCACGCCCAAAAATGAAAAGCGCGCCACGCTTTCGCCGCCTTCGACGCTTTCCAGCAAAAATGCCGGAGCGCAGGCGCCAAAATGCGCACGCAGCTTCAAAAACGCCGAAACTGGCGTCTCCAAATCGGCCAAAACTTCCGTATAAACCGGAACCAAATTGCCCTGCGCCGATAACTTCCTAAAATCCTCGAAACGAGGCATTACTTCCACTTGCATGGCGCGCAGTTTACTTGAAAATTTCGATAGAAACGCGGATTTCATATCGAAGCCAACTGTTAAACTGAGCAATGAAATTTCACGAACTTTAAGGACTTTGCATGACGCGCGAACGCATCGTCGGCCCCGAATCGGCGGGCGACGAAAACGAGTGGAACTGGGGACTTCGCCCTCGTTTGCTCGATGAATATATCGGCCAACCCGAAACCGTCGAACGCATTAAAATCGCTATCGAAGCCACCAAAGCGCGCGGCGAAACGCTCGATCATCTCTTGCTGCATGGGCCACCGGGCTTAGGCAAAACGACGCTCGGATTTATCATCGCCGAAGAATTGGGGCGCGATATTTCATTAACAAGCGGCCCCGCTTTGGAGCGGCCCGGCGATTTGATGCCGTTTCTGATTAACGCCAAGCTGGGCGATATTATTTTCATTGACGAAATTCATCGCTTGCCGCGCGTTGTCGAAGAGTTTCTTTATTCGGCGATGGAAGATTGGGTCGTCAATTTCACCTTGGATAAAGGCCTTTATTCTAAGCCGCTGCCGATTCGCTTGGAACGTTTTACTCTGATTGGCGCCACCACGCGGCCCGCTGTTTTAACGCGGCCTTTGCGCGACCGATTCGGCATTCAGCAGCATCTCGATTTTTATGGCGAGGACGATTTAACGACCATCGCTACGCGCTCGGCCAAGATTCTCGACACGCCCATTGACCCCGAAGGCGCGCGCGAACTGGCGCGCCGCGCGCGCGGCACGCCGCGCATTGTCAACCGCCTTTTGCGCCGCGTGCGCGATTACGCGCAGGTGCGCGGCGATGGCACTATAAACAAGCAAAGCGCCAAAGACGCGTTGCGCTTGGAAGGCATTGACGACATGGGTCTTGACCGCCTCGACCACGCCGTTTTGCGCGTGATTAAGGATGTTTACAACGGCGGCCCTGTTGGAAAAGAAGCCTTAGCCGCCACGCTGAACGAAGAAAGCGATACCATCGAAGACGTGGTGGAGCCGTATCTTTTGAAAATTGGCTTTCTGGCGCGCACGCCGTCAGGCCGCCGCATCACGCGCCAAGCCTACGAATTTTTAGGAGAAACGCCACCCGCCACGGCCATCCAAACGCAGCCGAGTTTGTGGGAAGAAGCCAAAGAATCAGAAGCGAAGCTGAAGGACAAGCGACAGGCAAAAGAATAGTTTTAAGCGCGGGGCTGACGCCCAATGGCATAGAGTTAAGGATTTCGAGAGCATAGTTCCCCCCTTTGGGCGGGCGCCCGCTTACTGCGGGCAGGATTAGGTGGGGTTTGGCTTTCACACCGGTTGAAACCGGCGTCTGTAGAGGCAAAGCCTGCCTTCGCAGGCTCAAAACCTCCATTTTTAGGCCACGAAGGTGGCCTTGGCTCTTGCAGAGACCGGTTTCAACCGGTCTGACTTCAAACCCGCCCATCTGTCAAAGTTG
>JANMKN010000406.1:0-10924 GCA_031372065.1 Abditibacteriaceae bacterium | reverse complement strand
ATTTCGCCGCGAAAATCACCGATTTTCAAATTTATTTTGTCCGCTGCTTTGGCACTGGTTGGCGTTTCGTGCCATGCCGCTTTGATTCCGCTGTTTACGCCCGCCGCGCCGCCAGCGAATGATTTGTCATTCAGCAGCACCCGCGAAGTGCGCTCATTGTTTTTGCACGAGGGCGTTTTGTGGGCAGCGACTGCGGGCGGCGTTTTGCAGCGCAGAGCCGATAAGCAGTGGCGCAAATTCACCACGAACGAGGGGTTGCCGACTAATGAGGTGCTGGGTTTTCACGCTGATGAAAAAGGCGCGATTGTCGCTCAAACCCCGCGCGGCGCGGCGCGCTTTGAGAATGAAAAATGGATTGCTTTGCCAATTAAATCTGCGACGAAAAAGGGCGCGTCAAACGTTACGGCGCAAGCGAAGTGGAAGGAAATTTCGCTCGAAGCGACGTTAGCCGGATTGCGCTTTAAAAAGCTCAAAGCGGAAGAAGCCGAAGGCGTAAAAGAAATTTCCGTCGCGCCGGAAAATGACGAGCCACAAGTCGAGGTTTTGGCCTTGCCGGGCGGCGTCGGGACGCATATTTCGGCGCTCTTGCCGCGCGAAAACGATGTCTGCGTGGCATTGTTTGGCGACGGCTTGTGGCTGACCGATGGCAAAAAATGGCAACCCGCACCGGCAGCGCTGCAAGTGCCGCCGCAAGCGACGGAAATCACCGCGCTCGCGGGCGAAAAAACGCCCGAATGGCTCGGCACGCGGCGCGATGGCATCTGGCACTATCAAAATGGCGCGTGGCAGCAGGAATCGCAAGGTAATGAGCCGTTCGACCACAACGCGCAAGCGATGCAGGAATTCAAAGGCGCGCTGTTTGTCAGCACGCTCGAAGATGGCCTCGCGGTGCGCACTGGCAAAGGGTGGCAGCAGGTCGGACTTGATTTTCTGTCGTCCAACGCGCCGCGTCAGATGACGGAATTTAAAGACGCGCTTTTTGTGCGGCACGGCGGCGGTGCGGTAGATGAGTGCGATGGTTTTTCGTGGAAGAAAAACGTTTTTTCAAATCTGCCGCGCCGAAAAGTTTTGGCAATCGCGTCGGACAAAAACCAGCTTTATTTGGGCCAATGGGGTGGTTGGAGCGAGTGGGACGGCCAAGATTTCACACATCATTTGAACCTGCCCGAATTGCAAGGCTTGCCGCCGATGGCGCTTTTGCCCGATGGCGAAAAATTATGGTTCGCCACGCAAAGCAAAGGCCTCGCCGAAGTCGAACGCACCACGGGAAAAATTCGCTGGCACGATGAACGGCATGGTTTATCCGATGATTGGATAACCTGTTTAATCAAGGTTAAAAACGAAATCTTCGCAGGCACTTTCGTCGGTGGTTTGATGCGCTGGGACGGCCAGAAATGGCAGCGCAACGCAGAAACCAAGGGTGAAAACGTCACCGCGCTTTGCGAAGACGGCAAAGGCGGCATTTTCATCGCCACGCGTCATGGTGTCTGGCAGCGCGATAGCGGCGGCAAAATGCGAAATTTGAAAACGCGCGTAGCGCAGCTTGAACCTGAAGCGCAGACATTACTACCCACTGCGGGCGGTTTGTGGATTGGCACGCGCACCGGCCTGTTTTTTCAGACCGGATGAGTTCTTGTAACAGGTGCTACAAAGCAACAAGAAGGGCCACCCGTTTTCGGGTGGCCCTTCTTGTTGAGTCGTGTTCTGCTCGGTGTTCACATCTACGCATCAATCTGCATCGGTGCGTTAGTCACCGTGTTTACCTATCTCGCGGCGTTACTTATGCACTTGGATGTTGCCGCCACCCAGAATTGCTGCTGTCGCTCCAGAACTGTAAGGAGTGACTTGGATACGGAAAGTATCAACGCCTTTTCCCGGCTCACCTTTGTCGTCTACGTCCACGACAAAAGCGTATGAGCCGGCGCCATTGATCTTGGCTGTGCCATAAATCGTAGCGTGCGTGCCGTTGACGACGACTGAGGTGATTTCCGTGCTCTTGACAAAGACGTTGCTCGGAGAGTCATCAAAGGTCAACTCCCCCTTCAATTTGCCCTTGTTGTCAACCGAGGCCGTCAGTCCAAAGTTAGCTCTGCCGCCCGTCACTGAAATCCAGCCGCCACCTGTGACCTTTGCGTTCGGCGTGCTCGCCGGTGGACCTACTGGCTGCAATTCGAAGGCGCCGATGTCCACTGTTCCGCCGTAAATGCGGGCGAAGCCGTTGCCGCGCTGGTCGAAGCTGATTCCGCCGGGAATCAAAGCGTTGCTACCGGCGTTGATCGCCGGGCTGCCTGCCAGCAGAGCGATGGTTTTGGTCGGGCCGCCGTTGTCGGCTAAACCTGCCGGGTTAAGCCCCGCATCCGCCGCCGAGCCGCTCATAATGTTATACCCGCCGTCGGTAAGTGTGCCACCAATGTTGTAATCGGTAACGTTGTAGGTGTTTCCCACGCTGAGGCTGTTTTTCAACACTATAGTGCCATCGAAGATGACTAACCCGGTGTCGTTGCCGCTTACCGTGCAGTTGGTCGCCGTCAGAGTGGCAGCGCCAGAGCCATTGGCACTGGCGACGCCGAATACATTGCCACTTGCCGTGCAATTGGTGAGTGCCAAGGCGCCGCCGCCATCGGAGAAACCGTAGTAGCTGCCCTTCACGGTGCAACCGGTGCATGTCACCGTGCCACCACTATTGTAGAGGCCGTTGTTTTGGTTGTCGTTGATGGCACAGTTGGTCAAGGTCGCTGCCCCGTAGTTGTAGAGGCCGAACTGGCCGCTGCTACCGCCGCTCAGGATGGAGTTGGTGACGGTCAGCGTGCCGAAGTTGAATATGTCGGCGTAGCCATTGCTGATGGTCAGGCCGCTGAGGTTCGCGGTTGCTCCATCCACAAAGAAAATGAAAGTGCTACCGCCGGCACCGCTTTCCGTCACCGCCAACAAATTAGCTCCGGGGCCGGTGATGGTGATTGGCGTGTTCAGGTTCGGCAGCGCGCTGCCGAGTGAAATGGTGCCGGTAACGCCGGTGGCATCAACGGTATTTGTGCCCCCCACATTGTTGGCGTTGGTAATGGCATCTCGCAGGCTGCCAGCGCCAGAGTCGTTGGTGTTGGTGACGGCAAACGTTGCGGCGCGAGCCGTTTGGCCCAAACCGAGGCTGCCGAGCAGCGTTAGCAAGACGAAAAAAGCAGGGCGGCCACATAAAGCGGCGCCAAAACGACGGGAAACATGAAACATAAATCTCTCCTTAAGCAGCAGTATTCTGCGGCGTTACAAGGGAGTCGCCCTTCAGCCGTTTGCCAGATCACGAAGAGACGAGCATCGTGTTGGCGAGAGTGTAAAAATAGCAAAAATAGCTGTCAAGGGAGCAAAGAGACTATAAGCCTTAATATCGCCTCTGGGCTTTTCAAAATGGCAGGGGCGACAACCTATCGAAGACTGAGACTTTGCCGTGATCTATCTGTGATCTTCGTCTGAGAATCAGTTTGAAAAGTCTCAAAAGTATGAGAATTGAGCAAAAAACAGAAGAGATGTCATCCTGAGCTGGCGAAGGATGACAAAATGCCTCTTTTTCGTCTCGAATAAGACTTTTCAAACAGATTTTTAGCGCGCGGCGAAGAAGCAAGAGTAGAGATCAATGACTGAACTACCTCTGATCCATGCAGGCTGTGCCGGTTGGGCGGTGCCGAAACAGCACGCCGCCCATTTTCCCAACACCGGCACTCATCTGGAACGCTACGCTCAGGTGTTGTTTGCGGTTGAAATAAATTCATCATTCTACCGTCCACACCAAGCCAAAACTTATCTGCGCTGGGCTGAGAGAGTGCCCGATCATTTTCGATTTGCCGTGAAGGTGCCGAAGGAAATTACCCACACTAACCAGATGATTGGCAGCGAAGCGGTTCTTGACCGTTTTCTCCACGAATGCACCGCGTTGGGCGAGAAACTCGGCCCTCTTTTGGTGCAACTGCCACCGAGATTGGATTTTAACCCGAAGACCGCGAACGCGTTCTTTGCCACCTTGCGCGAACGATTTTCAGGCTCAGTTGTGTGCGAGCCGCGCCACCGGACTTGGTTTACGCTTGACGCCGAAAAGCTGTTATCCACTCACCAGGTCGCGCGAGTCGCTGCTGATCCTGCCCTGATACCTTTAGCGGCGGAGCCGGGAGGTTGGGATGGTCTGATTTATTGCCGCTTGCATGGTTCGCCGCGAGTATATTATTCGGATTACTCACCAGCATATTTGGAGGCACTGGCTCAAAGGTTGACTGCGGCTGCGAGCCGCGCTGTGCCGGTGTGGTGCATTTTCGATAACACCGCCGAGTTCGCTGCCACGGGCAATGCGTTGGACGTATTGGAGCGGCTACAAAAAATCTAATGATAACGCAGCGCTTCTATCGCGCGCTGTTTTGGTAGAAGCAGGGGAATGTGACACGAAAAGTCGAGCCTTTCCCTTTGCTGCTTTCCAATTCCAGCGTAGCGTCCAATAAATCGCACAAGCCCTTGACGATAGAAAGGCCAATGCCTTCGCCTGCTTGTTGATGAAGTGGGTCGGATTGCGAGGCTACCGTCATGGCACGTTCATCCTGGTTCGATGAAGTGCCACTTGCGGTTGCTTCATTTTCCACATCATGTGCGTCCTGGGTCGCTTCGCGGAGTTGATTTGCGACAGGGATGCCCGTGTCTGCATGAAAGCCGGGGCCGGTGTCCTGCACCGTGACCATCCAGCGTTCAGCTTCCGTTTCTTTGCGAATTTCCCATGTAAACACGATGCCGCCATGCTGAGTGTATTTGAGAGCATTCAGCACCAGGTTTTGCAAAATGCGCTGCACTTTGGCACGGTCTCCTTCCACGGGCAGTGAGGCTGGCCCTTCGCCTCGCAGGAACAAACCCCGTGAATCCGCTACAGGCTGCATGGTGAGACAAAGATCATTTAAAAGGACAGCGGCATCGAAAGGTGCAACGGTGCGCTGTTCGTGCCCGGCATCCAAGCGGGCCAAGTCTATGAGGTTGTTAAGCATATCGTGCAGCGTCGACACGCTTCTTTGCAGCACGGTTGCCGTATGCAAGCGGTCAGACTCCGGCACATCCTGCTCGTTTAAAAGTTTGCTTGCCACTGCGACAACAGACAGGCTACCCCGTAAATCGTGTGCGGCTTGATGCCATCCCGCAGCCCGTGCGTTTTCAATAGCTTGCAAAGCCGTCAGGGCGCGCTCCAAATCACGAACGTGTCCTGCGGCTTCGGCCTGATGCAACTGCCAGTATTGATCGGCGCTTTCGCTGACTCCGGCCACGCATAGATGCGTCAAGGATTCCAGTGCTGTGGCGATAACGCTGGGTCCAACTTCGCGATGCGCTTCAGCGTAGGCTTTTAATTCATCGATAAGACAAAGCTGTAAGTAGCCCCATTCTTTTGTCAGTTCGCGCAGCCGGAATCCCTGCTGCCAGCGGTGACGTCCGTGGGAAGAAATGCCTTTATGCTCTTGCTCTTGCACCTGCGTGTTGATTTCTGCGGGCCAAGCATGGAGCCTGCGTGCAAACGCGTTTAAAATGTCGGGGAGATGGTCGTTGAACTGGGTGCGCGACAGCGCGGAGCCGGTTGTCAAGTCAGGATCATTGTCAACCGCCACCCGCCATGCCTCTAAAATAGCATCCCGTTTGGCATGAAGATGGTGGGCCAGTGCGGCCAGTTGTTCTTGCGTTTTAGTTTGAGAGTTCATCGGCGTGAAAGGGGAGAAAAGTTGCAGATGGAGTCAAAGGAACATTCACAATGTGAATTATAACCCTGATTAATTTTGACAGAACTGATCTTTCCTTAAAAGAGATACTGCTGGCGAAGTCGCCAATAGGGTTTGACAATGATAAAAATCAGCGATTTTCTGCGCTGCAAATATTGTATTCAGTTGTCAGGCCCTCCTATTTTTCTTGAAGGCCACATCAGCGAAACTATAGCAGTCATGGCTTCTGCTCCGTCTCTACTTTCTGAAAACGAGCCGCAAAATTCTGTTCCTGAAGACACAAGGCTGGCGGTAGAAACAAGCCCGGCAGAAGTGGGAAATCCCACTGCCGAAGCGATACCCAAACCAGTGGCGCGTTTGGCGTGGATTGATGTTTTTCGCGGCCTTGCTATTGTGGCTGTCGCGGTAATTCACACTATCGGTTCGTGCATCGGATTGCGCAAGCCGCCGGATACCTCTTGGTATTGTATGGCGGCCTTGAAAGCCCTGCTGCAATTTGCTGTTCCGGCCTTTTTGATGCTCAGTGCTTTGGTGCTAACGCGCAGTTTGCTGCGCGATGCGTCGCCGGGACGTTACATTCGCAATCGCGCGCAAAGCGTGCTGTGGCCGACGATTGTATGGACACTGCTTTGCATTCCGTATGCGCATTGGTTGCGCCCCGAATTTACATGGCATCAGACGGCGCTGCGGGTTTGGTATGGCACAGCGCAATATCATCTTTATTTTCTGCGCGTATTGTTGCAATTATGCGTGATATTGCCGTTTTTAATGCCGCTGGCGCGCAAGCGTCTTCCGTTTTGGAAAGTGCTGCCGCTGACGGTTGGGCTGACGTTGGCTTTTTTCGTCTGCAATCGCCTTTATTGGCACATTTCCACGCCTGCCAGTTGGTTTTTTTGGTATGTGCCGTCCATTGCATTTGGCGTATGGTTGGCCGGGCAAACCGAGCGCTGGGTTTCGATTGCGCGGCGCGGTTCATACTTCGCTGTTTTCTTCCTCGTTGTCAGCGGCTCGTGGTATTTGCCGTTTGCTTTGCGTGATGCCGAAGGGGTTGATTTGCGTAGCGCGTCTTATCCCATTAGCCAGTGGGTTTTTGTGACCTGCGCCAGTTTTTTGCTTTTTGCTCTCGCGGTTTTATGGAGCGAGAAGCCCAAAAAATCAATTTCCACTTTACCCTTGTGGCGCTTGTTAGGACGCTATTCGCTGCAAATTTATCTTTTACATCCGGGCATTTTGGCGTTGTCGGTCAAAGTCATTGAGCCGCATTTCATCACCGGATTTATTTCATTGAAACTTTTGGTTTTGCTGTTTTGCACGCGTCTCGTTTTTTGCATCGCCGCGCCACTTTTGGCCGCCGTAATTTTAGAAAAATGCCGCGTTTCATCGCTACTGTTTGGGCGCTGATTACGTTAAATCCACTCCGACCAATCGGCGTCTTCGGCTTCGCGGCGTCCTGTGGCAAAATCGGAGTGCGCGGCTAAGTTTTGAAGTGCGCTGCTGGCGGCGCTGGCGTAAGGCGAGCCGAGTTCGCGGAAAAGGCGGTGCGATTGAACGTATAAAACGACGGCGCGCTTGGCATCGCCCTGAACTTCGGCGATTTCGGCGAGATTGAAAAGCATGAACGCGATGCCCATGCGATCACGCAAGCCGCGCCGCAATTGGAGGCTTTCTCGATAAAGGCGCTGCGCGGTTTCGCTGTCGTTCCGATTAAATGCAATGGCGCCGAGATTGCCCAACGTTTCGGCTTCGCCGCGCACATCGCCACCCGCGCGGCGCTCAATTAAAGCCTCTTCGTAAAGTTGACGCGATAGATCGTAATCTTTCTGCTGCGAAGCCAGACGCGCTAAATTGTGCAAGGCGATGGCACGGCCTTGGTGATCGCTCGCTTCGCGCAAGGTTAGCGATTTTTCAAAATTTTCGCGCGCGGCTGCCGGTTTTTCCTGATCCGTTGCCAACAATCCCAATAAATTCAACGCCGTCGCTTGGCCGGCTTTGTCTCCTAAATTTTCACATTCGGATAGCGCCGCTTCGGCTTTTTGCTGCGCGTCGGCTTCGCCTTGATCGTGCGCCAAACTCGCCATGCGCAGTTGCAATTGGGCGCGCATCGCGCGGTCATCGACGGCAACAATTTGCCAGCCGCGCTGCAAAACGGCGCGTGCTTCTTCCCAAAATCCCATGCGATGCAGCAAATCCTGCATATGCAAAACCAGCGGCGCGGCTTTGACTTTTTTGTTGTCGCACAAATAGCGCAACGCGGCATCGAGATTGGCGCGTTCGACGAAAAATTCGTCCAAAGCCTGCTGTTCGTCGCGCGTGCGAATTTGCGCGGCGCGTTTTTGTGCAAACTTCGCGAAATACGCTGCGTGCGCGCGACGTATTTCGCTTGCGTCCGGCGCGTCTTCCAACTTTTCGGCGGCGTAAACGCGCACGCTTTCCAGCATGATAAAACGCAATTTGCCGCCAACTTCTTCGGCGCGAAGCAGCGATTGGCGACGCAATTCGGCGATGCCTTCGAGCGCATCAAACTGCTCGCAAATAGTTTCGGCGGCGTCCATTGTAAAGCCGCCCGTGAAAACCGAAAGTTGGGCAAAAAGCGCCTGATCTTCTTCGTTTAACAAGTCATATGACCAGTCAATCGCGCCGCGCAAAGCGCGTTGGCGCGGCGGCAAATCGGGCGCGCGGGTTTGCAGCAAACGAAAGCGTTCGTCCAAGCGTTCGATCATTTCCGAGGGCGTCAAAACGGCGGCGCGCGAAGCCGCCAGTTCGATGGCGAGCGGCACGCCTTCCAGACGGCGACACAGTTCCTGAATATCCTGGCGGTTGCCCGCGTTCATTTCAAAATCCGGCACGCGACTGCGGGCGCGATCTGTAAATAATTGCGCGGCCTCGCCAAAAGGCATCGGCGCGACTTCAATCACGCGTTCAGGCCGAATTTCCAAGGCGCGGCGCGTAGTGACAAGGCATTTCACGCGTGGCGCGCTTTGCAAAATCTCCAGCACCACGCGGCCTGCGTCGGGAATTTGTTCGAGATTATCCAGCACCAGCAGCATTTGGCGGTCACGATGAAATTCCAGCAATTGCTCGCGCACCGTTGGCTGCGGCGACAAATGCAAGCGCAGTTCGTGCGCGATGCGATTGTTCATTTCGTCGGCATTGTGTGCATCTTCGAGTTCAATCCACCACACGCCATCGTCGAAATCGTCCATCGAAAGCTCAGCGAGTTGCAGCGCAAGGCGCGTTTTTCCGTGCCCGCCAAAGCCGAGCAGCGTTAAAAGGCGCGTTTCCGGCCCGCGCAATTGCGCCAGCATTTTTTCGAGGTCTTTTTCGCGCCCGACAAACGGCGATGTGGCCGAGGGCAAATTGTGTTTCGCGCCGGATAGCGTTTTCAATGGTGGAAAGCGCGCGGGTAATTGCGGATGATTAATTTGCCAGAGGATTTCTTCACCCACGCCTTTGAGACGATGACGCCCCAAATTTTCGGCGACGATTTCTGGCGGCAAGGCATTTTGCGCCAGTTCGAGCGTAGCGTTGGAAATGACAATTTGCCCGCCATGTCCCGCGCCGCCAACGCGCGCCGCGCGATTGACAACTGGCCCGAAATAATCGGTTTCGCCATTGGGATGCCGGTCAATGATCGGCGCGCCGCTGTGCATTCCGATACGCACGCGCAACTCGTCCAGCTCGTTTATCAGGTTGTTCCAATGGTGCGAAGCGATTGCATTTTGCGCGGCAACGGCAAAACGCACGGCATCGGCGGCGTTTTGGAACACAAGGAAAAACGCGTCGCCTTCGGTTTTCACTTCGATGCCGTTCCATTGCGCCGCCACGGCGCGCAAAAGCGTATTATGCGCGTTCAAAACCGGCGCGAAGGCATCGCCGTGCGCTTCCCACAAAGCGGATGAGCCTTGAATATCGGTAAAAACCAGCGTGATCGTGCCGGTTGGAAATTGCATCATGAAATAAACATAGCCGCAAAAGAGCGCCAAAGCCATACTTTGGTTTGCGCAGGTTGGGAGATGATACTTTTCTCGGCGTAATTATCTCCCTCTCAAAAACTCTAAACTGCACGGTGATAAGGGCCTGTCCTCTTTTATTAAAGCGCCTTAACACTTGAGTGCTTGAGGCAAGAGCGAATTCTTTTTACATTTCCTGCATGAAATTATCGTTTGAAAAGCAACGTTTGTTGGCAATCGCCGCTTTACTGCTGTGGTGTAGCGCGCTGATTTTTTACCGGCTCTATCTCGAACACGAATCGTATGCCAGCGGCTTGTTATGGAATTTGTTTTTGGCGTTCGTGCCGCTTTTATGGAGCGTGGCATTTCAAGCGGCGATGGCGCGAAAACGCTCCGCTTTGGCTGGTTTGTATTTCATGCTGTGGCTGCTATTCTTGCCCAATGCGCCGTATATTCTCACCGATTTAATTCATGTTTCGCCGCGCCCTCATGTGCCTCTGTGGTTTATGGTGGCGATGTATTTGTCGTGCGCCGGAACTGGCACATTGCTCGGTTATTTATCGCTTATCAATGTGCAAAACGTGATTCGACAGCGATTTGGTGCCCTCGCGGGCTGGATTCTCGCCGTTTTTTCCTTGATGGGCTGCGGTTTCGGCATTTATGTGGGCCGTTTTTTGCGCTGGAATAGTTGGGACGCCCTGACGCATCCGCTTGAACTGGGAAAGGACATTAGCCACCAACTTTCGCATCTCCCCGCGCAAACTCGGCCTTTATCTGTCACTTTAATTTACGGTGTCGGCTTGATTCTTGGCTATTTCGCGTTGCGCGTGGTTGCGCTTTCTATCCAACAAGAACCCATCAAAACAGGAAAATTGAGTGCAGAAACGCGGTAATTTTCATCGGCGGCGCCAACCTTCGAGGAAAAATGCCCCGAACCTCGAAATGATGCATTTTCAGGGTTTTGAGGCGAAAAAGGACCGAAAGCCTACAAGAATGCGGGGCTTGCGCCCAATGGCATTAAGTTAGGATTTTCAAGGGCGTAGTTCCTCCCCCTTTGGGCGGGTGCCCGCTTGCGGGCAGGATTAGGTGGGGTTTGGCTTTCACACGGGTTGAAACCGGCGTCTGTAGAGGCAAAGCCTGCCTTCGCAGGCTCAAAACCTCCATTTTTAGGCCACGAAGGTGGCCTTGGCTCTTGCAGAGACCGGTTTCAACCGGTCTGACTTCAAACCCGCCCATCTGTCAAAGTTG
>JANMKN010000158.1:0-6362 GCA_031372065.1 Abditibacteriaceae bacterium | reverse complement strand
GCGAATATTGCACGCCTGCATTGGCTGTGTAATCGGGCGAATACGGCAGTTTGTTGCCGCCAACAGGCGCGCCGTTAGAAGTGCTGCCCGCACCAAAGCGTGCCCGCATCAATCCCGCGCCGCCGAATAAATCAACGCCGGAGCGCACTCGCGCATTGACTTCGAGTTCGATGCCTTTGCTGGTAGCGCTGCCAACATTGGAAATGAAAAATTGGCCGGGTTGCCCAAAAGGCACATTCAACTGCAAATTCTTCCAGTCAATGAAATAGCCGGCAAGGTTGGCCGTCACGCGGTTATTTTTGGTGGAAGTTTTCAGGCCGATTTCGTAGTTGCGGCTTTTTTCCTTGCCGTAGGTTTCGGTGCCCGCTGGCGATGCGGGATTGAAGCCGCCCGCTTTGAAACCGTCGCTGATGGTGCCGTAAAGCAAGCGCGAGGGCGCCAGACGATAAGCAACGCCAATTTGTGGCGTGAGAGCGGAAAAGCTATCTTTCAGATTTTGCACAAAGGCTGGTTGTCCGAAATTCGGATTGGAAGTGGCGGTTAGCAGCGCTTTTTTACTTTCGTAGTCGCCGCGCAATCCGGCGATCAAATCCAGTTTTTCATTCGCGGTGATCGTCGCTTGCCCGTAAGCGCCGTAGCCGCTGTCATTGAGCGCCGCCGCTGAGATGCTTTGAAAATTCGGCACCGGAATCATCGGTATCGGCGGATTGAGCGTGTTGATAGCGTTTTGATCGTAGTTTTGTTTGAAATACGAAACGCCTGCCTGCCATTTTAGCTTCCACTTGTCCGATAGTATCACCGGCGCATCTTTGGCGGACGCGAAGCGAAATTCTTGTGTGAATTGCGTGTCTTTTTCGTTGTTGTTGCGCAAGGCCAATGGCGCGATGGAATAATCCAAATCGGTCAAATCTTGCGTGCGCCACGCCACCAAACCGGAAATTGTTGAGAAATCTACCTTGCGGCCTTTTTGATCGAAAATCAGCGTCGGCGCGGTGAGAGTGCGGCTGGCGAAGCCCACGAAATCGCGCGTGACGCGAAAAGGTGTGGTGCGCACAGCAGCTAAATCGTTGAGCGCATAATCGCCGTCGTTGTCGCGTTCTCCGGTGAGCAAAAGGCGCACTTCTTGGTTTTCAGAAGGCTTCCACAGCAGTTGGCCTTTGCCAAAAAATCCGTTGCGACCATCTATTTTCTGGCCTGTGACGGTGTTGGTCGTGAAGCCATCGCGCTTCCCATAGCCAAAGCCCATACGAAAGCCCAATTTGTCGTCAATAATCGGCCCCGAATAAGTGCCGCGCAAATCTTGGTGGCTGTGATTGCCAAGTGTGCCAAATAACATTCCCGATGATTGGCTCAGTGAAGGCCGCAAACTGGTGACGTTAATCAGGCCGCCAATTGTGTTGCGGCCAAACAGCGCGCCTTGCGGGCCACGCACGAATTCGATTTGGTCAATGTCCAGCAGTTCGATGCTTGACGAATTGGCGTTGAATTGCGGCACTCCATCGAAATAAGTCGTCACTGCCGGATTAAGCGGGCTGGAACCGAGGCCGCGAAAGCGCGGATTGCTCAATTTGCGCGCCGAAAACTCGGTGATGAAAACATTGGGCACATATTGCGAGGCTTCGTTGACGGTGCGCACACCGGCGTTATCAATGGTGCTTTTGGTGATGACCGTATCGCTAAGGGGCAAATCCTGCAAATTCTCCGGTTGTTTGCGCGCCGTAACGACGACTTCGGTGGTCGGTTCGTCGGGCGCGGCGGCTGTTTTCGGCTCATCGGCGCTAACTTGAACTGCCAAAAGCAGCAGCGCTCCACCAGCGAGGCGGGTGGCGAGGTGAGGTGGCATTGTGTCGGGAAAAATGGAGTTTCTCATGGTTTCAGAAATGTGTGGGCTGGCAACAAAAAGCGCACCTTTGGAAAAAGTGCGCCGGAATCAAATATACAACATTGAATTCACTACCATGATGTAGTGCATTTTTTCTTTGACTCACGGAACTTTTATTTTGTTGCAAATCCCGCCTTCCAAAAGTCACAATCTGCCAACGCTATCGGGAAACTGGCAAACTAAAAACTGACTGCTTCAGATATTTCGAAACTTAAAAATGCAGATTCATTCCAGAATTCAAACTTTGCTTTGTGCTGTAGCTTTGTGCTGTTTGCCTGTTTTCTCTTTCAGTGAAACGCGGCGCGCCGCAAAGCGCAGCGAAGCCTTAACTGTTCAGGGCGTTCACAATGTTTTTCGCGTTAGCCCGAAACTTATCAGCGGCTCGCAGCCCGAAGGCGAGGCCGCATTTAAAGCGCTGGCTGCGCTTGGCGTGAAGACTATTATTTCGGTGGACGGCGCCAAGCCAGATGTCGCAGGCGCCCAAAAATATGGCTTGCGCTATGTGCAAATTCCGTTTGGCTACGACCATTTGCCGCGCGAAAAAAGTTTGACTTTGGCCCGCGCTGTCCGCGAGTTGCCGGGCCAGATTTACCTACATTGTCATCATGGGAAACATCGCAGTCCAGTGGCGGCGGCGTGTGTTTTGATCGCTAATGATGGCTGGAGCAACGCCGACGCGCTGGCTTTTCTAAAACGTGCCGGAACGGGCGCCGAATACAGTGGATTGTGGAACGATGTTCGCTTTTACAAGGCGCCGACCAACGATGAAATCGCCAAGGCACCGCGCGAATTTTCCTCTGTTGCGCCCACGCCGTCGTTGGTGCAAAGCATGGTGCAAATGGATCATTTAGTTGAACATTTGCAAGCGCTGCAAGGAAACAATTGGCAAACGCCCGTTCAAAATCCCGATCTTGACCCGCCACACGAAGCCTTGATGCTGCGCGAGATTCACGCCGAATTACAACGCGCTGAAATCATCAAAAAACGGCCCGAAAATTTCAAAAAATGGCTTGCGGACGGCGAAAAACACAGCGAATCTCTGCGAAACGCCTTGCGCAGCGGTCATACTGAAATTGCTTCCCGAAAATTGAAGGAAATCACCGCCAATTGCCGTTCCTGCCATGCCGTTTACCGCAATGTGCCGCAAAAGTAAGGTGATTATCTAAATTATGGCAACTCAAAAACTGCGCTATCAAATTTTTATTGACCCCTATTACGGCTCCGAGCGCTACGTCGAATTTTTACCATCGTGGGTTGTCGAAACCGAAGACGGCTTCCAGAAATTATTTCTGCGCCCCAAACAACCCGTCACATTTCTGCGCTTTAAAAACGGCGAAAGACACATCGTTTTCGGCCACTGTAGCACCGAAATCAAAGCAGCACAAGCAGAAACGGAATAAAACGCGGAGCCTTCGGCCATGCGTTCCTATTTTCCCGATTCCACAGCGCGCAATTGACCGCAGGCGGCGGCGACATCAGCGCCGCGCTGAACGCGCTGCGTGACGGCGATGCCCGCATTTTCTAACGTGCCGCGAAATTGGCGAATCGCTTCGGGCGTCGGCGCATCGAAGGCTTCGCCTTCAAACTTCGCGCCCGGCACCGGGTTCCACGGGATGAGATTCACATGACACGGCCAGCCACTGCATAGTTTGGCGAGTTGGCGCGCGTGTGATAATTGATCGTTGACGCCGCCGAGCATGACATATTCAAACGTCACGCGCCGCCCGGTTTGGCGCGTATAATTGCGCGCCGCGTCCACGATTTCGCGCACTTTGGTCTTGGTCGAAGTGGGAATCAAACGATGCCGCAAAGCATCGTCGGGCGCATGGAGCGAAACGGCTAAAGTCAATTGCAATTCCTGCGCGGCCAACTTTTCGATGCCCGGCAAAATGCCAACAGTGGAAACCGTGATACTGCGCATCGGAATGCCCATTTCATCGTGCATCAAGTGAATCGCTTTGAGAACGTTGTTGAAATTAAGCAACGGCTCGCCCATGCCCATAAAAACGATGTGGGTCGGAGTGATTGACGATTGACGATTGACGATTGACGAGTTTTCTGCGCGGGCCGCCAAAAGTGGTTGTGCAATAATTTCCGCCACCGATAAATTGCGGCGAAAACCGCCAAGTCCCGTCGCGCAAAAGACGCAGGCCATCGCGCAGCCAGCTTGTGAGGACACGCAAACGCTGAGGCGTTCGGGGTAGGGCAAGCGCACCGTTTCGATGCGTTCGGCATCGCTCATTTGCAGCAATAATTTGGTGCTGCCATCGGCAGATTCATGGCGCGCGGCAACCGGAGGAAAGGTGATTTCGTGCTCGGCTGCCAAGCGCGCTCGCAAATCGCGCGACAAATTCGTCATGCCTTCAAACGAAGTCGCGCCGCGCCGATAAATCCACTCGGCAATTTGCTGCCCGCGAAACGCGCCTTCGCCCATTTCGCGCAGCAATTCTTCGAGTTCGGTTGTGGAAAGTCCTAATAGTTGCATGGAGATTGAGAAGTTTGGGCGTCCTGCGGCAAATATGCCGATGAGAATCCTCTGTTTCTGGTAGCCCAGATTTCAAGGTTATGGCAAGGTCAAATTGCGAACCCGGTCATTGAAAACACGATGCATTTTTTCCAGATGCTGTGTTAGCCATTCGTGTTGTTGAGGCCAATTCCTCTCATCTTGGATAATAGCGGTTCGAAAGACTCTAATACGGCAGATTTTCGCCGTTTCACCAGCATACCAATTCAAGGAAAGACCTAACTCTGCTTCAATTTGATCTTTGTTTTCTTCAAGCATTGCGAAAAACTGTCTGGCGCTGGGGCCTTCAATTGTAACCTCTGCTCTGATTTCATTGGCTTCGCTGGCATGGGTGTTTCTCAAAGAAAGGATGGCCGCCAATTTAAAGGGATAACATCCAAAAGGAGAAAGGAAAACCCAGTTTTGCGGAGCAGGTTTCCCTGCGATCCGAAATGCTAAAGTCTTATCTTGCATGAATTGATGGAAGGCCGTCCAGTAGCGGAGTTGAAGTGATGGTATATCTGTTGGCTTGGGGTTCAGTTGCGCTGTGTCCGATGGCACAAAGACCATTGTCGCGCCACTTTGGGAATTCGCTCGCGCGTGGATGCCTACATTGGTTGGCGGCGCTGCACGCAACGCCGCAAAAAACTCCGCGACGCTTTGCAAGCGCTCGGCGCTTTTTAGTGCCATCGCTTGCAAAATTGCCTCGCTTATCACCCTACTGACGCGGGAATTTTGCAAATGAAGCAATGTATCATCTTCGTGATAGCGCTCTAAAACTTCTTGTGGCGCCTGACCGGTGAGCAGGAAAAACAGCGTGGCACCCAACGCGTAGATGTCGGTGAAAACACCTGTCTCGCTTTTGGTTTTATGTTGTTCCGGCGGCGCGTAGCAGGGCGTGCCGAGAGCCATTGTGCCGCTCAGTTGCCGCGTGCCGTAGAGACTGGCGGCTTTCAATTCATGATTCAGTCCGAAATCAATTAGCACGATGCGGCCATCGGCGTGCAAAATGACGTTGCTTGGATTAATGTCGCGGTGAATCAGGCCCGCGTTATGCACCACTTCCAGCGCCGCGCCGATTTGCTCGATAAATTCCAGTGCTTCATTTTCGGGCAACGCGCCGCGCTTTTCGATGAGGCCTTCGAGCGTTGGCCCGGCTAAAAATGCCATGACAGCATAAACCGTGTCGTTTTCCGCGAAACTTGTATGCACACGCACGATGCCACGATGATCGAAGCGCGCCAAGGCTTGCGCTTCTTGCTCAAATTTTACGCGCATTTTGGCGAATACATCGGCGGGCACAAGGCCCGGCGCGACGCGTAACTCGTGCCTTGTCGCGCCTTGCGGGAAAAATTCTTTAATTGCCACACGACTTTGCAGATTGGTGTCGCTGCCATTGTAAACGATGCCAAAACCGCCCTGCGCCACAACGGAGCCGATGGTGTAATCGCCGCTCCGCAGTCTCGTGCCAACTGGTAAATGCAACATAAGATGAGTTAGGAGTTTCGAGTTATGAATTTTGAGTTTTATCGTAATTCATAACTCAAAACTGCCGTTAAAACGTTCCGGCGAATTCCAGCGACTTGCCTTCGGGGTCTTTTCTGAAGGAAGAGTTTTTTACTTTTTCCTGCAATTTTTGATAATACAACTCATCATCCAGCGGCAGGTTGACCCAACTGTCTGTCCACGACGACAGCAGCATGGCGTTGGCTAAAGTCACGCCGTTGATGCCTTCTTGTCCTTTGGCGAGCAGGGGAGTGCCGTGCAAAATGGCGTTGACGAAGTTTTTGGTGATGCCTTTGTGGTCTTCGCCGCTTTTGGTGGGAATTTCGATTTTCCACGTTTCGGGCTTGTCGAAGCCGCCTGTAGCGGTCTTTGTCCATTCGGAAACCGGCGTGCGCGTTTGCCAGAAAGTGAGCTTGCCTTCGCTTAGAAGGACTTTGCCACGCTCGCCAGCGATTTCCAGCGAATTGGTGC
>JANMKN010000355.1:0-10231 GCA_031372065.1 Abditibacteriaceae bacterium | reverse complement strand
GCCGATGATCTGGCGAACCTGCTGAAAGCTCAGGAAAAACCGCTCAAGGCGCTCAGCGTGCGAATGCTGAGCGGCGCAAAATCGAAGTGGGGCGCCGACAGCAGCCAATACGAGTTGGCCGGAGGCACGCGCACCAGCGAATTCAAACGCAAGCCCCGCAACACCACGCCCACAACCTGATGCACTCCAACGCGGCCCTTTGCATCAAAGGGCCGCGTTTGCTTTTAATCTCATGTTACGCAGTGCGCTTATGGTAGGCACTGGAAAGAGCAGCAAAGCTGCTCGTCCCCTCACCGCCACCCGCAAGCGGGTTCCCGGCTCCCCCAAACGCTTCGCTGGGGAGAGGAGAACCTCGCTCATATGTTTCTGCCCGTTTCAAGCATGAAGAAGTGTATGGGCCACACTCTCCTCATCTTCATCAGGAACCATTGCACCAAGGCCTTTGTCTAAGGCTGCGCTATGCAATTTGCACCTAAAAAAATTCTCGCTCTGGTAGCGATTACGCCGTTTTATACGGTTTTTTCACCTTCACTGGCTGCCGCGCCGACAAAGCCGCTCGCAGCGAAGGCGATTTCAATTTCTTCCTTACCTTTAGCCGGTTGGAACTATGAATTAGACGGCGATCAACTCGAAGACACTTGGAGTTGGACTTGCGAAATCCAGCCCGCTGCCAATGGAGCGCCGTGGGAAGTGCGCGTGCCGTTTCATTATCGTGATGCGCAAAATTTCGCGTTGTTGCAATTAAACGGCGCTGGGAAAAATCTCAGCGCGGCTTTTTGGCGCGTGTCAAATGGCAAAACAACGCGTTGGGGCGAGGCGCCCCTTTCGCTTGAGGGCGCCAATCAGAAAGGCCAACTCACCTTGCAGCGTTCCCCGTGGCAAGCGCGCGTTTTATGGAATGGGCGCGCCGTTTTGAGCGCATTTAGCGCCTTGAAAGGCGGCGGAATCGGCGTGGCGGCGCAGGGCGCAAAAACCTCTGGCGAACGCTTGCAACCCACCGAACCCGTGACTGCCCAAGACGATTTCATGCGCGCCGACGGGCCAAGCGAAGACGGAGTGCCCGCCGACGAAGCGACAGCAAAAACCGTGCTTGGCGGCAACATTGAGCCGTTAGCTAAGTCTGCTGCGCCCAAAAAATCCGGCGAATGGCATACCCTACGCGGCAGTTGGAAAACCAGCATGATGATTGATGCGCGCGTGCGCTTCGATTCATCGCGCAACCCGAATCCGTTCGTTTATCGCGCCGAAACCCAAGGCAGCGGCGCGGCGATCACTTCGATTGGCAAATGGTTTTGGAAAGATTACAGCGTCGCCGTGGCTTTTAAACCTGTTCTAAAAAGTCTTGACGCCCCGCTGGTCGCCAGTGTCGCCGCTTATGCACAGCCTAACGGACAAGCGATAGTCGGCGAAATGGACTTGCAAAGTGGCCGCGCGACTCTCAAACAAGGCAATCAGATTTTGGCAAAAAGCGAAGCCTTCGCCTGCGCCCCGAATCAATGGCATCGCTTATTTCTTGAACCCGGCCCCGGCACCGTGCGCTTGTTAGTTGACGGCATAGAACGCGTGCGTTTTGCACCACAGAATTTCAAAAACTGGCAGGAACGTCCTTTTGCACAAGGTGAAGCCTTGCTGCGCGCCGAACTCGGCGGCGGTAATTTTATAGATTTCGACGACGTAAATATCGCCGCGAATGCGCCGATTAGCGAGAATTTCTCCAGCGCCACTTTGGGTCAATGGGATGACTTACAGGGCGCTTGGCAAACGCGTCCCGGCAAAACGGGAACGCGCGCCAAAACCAGCAACGGCAGTGGCCTTAGCATCACGGGCGATGTGCGTAGCGACGGCCTTATCGAAGCTGAATTTGCCCGCGAACGCTCCGGTAAAAGCAGCGGAATTGTCTTCGCCGCGCGCGATAAGCAAAACTATTTTCTGGTGCGCCAAACTCAATCAGCCCTCCAAATTGTAGAAGTCGCGGCTGGCAAAGAACGTTTATTAGCGCAAAATTCTCTGCCTGTCGCAGGCCAAGCGTTCGGCGCCCATCCGCTCTTTGTCGAATGGCAAAACGGCAACATCAAAGCGCGCATCGGTTTTCCCAATTTTGCGAATTTTACCGCCACGGCTATGGTGGACAAAATTCCCGATGGACGCGTCGGCATTTGGGCCGACGCCGCGCCCGGCGCCATTGCGACAACGTTTCGCGTGTTCAGCGCTTCGCCCACATGGGGTGAACCGCCCATTCCAGCGCGTTTTCAGAAAGATACGCTGATGCGCTATTGGGCCAGCAATGCCAGCGCATGGAAAAGAGTAAATCCCGACCCTGAGTTTTCCAACGCCCGCTTCTTTTATCTTACGCCGGAAGCGTCAAAGAAGAACCCCGAACAAATTTGGATGCACACCGGTGACTTTTTTCGTGACGCGGAGGTTACAGTTCCCTTGCCCGACATGGCACCTACAGCGCGTATGACGATTCATTTGCGCGAAAACTTCGAAGGCATTCCCGTCAGCATTCCTGCCTCTTTGCGCGTCGTGCGTTATCGCCGTTCGCTCACGCCCAATGCAACGACAAAAGGCACTGCGCCAGCAGCGGGAAAGGAAACACCAGTTCAAACTTTGCAGCCCGGCGGGGCACGTCTTGAAGTCGGACGCGAGGGCGACAATTGGCAATTTAAACTCTTTGAAGGCGACAAATTACTCAAGACCATCACCGCGCCGTATGTAAAACCCAATGGCAAAGCCGCCGATTATAATCCGGCGGGGATGCTGCGTTTTGTGCGCCGCCCCTTGGGAGCCAATCAGGTCGCCTTGAGCGTGACTTTGAACGGCACACCCCTGCTCCAAGAAACCGCGCCCGAAAGTCCGGCTGGCACCAAAGTTCTGCTACGCCTGACGAATTTGGAAGGCGTAAGCGAAATGCCAGAACAAGTGCCAAGCAACCAGTTCTGGTTTGAAAAAGCAGGCGCCGAAACCTCGGCCAAGTTGGATTACACCTTTACCGGAGCGCCTGTGGATTGGTTCGCGGGACGGGGCCGCTGGGAAGTAGCGGAACGCTGGACGTGCCAGCCCCAATGGGGGTTTTTGCGCGGCTACGATGACATAGACCCGACTTTATGGAGCCGCTTCGCCGCGCAGGGCGATTTCACGTTGGAAGCCTATCTTGCCACGCCGATGGACATAACGCGCAGCGAAAAAAATCCGACGGACATCAATGTCACCGTCGGTGCCGACGGGCGCGATCTTGGTTCTGGCTATTCGTTTATCTTCGCGCCCAAACATCAAGCGCCGCACTATATTTTGCGGGGCGACCAATTGGGAATGAAAACCGCCGAAGTGACGCCCGGATTGCATGGTTCCGAGCATCAAGATTGGTATTATCTGCGCATTGAACGCCGCCAAACGCCACAAGGCTTGCATTTTCGCTGGTCGGTCAACAATCAGGAAATTGCTGACTACCTTGATGATAAGCCACTGGGCAACGAAGCGGGCCGCATCGCGTTTTGGTCGCATAATTTCAATTTGTCCATCGCGCGAGTGCGCTTATGGCACGACGGCCTCGAAGCCACGCGCGAAGAAGGCGCGGCATCAGTGACTTCGGCGCCGATTAAGAATGTTTTGGACGCGTGGACTTCCCGGCGCGATGGACTGCTGGAAACTACAGCGAAAATCGAACCCGTCGCCGGTCAAGCCGAAACTCTTAAATTCACCAACCCGCAAAGTGGCGGCGACTGGACGGTTTACGTTTCGCGCAAGGCATTCGATGCGAGCAAGCGCCCGCTTATCAAATTCTCTTATCGCGTGCCGCAGGGCGTGTTCGTCAACCTCTATGCAAAAATCACCGGCAAGTGGCGTGAAATCGGTTTTACCGGCGAGGGAACTTTAGGTGGTTTGACTGAAAAAGAAATCGCAGCGGACGCCGAAAAAGGTCTCGGCAAAATCGAAAACGTGCGCAGCGATAACCAATGGCACGACGCGACCTTCGATTTGAAAAAAGCCATGCAAAATGCAGGCTTAGTCAACGATGCAGGTGCCTTAGAAGTGGAAGCCTTAGCGTTCGCCACCCCCGAACGTGGTTATCTGCGCGCCGGAATCGGCGGCAACCATCAAGGCGCCACTTATTGGCTCCGCGATTTCCAAATGCCAGTGGTCGGCGCTCCCACTACAGTTGCCGCCTTAAACCAGCCGTAACTTGACCTGACTTGATACCTATCGGAAAAAATGGGCGGTGCGAACCCCCATCCAACTTCTCCCGCTGTGGGAAACTGGATGGGGGTTTAGTCGGGCAAATCCCTGCGGAGCGCAAAAACAGACCGATTCCCTACGAAAACAAGCCGATTCCCTACGAAAACAGACCAATTCCCTACGCAAACACTCCGATTCCTTACGAAATCAGACCAATTCTCTATGAAATGATCTCGATTCTCTATGGATTCAGGCCGATTCTCTATGGATTCAAGCCAATTCCCTACGGTATTGCTGCAATTCCGTGAGCATTCGGCTCACGGCTGTATGAATGCAAGCCGATTCTGCATGAGATTAGGGCGTCGCTTTATCGTCGTCCGTTGGTTCGGTGGCAGCTTGCGGGTTGGCGTCGTTTTTCACGAAGGTGAGGGCCGCTTCGATGTTCATCTTGTCCTCTTTGGTGGTTAGGTTCGTCAGTTTCACTTCAAAGGGCCATTGTTTTTCTTTGTCGAAGGCATAAACGGGATTCATCCGCTCGAAAAGTTTGCCGACGGGCAACGAGAAGCCAGTGACCTTTTCAAAGGCGACGCGCTCATCGGTGACCCAGATTTCGTTGCTGTTGCGGATTTCGATGCGACAAGTCAGATGAAATGGCACGCCCAAGCGAATTAATGGCAGCGCTTTTTTGCCGCTGAGACGAATTTGACCGTCCTGCATAGTTAAGTCGGCTTCGCGGATGTCGGGAAAGCGTTCAACCAGCAACGCTTCTAAAGCATCCGCCGCGACGGTGACTTTGGCCGTTGCGGGGCCGCAATGCACAATTTGCAATTGTTTTTTATCTTTGAGCGCATCGAAATCGTAAGCGATCTGCTCGGCTTTCAACTCGGCGCTTTCGACAGCCGTTTTATCGAAGGTGAAGTTGCGCAGGAACAACTCAAAGTGCCCTACCCAACCTAACTTTTTGGCTTTGCCGGGCATTCCCAGCGGCACGCCGTCTACAGCGCCTAAATCGGCCATATCGAGGCGCACGCTGCGAAAACGACCTCGCAACACATCGCGCCCGCTTTTGCCTTCGACTTTGGCATCAATCTTCGCGCCGGGAAAGCGTTTTTGCAACGCTTCCGTCATGATTTGCCCAGCTTTTTCGGGCGTCGCCATCGCGTTCACGCCGAAAAAACCGCCTAACAAGGCCGCTAACAAAAGTCCCATAAATACCTCCGAAAACCAATCTCCAACCTATAGCAGATGGTTTCTGCTACTTCCAAATCAACACGTTGCCATCTATATCCGCGCTGGCGAGTTCGTTATTGCTCGGATCAAAACAAAGCGCTGAGATTTCAGAGCGCTGTCCGCTCAAAGAGCGTCGCTCGTCACTGCTTAAATGCCATAAAACAAGGCTGTCGCCTTCGCCGCCACTGGCGAGCATTTGACCGTCGGGCGAAAAAGCCAGAGATTTTACGACGCCAGAGTTTTCGGACTGGGCGCGCGGCGAATTCTCCTTGCTCAAATCCCACAACCAAACCGTTTTAAAGTTCGCCGACGCCAAATATCTACCATCCGGAGAAAAGGCCAGCGCCGCGACATAACCGCGATCTTCGGTGACAGTGCCTTTATCGTCGCCGGTTTGCAAATCCCACAAGCGCACTTTCTGGCTTTCGCCGCCGGTTGCAAACAAATTTTTCGTCCACGAAAAAGCGATACTGCGCAGCGCCTCGGAAATATTGAGAGTCATGGTGCGCTGCAAAGTGCGGTCTGCGATGTTCCAAAATTTCAAGACGCCTTTGCCATCGCCACTCACCAACGTTTTTCCATCGGGCGAAATATCCAACACCATGACGGGATTAACGTGTGCCTCGCCCGATAACTTGCCCAATTGCGAACCGTCGCTGGTTTTCCACAGATAAATCGTCTTATCCTGACTGGCGGTGGCTAAAATTTCGTCATCGGGCGAAAACGCAATGGCATTTACGGCGGCCCAATGCCCGGTGAAGTCGCGCACACCGGCGCCACTGGCGACATCCCACAGCTTGACTTCGCCAACCGGCACACCCGATTTTTCGGAAATGCGCCAACTGGCCGAGGCCAGCCAACCGCCATCGTGCGAATAAGCCACAGCGCGCACATCTTTGGTGTGGCGATGCCGACTGCGCGGAATCCACGACGGCGTAAAGGGCGGCGTCGTGCGTGGCGGCGGCGTAGGCCGTGGCGTGGGTCTTACGCGTGGCGTGACAGATGGTGGCGGCTCTGGAATCGGAGTCGGCTTCGGCGTTGCCTGCGGTGTCGGTTTGGGAACCGCTGTTGGCGTTGGCTTGGGAGCAGGTTTAGGCGTCGTTCTGGGCGTCGAACGGGGCTTATAGGTGGGTCGCGGCCTGAATTTCGGTCTGGATTTGGGTTTCGCCGACGGTTGTGATCTCGGTTGAGACTTTGGTTTCGGCTTGGGTTTGTGAACTGGCTCCATTTTGTCGTCTTTGATGACGCCTGCCGCCCGTCCGACTGCAATTAAACACCACGCAAACGCCAGCAAAAGGCACGCGGCGATTAGTTTTGTTTTCCAGTCACGGCTCCAATTTTTCCAGCCTTGAAAAGTCTGATTCATTTTTCTGAGGCGCCGTTCAATGTCCGTCGTGCGCTCGTTTTCCCATTTCGTTTCCGTAGTTTAGCCGCCATACATTACCACGGACGCTTGCCAGTCACAGTCACAATTTCTTCCGGGGTTGGAAGCGGCGAAAGTTTGGTCGGAACATCCGTTGCGCCGGGCGCGGTGCCTCCGCCTTTTGCCAAGAGGTCTTCGATGCCACCAGCGAACGATTGCAACTGCAAAATATGCAGGAGCTTTTGCTCCAACCCGGTGCCCAATTGCACCAGCGAGGCTGTATCGGGCTGCCAGTCCATGTTGTCCAACTTGCCCCATTCCTGAGCCGTCAAAACGCGTCCCTGCGTGCGAATGCTGCCAGCTTCGATAACCGAACTATACAAGTTCAAGGCGCCGGGCGGCAATTGCAATCCGAGGCCCATCACTTTGAGAGGCATTTCCGGGGCCTTGACAGGCGCTGAGGCGATTTTTGTGGCTGGACGCAATTTCAAAGGGATGTAAACCAAGGTTTTTTTATCGAGAATCAAAGCCACGGCGCGCCCGCTTTGATCGCGCACGGCGCCTGTTACGTTTCCCTCCGCCGTCAGCGGCCCTTTGGCATTTTGCAGTCGCATTTGCGCGAGCATCGCCTTACCGCTGCTCAAAAGCGCCGACAGCGGTTCGGCTATAGGCTGCGAAAAATCGCGCGCTGCCAAATCCCAGGCGCGCCCTTCGGCTGCGTTGGTAACAGGGCGCGGCAAAAGCCACGTTTCGATATGCGTGCCCACCGGATATCGTTCTTTAATCGTCGCGGCCATTAGCGGCGGAAAATAAATTAACTCCGTAGAGCCGGGCGTCTGCACTTGCATGGCCGTTACCATGCCCAATTCGTCGGAATAATAACGCTGCACGGTGCCCGAAACGGGAATCGGGATGCGGGCCGATTCATTTTTGACATTGGTTGAATCAGGCATACCGGGCAATGCCAAAGGTGGTTTTTTCAGATCGCCCAAAATGCTTTGACCCTGTTTCATCCAGTCGCCCACCGGCACGTCTTCGGGAACAGGAGCTACCACCGTCACAACCGGCGGCGCAGCAGGCTTGGCAGGCGCACCCGGCAACGCGCCCAGAGCATTTTCGGGCAAATTTAATTGCGTTTTGATTTCATTCATCAAGCTGCCCAAACTTGGTTCACCAGTCTTCGGTTTTGGTTTGACAGTTGGATTTGCGGGCTTTTTGGGTGTTGGTTGGATCATCGGGACTGTCGGTGCTACGGCAACAAAATTTTTATTTCGCACTTCAACGACGGTGGATTCGGTGGTCAGTAAACGCGCTTCATCATCAAAAACGCGCACGACGATGCGTTGCTGCCCCGCCGAAAGCTGAGCGGGATCAATTTGCATACGATGCACGCCGTAACTGCGCCCGGAATAAACTCGTTTGCCGCCGACATCCATTGTTACCAATGGACGCGTCGCCACGGATTGCACCCAAACGCTCAAAGCCACCGGTTGCTGCCAGATTTGCCCGACTTTGAGCGGAAAAGGTAAGGGCGTTTCGGGCGTGGGCGCGCTACTCAGCGACTTGATGAAATACGGTTCTTCGATAGCCTTTTGATAATTCGCTAAAACCTCTGGCCTTTCGGTCAAATTGTAGTTGTTCAATTGCCGTCCGGGTGGAGCATGGCGCAGGGCGTTCATGTCGAACCAATTGACCATTTTGACGCGAGGATAAAGGCGCGGCAAAGCATCATAGAAAAGCGCCATTTTTTGCAGGGCGAAGGCTTCGCTGCTTTGATCTTTGCCTTGCAAACGCGTTTCACGACTGGCGCCCCATTCGGCAATGGCTATCGGCTTGCGGTTGGCGTAGAGATTATAAATCGGGTCCAGCAAGGTGGTCGGCGCATCACGCGAAGCTGGACGGTTCGGGTCGTTATTGTAATAGGGCACGCAATATAAATTGACGCCCACCCAATCGCAGCCGTCATCGCCCGGATAATAATCGGTGATGGTGCTAACCGGCACGCTGTTCGGGCACCAAATCGTCGCAACTTTGGGCGCGTAGCGATGCAGCGTTTGATGCACAAGGCGAAACTTGGCGCGATAAAGGGCCGGATCGGCGCCCCATTTCGTCCAACTGCCGTTCATTTCGGCGGCAAAACGCACAAAAATCGGCCAATTCAGTTGGCCCAAGGTTTTCGCATAATTGCGCAGATATTCATCGTCGCGCACTTCGTCGAAATCGTGCGGCTCCAGCGAGATTTGCGGAATAATGCCATCTCGCTTGCATTGCTCCAACCATTTCAGCGGAATTTGTTGTTCTTTCTTGACCCCATCCATCACAAAAGTGCGATAGGCCAAATACATAAAATACGAAGCATGGGAGCGTCCCGTGACCTTTTGAAATTCTTGCGGGTAACGGTGCGTTTGAAAATTCTCGTCGAAGTAGGTGTCTTTCAGCACATCATCGCGGTCTATGAACGCGCCAACGTAACAGCCCAACGGCGGTTCGATACGCGCACCGCTATAAAGGCGCGTGCGTTCTTCGGACGTGGCCGGGCGATCTTGAAATAAGCGAACCTCGGTGCGATAGCGACGCGCTTTTTGTTCGGTGGCAACCGCCGCCCGCACATCGCCTTTGGCGGCTTCCCGCTGCAAGGCCGCGTCGCGCGCAAAGGCATCCGACGCCTGCGGATAAAGGCCTAATTCCTCGTAACGCTCGGCCAAAGCGCGGCGCAATTTCTCCGATTTGGGATTCAGAGCAATTTGACGCGATAATTCTTGCACTTTCGCATCCGTTGCCGCCTTAGACGCCTTTGGTGGCGCCGCCACGCCCTTGCCGAACATCACAAAGCACAAAACGCCGACAAGCGCGACCAGTCGCACTATGAGAAGAGAGCTTTTCCGGTTCACATTTTTCCTTTTTCAATCAGAGGAAGCCTAAAAATGAGTATAGCGGCCCTTATCGCCTGTGCGTTTGCTTTATGTCAGAGAAGTGGCGCTTCCTTATATTTGAAGGGAAGGCGGAAAGAGGGAAAAGACGGTAGATTTTTGTAACCAACACGAGGGCCAAAACACCGCTCAAATGGATTTGAACACACACGATTTGGTAATTTACGAATTCGCCGCAGATGTGGCGTAGCTGCCCTTGTCTCCTGTCAAAAAATTGACGCCGAAGCGCAAAACTCCGACGGTTAGAACCACTTTCAGTTTTCGTCCCGTCTGCCTCAAAGACTACTTTTCTAATAGGCAAAAGCACCTTTCTCTCTGAAAAAACCACTTTCCCGACAGAGAAAACGACTTTCCCTCGTGGGGAAAACACTTTCCTCAGTGAGAAAACTGCTTTTCCTTGTGAGAAAACTGCTTTTCTCAGTGGGAAAACTGCTTTTCTCTGCAAGGAAACTACTTTTCTCAGTGGAGAAACTCGTTTCCTTCGTGGAAAAACTACTTTTCCCAGTGGGGAAAGCACTTTCCTCAGTGAGAA
>JANMKN010000338.1:0-5066 GCA_031372065.1 Abditibacteriaceae bacterium | reverse complement strand
TCACTGGGGTAAATCTCTTTTTTGTGTCGTTTCATCAACTCCAGTATGATTCTATTCACGAACATGAAGACAGACTCTTAGATTCAAGCGTTACCCTTTCTGGCGATGGCACACGCCTGCAATCTTTGACAAACAATGGTGAATTAGCCATTTGGCATTTCAAAAAGCCGCTGTTGCCGTTGGCTGTCGCTAAAAAAAATAGGAAGCAAAAGAAGTAAGGCTGAAATTTCTCGCCCCGCACCTTTTCTCATTTTTCTCCTCTGCTCTTCGCGTCCTCTGCGGTGAAATTTACTAAACTGCGCGTGATGCTTCCTTTTGAAATACCTGCGGCGCTGGGCATTGCGCGCGAAGCGGCGCACTTGGCGCTGGAACTGCATGGCCGTGCGGCGGTAGAAGTCAAACCCGATAACACTCTTGTCACCGAAGCAGATCGCGCGCTTGAAGCGATGTTGCACGAACGATTGGGCGAACTGGCGCCCGATTGGTCATTTTTGGGCGAAGAAACTGGTTTAACCGGCGATAAAAACGAGCCTTGCTGGGTCATTGACCCAATTGACGGCACCACGAATTTTGTGCGCGGCATTCCGCTGTGGTGTGTTTCCATTGGCGCCGTGCAAAACGGCAAGGCGATTTTTGGCGCCATCGCCGTTCCGCCACAAGGCGAACTTTATTGGGCGGCAGAAGGGCAAGGCGCATGGCGCGAATTTGGCGGCAAGGTGGCACGTTTGCAGGCGAGTGACCGGCCCGTTCTCACGCAGGAAGATTTGCTGGCGATCAATAGCACGGTCAGCATCAACATTCGCAGCATTCCATGTCGCAATCGCAACTTGGGCAGTTTGACGTATCATTTACTGGCAGCAGCGCGCGGCTCGATTTTAGCCTCGCTCTCGCAATGGCATAAGCTGTATGATGTCGCGGGCGGTTTGTGTGTTTGCACCGAAGCCGGTTGCGAAGCACGTTATTTGGATGGTTCGCTGTGGCAAGCCAACGTTTCTTCCGCAGCCGAAACCAAGCCGCTGCTTGTGGCGCCGCCCAAAGCCATGCAGCAAATGTTGGAAGCGTTTAAAGAGAAAAACGAAGATTAAGGAATTCTATGATTGAACATTTGGTTTTGTTCACGCTACGCGAAGGCTGGACACCCGAAGACGCCGCCACATTGAAGCGTGAACTTTTGGATTTGCAAAACAAAATCGAAGGCATCGAATCTGCCGCTGCGGGGCTGGATTTTAGTGGTCGCGGGCGCGCTTTTGATTTTGGTTACATCGCGCGCTTCAATTCGCGCGAGACTTATGAAGCTTACGGCCCGCACCCGGAGCATGACGCCTTTATCGCTGCCAATAAGCATCTGTGGACGGATGTTATGGCGCTGGACTTTGAAAGTGACGATTGACGAATTACGAGTGACGAGTAAAGAACTTGCCACTCGTAATTCGTCAATCGTCAATCGTCACTATGAGTAAGCCTTTAATTGCAATTGTCGGACGGCCTAATGTTGGCAAAAGCGCTTTGTTTAATCGCTTGGTGCGCCAGCGCATGGCCCTTGTCGAAGATTTAGCGGGCACCACGCGCGACCGGCTTTATGCCGATTGCGACATCTGGGGCAAAACCTGCACGCTGATTGATACTGGCGGTTTTGATCCTTTGGATACCGAAGGCTATGCGCCCGCGATTTTGGCGCAAACCCAAGTCGCCATTGATGAAGCGGACATCATTATCTTTTTAACCGATGGCCGCGAAGAACCCACCACGCTGGATTTTTTGATCGCTGAACGCTTGCGTCGCACCAGCAAACCGGTCATTTTGGCGGCTAATAAAGTGGATAATCCACGGATGCCGCTGTCGAATCTCAATGCGCTGCACATGGGCGAACCGATGCCGATTTCGGCTGTCGCGGGCATTGGCGTGGCCGAATTAACCGAAGTTATCGAAGATTATCTGCCGCGTGAGCCGCCAGAAGAATATCCCGAAGACGATTCGATTAAAGTCGCTTTTGTGGGCCGTCCGAACGTTGGCAAAAGCGCGCTGACCAACTTTTTGCTGGGCTTCGAGCGCAATATGGTGTCACCGGTTCCGGGCACCACGCGCGATGCCGTGGACACGCGTTTCGAGTGGAACGGGCACGATACAACACTGATTGACACAGCCGGAATGCGCCGCAAAGCGCGCGTGCGGCAAGACCAAACTTCCGTTGAATATCACATGGTTTTGCGCAGTTTGCGCGCTGTGGAACGCGCCGATGTAGCGATTATCGTTTGCGATAGCGGCGGCATTGCCGAGCAGGACACCAAAGTGGCCGGTTACGCACACGAAGCCGGAAAAGCCATCGTCGTTGCCATCAATAAATGGGACTTAATCGAAGGCGAAGAAGGCCTCTCGGAGATGGCGAAAAAAGATTATCTCGACATGGTTGCGCGCTATTTGCCGTTCGTGTCTTATGCACCGGTGCATTTCATTTCGGCCTTAACCGGGCAGGGCGTGAATGCCATGTTCGAGGACGCATTGGAAGTTTCCGGCAACGTGCATTTTCGTGTCGGAACTGGCCAACTCAACGATGTTTTGCGCCGCGCTATGGCCGAACATCCGGTTCCTTCGGCCAAAGGCAAGCCGGTCAAGATCCGCTATGCCACACAAGCCGAAACCGCGCCGCCGCGCATCATTTTGTTTTGCAATTCGCCCGATAATTTGCACTTTTCTTATGTGCGCCATCTGGAAAATGTCATTCGCAAGAATTTCCCGTTTCGCGGCGTGCCGTTAGTTATCGAAGTGCGCAAAGGCAGCGGCGAACGCACCCGCGAAGAACGCTTGCAAGAGCGCCGCGATGCCGGTTTGGAAGCCACGCGCCTTTCTGACGCCGCCAAAGGCCAAACCAAGCCCCGCAAAGCGCCGCCGGTTGATAAAGAATTGCAAGACGCGCCAAAAGTCGTCAAAAGTTCGGCTCCGGCGGGCGGCAAAGCCAAAGCGAAATCAAAAACGCCCAAACCCGGTGAACAGCGCAAAGCGCAATCGAAGCGCGCCGCTTTTAAAGCCACGCGCGGGCGGCGGTAGAAATGTAGGGGCATGGCCTTGTCATGCCCAAAACGGGAGGCACGGCAGGCCATGCCCCTACAAATCATGACTATTCTTGCCTTCATCCTCTCTTATTTAGCCGGCGCGATTCCGTTTGGCGTGCTGGCCGGAAAACTTTGCGGCGTGGATGTGCGTTCGATTGGTTCGGGCAACATCGGCGCGACCAATGTTTATCGCGCTCTGGGGCCAAAAGTCGGCATTCCCGTTTTCATTTTAGATGTTCTTAAAGGCGTGGCCGGGCCATTGATCGCGCGCGCTTTGTTGGGAGAAAAAGCCTATGTCGAAATCGCGCTGTGCGGCTTATTAGTCGCCGTCGGGCACGTTTTTTCGGTTTTCCTGAAGTTCAAAGGCGGAAAGGCCATCGCTACGGGCTTAGGGGTTTTTGGCGCGCTGTCGTTTCCCGTTGCCGTGGCTTGTTTGGCGTTGTGGGGCCTCGTTTTGCTCATCACGCGCATGGTGTCGGCGGCTTCGGTCGCAGCGTGTTTGGCGGCGCCCTTTGCTTGTTGGTTTTTCCAAGTGCCCGCGCCCTATTTTGCGGTTATGGCGCTGATTGCTGTTGTGGCGTTTCTGAAACACATTCCGAATCTAAAACGTATCGCGGCGGGCACCGAACCAAAATTGGGCGAAAGAAAAATAGCGAAAACCGAAAGCGAAACGCCAACTGGAGTGACCGCGAAATGAGCGACGCAATGGCAAAAAACGCTGCGCCGGTTGTCGCCGTTTTAGGCGCGGGCAGTTGGGGCACCGCGTTGGCACATTTGGTGTCGGCCAAAGGCGCGCAAACTCGTTTATGGGCAAGGGATGCAGGCGATGTAGAGCGCTTGACTTCGACGCAAGAAAATGATAAATATCTGCCCGGCGCCCGCTTGAAAAATGTGCGTTTTTACGCCGATTTAGAAGAAGTTTTGCGCGGCGCGTCGTGGATTATCAGTGCTGTGCCATGCGCGGGCGTTCCATCCCTGACGCAGAACCTTGTTAGTTTGATGGAGCCGCACGCGGTGGTCGTCAACGGCACCAAAGGTTTGCATCCCGAAATCGGTTTGCGACCCGCGCAAATTTGGCAGCAAAATGCGGGCATTTGCGGGGCGCGTTATGTGGCACTCAGTGGCCCGAATTTAGCGCGTGAAATCGTGCGCGGCGTGCCGACAGCAACAGTTGTGGCTTCCGATGACGAAGCATCGGCCATCGCTGCGCAGGAGTTGTTCAATACGCCGTCCTTTCGCGTTTATACCAACACCGATTTGCTTGGTGTGGAACTGGGCGGCGCTTTGAAAAATGTGGTCGCTTTGGCCGCAGGCATGGGCGACGGGCTTGGATTCGGGGATAATTCCAAAGCGACGCTGGTGACGCGTGCCTGGCACGAAATGATGCGCTTGGCAGTAGCTTTGGGCGCGCGTGAAGCGACACTGTGGGGCATCAGCGGTTTGGGTGATTTATTGGCAACTTGTGTTTCTAAATATTCGCGCAATCGCAATCTCGGCGAGCATATTGCTAAAGGCGAGAACCTGCGCACCGCACAAGGCGAGATTATGCAGGTGGCTGAAGGCGTGAATACCACGCGCGCGGCCTTGCAACTGGCCCGCGAAGTCCATGTCGAACTGCCCGTCACCGAGCAAATTGCCGCTGTGTTATTTGAAGGTCGCGATGTGCGCGTGGCAGTGCAGGAATTAATGAATCGCGCCGGTTGTCGGGAGTAGGAATTGGGTTTTAGGAATTGGGTTTTTAGTGATAAGTTCGGAAACAGGTTTTGCCCCCGTTTTTGAGGCGCCAAAACCCAGAACCCGGCACCTAAAACCTAAATCCAGCCGTTTTTTGACGTAAAAATTTCTGTTGTTCCAGCAGGGGGTTTCCCAAGATTATGGCAAAAGCCAATGACAAAAAGGCGGCCAAAGCGCCCGCCAAAGCACCGGCTAAAGCGCCAGAAAAGGGCGAAAAGAAGATAAAACGACACGCACAATATAGCCACAGCCATCGAGTGGGCATATGTCGGTCCCAGGCCG